>CAVDPT010000004.1:0-2186 GCA_963610935.1 Bifidobacteriaceae bacterium | reverse complement strand
GCATAAGAATGTCTATCTCCGTGGGAAGTCTGCGCATATCCGTCCTACCCACAAGCCAATCGACGGAAACCCCAAAAAAATCGGCAAGCTTAACAAGCGAGTCCATTTTAGGTATCTGCGAGCCGTCCTCGTACCCTAAAATCGCCGTATGGCTTAACCCCGTCCCTTTCGCTACGTCTAAACATTTGAGGTCTCTATCGAGTCGTAAACGCTTTATTCGTTTCGAAAACGCCGAATTACTCTCGGCACAATTTGCAAAGTCCTGCATAACTAAATCTTTCCGTATAAAAATATGTCGTCTGTCTTTAACAAAACAAGAACATTTATACGTGTTATCCCCTTTCTTAAATACTTCTTCAACAACCACCGCCCGAACCAACCGCAAATCGGCTGTACTCTCTCGCAATCCGTGCAAAACGCCACCATACATAAACGATTGCCGATATACCCTATCTGATATACCCTCTTCCGCTTGTCTTTGCTCGCACAACAATGACGGTCTACACGCTTCGCATACTTGCGTAAATAACGCTTTTCTTTTCTCGTGAGATGATTGTCACTCATAACTTACTTCTTTGAAACGGGCTTCTTCGCCTTTTCAGGCGCGTCTGTCTTCTTCGCCTCGGCTTCCGCTTGCTCTTTAGCAACGATTTCTGCGTAATAACGATTTATCGTCTCTTTCGTCTCTGCGTTGTCCCTATCTATAGCTTCTACGCCTCGATATGCCAAGACTAAAATTTCTTTCATTGATAACTCTTTCATTTTTTTCTCCTTCTTATTTGGGTTGCGTGGCTACCGAGGTATGACTCGAACATACGATACATAGAATCAAAATCTATTGCCTTACCGCTTGGCTACTCGGCATAAATGGCGAGCAAACCCCAGACAAGCCTGCTCGCAGGACTTTTAGCCAGTCAACTGATTGAGTTTCGGTGCGCTCTCTCAATCTGCGCGGAGAAGTAAAAACGCTTGAACCTCGTTTCTACACCACTATTATAGCACACCGACTATCCACAATTCAAGACGATTATCAACGCTTTAGGGTTGATTTATGCCTCACATAATGCCACGCATAATCTCATACCCTTCCCTCGTATAAACAAAAGAGAACGACTTTCGTCGCTCTCACTTTCGATTGTTAGCGTTTATTTAAAAATTCTCGCTCCATTCTCTTCTCTCGCTCCTTTATATCGTCCTGCGCTTTTTTACTCATTACTTCCTCACCCAATATCAAGTCCATACCGTAATTTACCTTTAACATAAACCAAGCCCAAGCCCACGCGTCTATCTCTAACTCTTGCTCGTTATACCTCTCTATGGAAATCTCCGACGACGACTTATAACCCCTTAACGCTTTATTACTATACCCTGTCAATACTTGCCAACAATGCCTTACCTCGTGCGCCATAACACAAAAGACCCACTCTCGCCAACCGCTTCCCGTCCCCCAGCCACAGTCCCTATTTATCTTTATCTCGTCACCCGTATTGCTCGTCTCCGCTTGCGTCGTCTCCGTCCCCATTAAAGCCTTGCCTACATAAACTACTCTCGGCTCACCAATGCCCAAAACCTCGGCATTGTACTTTATCGCCTTCTCTATAAATCGCTTAACTTCTTTTTTCATTTTCATTTCCTCTTTCAGCTATTCTACCCTATCCGCTCACCCTTTGTCAACAAATTAAGACAACACGTCCAACCTATCACTACCCCCAATACCTCAACAGCTGTCTCTTATAAGCCGTTTATTGCCCCCTAAAAGCCGTGTAACCCCTTGCCTACCACCAAACACCCCTTGTATGCCCTAATACGCCTTGTACCCCTAAAAGAATAAGCCTACGCTCGTATATATCCCTTTATGCCCTCGTTATCTCTTGTCGCAATATTTCATTCCTTGCTAATCCTTGCCCCCCACAGTCCCTTTCGTTTCAAGAACAAGATAACGAGAAAAACAGCTTGCGCCTCGCGCAATACCCCCGCAGGCTTTTCTGTTAAAAAATACCCCCCCCCCTATCCTTTCAAGTGTTTATATAACTATAAATTATATAAACATTTACCGCATAAAAACGGCTTGCAGCGACTTAAAAAGACATTGTCTGGCTTTTTCTATTAGCGACGGCGGGCGGGTCCGGTGCTTGCTTTTTTAAAAAGTCTTGCAGCCAGGAACGGGGCAGCGGGATGAAGGCTTT
>CAVDPT010000003.1:0-145765 GCA_963610935.1 Bifidobacteriaceae bacterium | reverse complement strand
TTATTTTTTTGAAATTTTTTTCGGGAAACAAAAACGCCCCGATAGTCAGACTTCTCGCTATCCAAAATTATAAAAATTTTTTACGAAATATTTGAGATGTTAAAAATATAAAAAAATATAAAAATTTTATAAAATTTAGCGAAAAAACAGTTTACAAATACGCTTCGTACGGTTATAATATACAGCAAGTTAAACGGATTGTAACAATGCTTTAACCAATCAAATATATATGTTATATGCGGAGAGCAAATATGGCGGAATACGTTAAATGTCCGAGATGCGAACTCAATTATATAAAAAAGGGCGAGGAATACTGCGACGTTTGCAAGGCGGAGCTTAACAAAGGCTCCAAACTTTTGTTCGTGGATAACCCCGACGACGAGGTGGAAATAGAAGAAAGCGACATTTGTCCGCGTTGCCACCAAAACTACGTTAAGGACGGCGAAAAGTATTGCGACGCCTGCCTTAAGGAATTAGACAGAGACGACACCGTACCCGACGTCGAGGACGACGATTCGTGGAAGGAATATTTAGACGACGACACCGTACCCGAGGAGGAAGAGGACAGCGAAGAGATGCTTTCCCTGTCGAAGCTTGCAGAGGAAGAGGGCGACGAGCTGTTCGACGACGAGGAAGAAGAAGAGGAAGAGGAGGAGATCGAACCCGACGAACCGGACGATTTCGAAATTCCCGAAATAGACGAAGCCGATTTCGAGGACTACGACGAGGAAGAAGAAGACGAGGACGACGACGAAGAAGATTTTTAAGGTTTTTCGTCGAAAACGGTTAAATTCCCCAAAGACGGGAATATTTATCGTATGATAAAGAATTGTTCCGACCTGAGTCGTATAAAAAAGACGATTGAGGCAATGTATAAAAAACCCGTCGAGGTCACGCTGAACCTCGGCAGAAACAAGTACGTCGTCTTTAACGGGACTCTCGTCGGCGTGTACCCCGCTCTTTTTACGGTCAGCCCGTTCGATAAGAGTTTTACGGGCAAGACCTCTTATTCGTACTCCGAATATATGTGCGGAAAGGTAAGTATAAAAGAAAGCGCGCAGTAAGCTGCGGCGAAAAATAAAATAATATTAAATTAGGGGGCGGCAAAATTGTCGCCCCCTGAATAGTTTTAACCTTATTTATATTCTTTATTTATATTCTTTTGCCAAAGCCTCAAAATGCGGGATAGAATTTACGATGGTTTTCTTATCCACGCAATACGCCACGCGGACGTACCCTTTTACCCCGAAATCGTCGCACGGAACGACGAGAAGCTCGTGCTTTTTAGCTCTTTCCGCAAAGGCGCAAGCGTCGCTTTCCAAAGCTTTAATAAAAAGGTAGAACGCCCCGTCGGGTTTGACGAATTCGTAGCCCGCCGCTTTTAAGCCCTCGCACAAAATGTCGCGGTTTTCCTTATACGCGCTCACGTCCGATTTAAGCCCGTCGCAACGCGCTATAACGCGCTGAAAGAGGCTCGGCGCGCAGACGTACCCGAGCGACCTGCCCGCACCGCACACCGCAAGGTAAAAGTCCTTTGCTCCGTGCATTTTCGGCGAAACGGCTATATATCCTATCCGCTCCCCCGGGAGAGACAACGCTTTGGAATACGAATAGCAAACGACGGAATTGTCGTAATAATTCATAATAAACGGGACGGTTACGCCGTCGTATACGAGCTCTCTGTACGGCTCGTCCGAAATAAGCAGAATATCCTCCCCGTACTCCGCAGACTTTTCTTTGAGCAAGTCGGCAATCGCCTTTATCGTCTCTTCGGTATAAACCACTCCGCTCGGATTGTTCGGGGAATTTACTATAACCGCGCGGGTTTTCGGCGTTATCCTTGCGGCGAGGTCGTTTACGTCCGCCTGAAAGGTCTTTTTTGCCGGTAAAGATACGACCACCTTGCCGCCAGCGTTCTCTATAAAAACCCTATACTCGGTAAAAAACGGCGCGAAAACCACCACCTCGTCGCCCTCGTGAAGAAGAGCTTTCAAGGTAATCGTAAGCGAAGCCGCCGCCGCGCACGTCATATAGATGAGATCGGGCGTTATCCCCACGCCGTAACGCGCGTTGAGATTTTCCGCTATCGTTTTTCTCGTAGCGGCGTCTCCCTGCGCCGAGGTATAACCGTGCAATGCGGTTGCGTCCTCGTTTTCGATAAGCGCGAGAAGCGTCTCTTTTATCTCCTTAGGAGGCGCGACGCTGGGGTTGCCTAAACTAAAATCGAAAACGTTCTCTTCCCCTATCTCCGCCTTGCGTTTTTTGCCGTACTCGAACAGCTCGCGTATGACAGAGCGGCGACTGCCTAAATCGTAGCATCTTTCGTCGTGTTGCATATTACACTCCTAAATTCAATAATTTCAACGCGTTTTTATATAAAATCTTATCTTCGGTACTCTTTGCCAAGCCGTAGCTTAAAAGAATGTTTTTATGCGCGGCTATATCCTGCCAAGGGCAATCGCTCGCAAAAAGCACCCTGTCCTCGCCGTGGCGGTCGAGGATTTGCTTGAACAGTTTTTCGTCTATCTCGTGCAGAGTAAACGCGGTGTCGAAATACACCTTTTCACCCGCCAAAACGTCAAAAACATCTTGCCACTGACTGTGCGCGCCGTAGTGCGCAAGCACAAACTTTTCGTGACCTACTTTATCAATGACCTTTTTGGCAAGATTCGGCGGACATTTGACGGGCTGATCCAAATATCCGTCGTCAACGCCGGCGTGCGTTACCACAACCATATCGAGGTCTTTCGCGCACTTTATGATTTCTATATAGCCTTCGTCGTCGATAAAGGTATCCTGATAATCGGGGTGAATCTTCACGCCGATAAAGCCGCTCTCTTTGAGAAAGCGCATTTTGCCCTTTATATCCTCGCAAGCGGGGTGTATTCCGCCGAAGGATATAAGCCTGCGCTTTTTGTCCGCGAACTGCTCGTTTATAGAAAGCGCGAAACGAGTCACGCTGTCGAATTGCGAGGGTTTTGTAAGAACGGGTAACGTTACGGCTATATCCGCGTCCGCGCGCTCCATTGCGGCGACGAGACCCTCCGCCGTGCCGTCGGTGTGAGCGTGACCGTTACACCGAGCTTCTAAATAAGCTATCGTCTTTTCGGCGATTTTATCTGGGAAAATATGAGTATGAAAGTCTATAAGCATAATATAATCACCTTGATTTACGGGCGCGGCAAAGCCGCGCCCGTCCTAAACAGACGCGTTTTGCCGCGTTAAATTTCGGCTATTTCTTTGCAGGAAAGGGTTATAACGCCGTTTTCTGCGAATATTTCGTCCGCGCGGCGCATGTCGGA
Organism: Bifidobacteriaceae bacterium; assembly: GCA_963610935.1. GTDB lineage: Bacteria > Bacillota > Clostridia > Christensenellales > Borkfalkiaceae > UBA1259. The sequence goes on along the minus strand of CAVDPT010000003.1, from coordinate 142,463 downwards.
AGCCTTCAGCACGACGTAGGCGGTCTCTCCGTCTATCGAAAGACCGTACATATATTCGACGTTTATTCCGCCGTTCGAGAGCATGCCGAGAAGCTCCTGAAGACTTCCCGATTTATGCGGGATTTTTATAACCAGCACGTCCGTCAACATAGAGGAAAAACCCTTCTCCACGAGCTTTTCTCTGCCCGACGCGGGATCGCTCACGATAAGGCGCAAAAGCCCGTATTCGGTGGTGTCCGCAAGACTCAACGAGAGAATGTTCACCCCGTTTTGCTTTAACACGTCCAGAACGTCGCCGAGTCTGCCCTGTCTGTTTTCGATAAAAACCGATAATTGCTTTGCTATCATAACCTACCCCCTTTAATAAAGCTTTCTTTTATCAATGACGTGTACCGCTTTGCCTTCGCTTCTCGAAAGCGTCTGCGGTTCGACTATCCTGATTTTCGCGTTGAGTCCGAGCGCCTGATTTATCGCGTGCGCGATTTTTGCCGTAAGGCTCTCGAGCCCCTTTATTTCGTCGGTAAAATATTTTTCGTCTATTTCTACCTGAATTTCCAGCGTGTCGAGGTTGTTCACCCTATCCACTATAATCATATAGTGCGGAGTAACCTCTTTTATATCGACCAAAGCGGCTTCTACCTGACTCGGGAAAACGTTTACGCCGCGGATAATGAGCATATCGTCCACACGCCCTTTGAACTTACTTATTCTCGCGCTCGTCCTTCCGCACTCGCACGGGCTGTGATCTATGGTCGTAATGTCTTTCGTCCTGTAACGAATGAGCGGCAAGCCCTCTTTCGTGAGCGTCGTGAACACAAGCTCGCCGTATTCCCCGTCCTTTACGGGGTGCATCGTAGCAGAATTTATTATTTCGGGATAGAAGTGATCCTCGCAAACGTGCAGTCCTTTATGGAAAGAACAGTCGCACGCAACGCCGGGTCCCATAACTTCCGAAAGTCCGTAAATATCGTGCGCGGTTATGTGGAGCTTTCCTTCTATTTCGGTACGCATTTTGTCCGTCCACGGTTCTGCGCCGCAGATAGCGCGTTTCAGCTTTAACTCGCCTATCTTTCCCTCGGCTTCGAGCAGTTCCGCTATATGCAACAGGTACGAGGGCGTACACGCTATTGCGGTAACGCCGAAGTCAACCATCATAGTGGTAAGCTTTTTGGAATTACCCGTACTCATCGGCACGACCATCGCGCCGATTTTTTCCGCGCCGCCGTGCGCGCCGAGTCCGCCCGTGAAAAGTCCGTAGCCGTAACCTATCTGAATAATATCCTCTTTGGTAACCCCCGACATCGTGAGGCATCTCGCGACGCATTCCGACCAGATGTCGAGGTCTCTTCTCGTATACCCCACGACGGTTGCCTTTCCCGTCGTTCCGCTCGAAGCGTGAACCCGCACTATCTGCGAGTTGGGGACGGCGAAAAGCCCGAACGGGTAGTTGTCGCGAAGGTCGTCTTTCGTGGTAAACGGGAGCTTTTCGATATCCTCAAGCCCCTTTATATCGGACGGCAGAAGCCCTTTCGCCTGCATTCTTTTTCTATAAAATTCTACGTTGTGGTAAACGTAATCGACGAGCTTAACGAGCCGCGCGCTCTGAATCGCGGTCATCTCGTCGCGCGACATACACTCTTTGGTTTCGTTCCAGATCATACCTTTTCTCCGTAGCCCTTAAGAAAGGCTTTTTCGTTTATCTCGACCGTCTTTTGCGGCACCGTCGCTTTAAGAACTTCTAACCATTTTTCCTTATCGAAGCCGATAAATTTCGCCGCCGCGCCGAGCACCGCCGAATTAAGCACCTTGCCGTTGCCGAGTTCGTTTGCGATTTTCAGTCCGTCTATCGAATGTACTTCGTGCTTTTCTTTTAAACGATTTATAACGTCCTCGGGATAAGTCGCCGCGCCGATAACCACCGTCATCGGATCTATTCTGCAATCGTTTACGATGATTATACCGTCTTTTTTAAGGAAATGCGCGTACCTCATCGCCTCCGCAAGCTCGAAGGAAATGAGTATATCCGCGTCTCCCTCTTCTACGACCGGCTCGTAAACTTTTTCGCCGAAGCGAATGAAAGTAACCACGCTGCCGCCGCGTTGCGCCATGCCGTGCACCTCGGAAAGTTTTACGTCGAAGCCCTCTTTGAGTGCGGTTTTACCTATAATTCTACTCGTCAAAAGCGTGCCTTGTCCGCCCACTCCCACGACCATTACGTTCATACTTTTCATATTATTTTTCCGCCTTTTCTATCGCGCCGAACGCACAGCGGCTTATACAAAGTCCGCAGCCGTTGCACATATTGCGGTTTATCGTTATCTTTCCGTCCTCGCCTCTCGTAATAGCGGGGCAACCTATCTTCATACACGCGCCGCATTTTTTGCATTTTGCGGCGTTTACGCCGCAAACGTACGGGAATTTCAACCCTTTAAGGAGCGCGCACGGAGCTTTGGCTATAATCACGGTAAGCTCGTCCGAAGCGACGCTCTCTCTGATAGTCTTTTCAAGCTCTTCCACGGCAAACGCGTTTACCGTAACGACCTTCGGCACGCCGACGGCGCGGCACAAATTTTCAAGGTCTATCGCGTAGGTCTCGTCGCCCTTGAGAGTTTTGCCCGTAGCGGCGTGATCCTGATGCCCCGTCATGCCCGTAGTGCGGTTATCGAGAATTATCACCGTACCCGTGGACTTGTTGTAAACGAGGTTTATAAGCGAGTTTACGCCGGTATGTAAAAACGTGGAATCGCCGATAACGGCAACCCAATTTTTTATAAAGTCCTTGCCCTTTGCCTTTTCTATGCCGTGAAGAACGGATATACTCGCGCCCATACAAAGCGTGGTATCTATCACGCCGAGCGGAGCGACCGCGCCCAAGGTATAGCAACCTATATCGCCCGCGGCGTGGATTTTCAGTTTATTAAGCGTCGCGAAAACGCTCCTATGCGGACAACCGGGGCAAAGAATAGGCGGACGGGCGGGCACTTCTTCTTTTGCGAACGCCTCGTCGTCCTTTCCGAATATCGCTCTTCTCAAAAGGTTTGCGGAATATTCGCCCTGACGAGTGAAAATTTCCTTTCCCTTTACCGCTATTCCCCACGCCCTGACCTGCTCTTCGATGACGGGTTCAAGCTCCTCGAAAACGTACAGCTCGTCCACCTTTTCGGCAAATTCCTTTATAAGTCTTTCGGGAAGGGGATTGACTATTCCGAGCTTTAACACGCTCGCCTCGGGGCAAGCCTCTTTAACGTACTGATAGGCGACGCCCGAGGTTATAAACCCGATTTTCACGTCGTTGTATTCCGCGCGGTTTATCGGGAAATCCGAAGCGTCCTCCGCCATTTTCTTCTCGCGCGCTTCTACGACTACGTGTCTGCCTATCGCGGAAGCGGGCATCATTACGTATTTTTTAACGTTCCTCTCGTACGGCTTGTCTTCCGGTACTACCCTGTCTCCGAGCTCTACCTTTCCCTGCGAATGAGAGAGTTTGGTCGTCGTACGGAGTATCACGGGCGTATCGTATTTTTCCGAAAGCTCGTACGCGAATTTTACAAACTCCTTCGCCTCTTCGCTGTCCGAGGGCTCTAAAAGCGGAACGTGCGCGGCGCGAGCTATCATTCTCGTGTCCTGCTCGTTCTGCGAGCTTGCAAGTCCCGGATCGTCCGCGACGACGAGGACCGCACCGCCGCCCACGCCCGTATACGCAAACGTGTATAACGGATCGCTCGCGACGTTAAGCCCGACGTGTTTCATACACGCAAGGCTCCTTACGCCCGAATAGGACGCGCCCGCCGCAACCTCGACGGCGACCTTTTCGTTGGGCGACCACTCGGCGTAAACCTCGGGATATTTTGCAAGAAATTCGCTTATTTCGGTACTCGGAGTCCCTGGGTACGCCGCGGAAACTTTCACTCCCGCCTCGTACGCGCCGCGAGCTATAGCCTCGTTGCCGAGCATTATCGTTTGTTCTTTCATAACTGCCTCTTTTTCTATTATACCTTTCTTAAATCCTTAATTCTTTTAGCCTTACCCTCGAATCTTTGCAAAGTATTCGGGGATTCGAGCATAACCTTACAATCGAGTCCCAAAACAACGCGGAGCTTGTGCCTTACTTTTTCCGCAAGCGCGCCGAGTTCCCCGAAAGAATCGGTAGTCTTCGCAAGCTCTACGCGCACCGTCATTTTATCCGAGAAACCCTCTCTTTCAATGACTATTTCGTAATGCGGTCCGAGCTCGTCGAAGGAGAGAACGACTTCTTCTATCTGGCTCGGGAAGACGTTTACGCCGCGAATTTTAAGCATGTCGTCCGAACGCCCCGAAAGGTTTTCCATTCTGCAAAACGTCCTGCCGCATTCGCACGGCTCGTAGAAAAGCCGCGTTATGTCTTTCGTCCTGTAACGTATGAGCGGAAGAGCCTCTTTTTTGATGCACGTTATGACAAGCTCGCCCTTTTCGCCCTCCTTGAGCACCTCGCCCGTCTCGGAGTTTATTATTTCGGGAATGAAGAAATCCTCGTTGACGTGCATTCCGCACAGCTTATCGCATTCGCCCGAAACCCCCGGTCCCATCAGCTCGCTCATGCCGTAGTTGGACGTGACGAGCATATCGTCGCCCCACGCCTTGTGCATTTCGGCGCGCATGGATTCGGTCAGCATTTCGCTCCCGACAAGCCCTATCTTAACGCCGAGTTCCGTCCTCGGATCTATGCCTGTCTCGCGAGCGACCTCCGCAAGGCGCAACGCGTACGACGGGGTGGCGACGAGGAGGGTAGTCCCGAAATCTTTCATATACATTATCTGTTTTTCGGAATTGCCCGTAGACGACGGGACTATCGCAGCTCCGATATTTTCCAAGCCGTAATGAAGCCCCAACGCCCCCGTAAACATTCCGTAGCCGAAGCATATCTGCGCCACGTCTTTTTTCGTCGCGCCGCCCATACAGGCAATGCGGGAAACGCATTCCGTCCAAGTCTTAAGATCCGCCGCGGTATAGCCGACGACGGTGGGCTTACCCGTAGTTCCGCTCGAGGCGTGTATACGCAAAAGCTCGTCCTTTTCGACAGCCATAAGCCCGAACGGATAATTGTCGCGCATATCCTGCTTCGTGACGAAAGGAAGCTTTCTCAAATCCTTAAGCGTCTTTATATCCTCGGGTTTAACGCCCGCCGCGTCCATCTTCGCGCGGTACGGCGCGACCTTTGCGTAAACTCTGTTTACCGTCTCTTTAAGTCGCGCTAACTGAATTTCCTCTATTTCCTTTCTCGAAAGAGTCTCTTCTTTAGACCAAATCATCTTTTCTCCTTGACCGTGCGGCGAGAAACAACTCGCCTTTTTTATTCTATAATCCCTTCGATTTCCTTTTCAAACGCGTCGTTTAATATCTCTTCGGAGGGTTTTTTCGTAAACGCGCTGACGACGACCGTCGCGACGACCGAAAACGCCATGCACAGCACGCCTATCGTCGGCGAAAGATTTATGCCGTTCTGAAGAGCCTGCCCGAACGAACAGCTCCACCCGCCGTAATCGTAACCCAATACTATCATAGAAGCGGCGGTCAATACGGGAGTCCCTATAAAAGACGTCCACACCGCGGCTTTCGTAACTTTTTTAGAGAGCAGTCCTCCCACGAAAGGTCCTATAAAACAGCCTGCGAGCGTCCCCCAGCTTATACCCATCATATACGCTATCGCCGCAATATGATACACTTCGTTGAGTATGGAAATAATCAGGGATATGGCAACGAAAATTATGCAGAAACCGCGCATGCACCGATTTATCTTTTTGTCCTCCGCCTCTTTGTTTATATTGCCCTTATAAATATCTATCGCGACGACGGACGCGCTCGTTAAACACACAGACGAGAGCGTGGACATGCTCGCCGAAAGCAAGAGCACGACGATAACGCCCATAAGCCCCGCGGGTATCACGAGATTAAAAAGCGTCGGAATAACGTCGTCGCTCGACACTTCCGCAACCTCCCCGAAAAGTCCGCTGAGACTCCCTACGAAATAGGCGCAGAAACCGATGAGAAGGGCGAACGCCGTACTCACGAGCGTACCCTGTTTTATCGCCTTTTTATCCCTTATCGCATAGTATTTATGCACCGTCTGCGGAAGTCCGTACACCCCGATAGATGTGAGCAAAATAAGCGAAATAAGCGAAACGGTACTGCCGTAAAATCCCGTTTTCGACGAATTAAACGTAAACCAAGCGAGGTTCGGATCGGAAGCGAGACGAGATAAATCCCAGTTGACGTGAGAGTCGTTTAAGAAAAATATCGTCATCAGCACGACGCCGATTATCATTATTATCCCCTGAATGAAATCGGAAAGCGCGGTAGCGAAATATCCGCCGAAAAAGAGATACAGCGCGGTAAGCACCGCAAGCCCCGCCATTATTATCCAAGTACGTTCTATCCCGAACACTATACGGAAAAGACTCCCCAAACCGCTATACACCGAAGCGGAATAGGGTATCAGAAATATAAAAATTATAATCGCGGAATAGAGTTTTAGTCCTTTACTGCCGTAACGCTTCTCAAAGAATTCCGGCATTGTCTTCGCGCCCGTCCTGCGCGTCATGTTTTTCGTCCGCTTTGCAAGGAGTTTCCACGCGAAATACGAACCTAAAACGGCGTTAAACACGCCTATCCACACCGCCGCCAAACCGAAATCTCTGCCGAATTTCCCCGCGTACCCTATAAAAATTACCGCCGAAAAATAGGTCGTCCCGTAAGCGAACGCGCTCATCCAGCCGTTAAGCCCGCTTGCCCCCGCGAACAAAAAATCGTTTACCGATTTAGAGCGATTCCTCGTGTAGACGGCAATCGCCACCATTCCCGCAACGTACAGCCCCATAATAACGTAGGTTATTGCCATAAATTTCTCCTTCGTAAAAAATCAAACGCTTACGCTTTCCTTAAGCCCGAGCAAATTCTCGTGCTTTTTAAGTATGGGGTTAACCTCGTTTTCTATATACTCGTCAACCTGCGAAGCCGCTCTGCCGATAAATTCCTTCGGCTCGAGCATATTTTCTATCCTTTCTTTAACGGCGGCAAACGCTTCGTCCGATTTAATGAGTTCTATAAGATTGTTTTCTTTCCCGAATTCCTTGACGTTTCTGCCCGCCTCCATGGAAAGGACGCGTATTCTCTCGTGCAGTTCCTGCCTGTCTCCGCCCGCCTTGACGCATTCCATAATGACGTTCTCGGTAGCCATAAACGGCAGCTCCGCCGCAACGCGCTTTTCAATCACCTTTTCGTATACGACGAGGTTTTCGGAAACGTTCATATAAAGTTTCAAAAGCCCGTCCGTCGCAAGAAACGCCTGCGCCAAAACGATGCGCTTGTTTGCGGAATCGTCCAAAGTCCTTTCAAACCATTGCGTAGAAGCGGTCATCGCCGCGTTCAACGGCAAAGTCTGAACAAACCTCGCGAGCGAGCAAAGCCTCTCCGAGCGCATGGGATTTCTCTTATACGCCATCGCGGAAGAACCTATCTGACTTTTTTCAAAAGGCTCCTCTATCTCCTTAAAGCTCTGCAATAGCCGTATGTCGTTTGCAAATCTATACCCGCTCTGCGCGATCGCGGACAAAACCGACAAAACGTTATAGTCGAATTTTCTGGGATAGGTCTGTCCCGTCACTCCGTACACGGCGGAATACCCCATTTTTTTAACTACCTTGCGCTCGAGTTCTTTAACCTTTTCCTCGTCGCCGCAGAATAAATCCATAAAGCTCGCCTGCGTGCCGGTCGTACCCTTTACTCCGCGGAGCTTTACGCTCTTTTTCAAATTCGTCAACAGCTCGTAGTCCATAACGAGGTCCTGAAGCCACAAGGCGGCGCGTTTCCCGACGGTGGTCAGCTGCGCGGGCTGTAAATGCGTGTATCCCAAGGTCGGCAAATCTTTGTATTTAAGCGCGAACCGCTTTAGATTGTCCATAACGTTTACGAGCTTTTTGAGAATTATGCTCAAAGCCCTGTCCAACACGATTATTTCCGCGTTGTCGGTGACAAAGCAACTGGTTGCGCCGAGATGAATTATCCCCTTCGCACTTTCCGCCTGCTCGCCGTAAGCCTTGACGTGCGCCATAACGTCGTGCCGCACCTCGCGTTCTATCTCCGCCTCGCGGTCGAAATTTATATCGTCCGCATAGCGTTTAAGGTCCGTTATCTGCTCGTCCGAAATATCGAGACCAAGCTCTTTTTCGCTCTCCGCGAGAGCGATCCAAAGCCTGCGCCAAAGCCCGTATTTAACGTTGTCCGAAAAGTTCTCGGACATTTCCTTCGAAGCGTATCTCGTTATCAAGGGGTTGTCGTAAATATCGTGCATAATGCCTCCCGAAAAGCGACTTCTTCGGCGCGAGTCCCCGCCCCGTCAATTCTCGTACCGTATTATTGTAACACTTTATTGCTCTTTTGTAAATTACATAAGCCGATTTTTTGATAATTTAGTTATTTTTTCTAAAAAAAACCGATTTTCGGAGGCAATATAGCAAAAAGCGGTCAACGGGCGAAAACCGCCTTTTGACCGCTTTTATATTTTTCCGACTTTATAATATGCATTCCGCCGCAACAAACGCGTAACGGCTCGCCACACACGCGACACCCGCCACGGTGATTATCACGGAAATTATTCCTAACGCCACGCTTACTATAACGCCAATAAGCGCGCCCTTGCCGACGCTCTTTGCACGAAGCGGCAAAGTATCATTCCACACGAGGTACAAAATTAAACCTATAAGCGGGAAGAAAAAGCCCAAAACGGCAAACCCCGCGCTCGGAGCGTCGTCTCCGCTAACGCTCGGCTTTTGCTTGAGATTATCGGTCGCGCAACCGCAATTCGGACACACTACCGCGTCGTCGTTTATTTCGCTGCCACACTTTTTGCAATACATATTTTTCTCCTTGAATGTATATTATCCCGATTTGGGATATTTTGATTATACCGAAACGGTATAATATTGTCAAGGCTTTCAAAAGAAAATCCGTTAAAACAAAAAATCGTCGGCTTTTAAAAAGAGGGAGCGCGCGGAATTTTTCCGCGCGCTCCCTCCTTTTTTGATAATTATCCTTATTTATCGGAATGTTTTTAATACATTCCGCCCATACCGCCCGCAGGCATCTGGGGCTGTTCGGGTTCTTTCACGTCCGCAACGACGGATTCGGTGGTAAGGAACACGCCCGCAACCGAAGCCGCGTTTTCGAGAGCCGAACGGGTAACCTTTGTCGGATCGATAATGCCGCTTTCAACCATATCGGTGTATTCGTTGGTGAGCGCGTTGAAACCGTAGTTCGCCTTATCCGCTTTAAGAATTTCGTTGACGATAACCGCGCCGTCGAGACCTGCGTTCAGCGCAATCTGGCGAAGCGGAGCCTGAACGGCTTTAAGCACGATTTCCGCACCCGTTTTCTCGTCGCCTTTGAGAGTAGCCGCATATTTTTCCACGCTCTTGATGGTAGAAATAAGCGCAATTCCGCCGCCGGGGACGATGCCCTCCTGAACAGCCGCCTTGGTCGCGTTGAGCGCGTCTTCTATGCGGAGCTTCTTTTCTTTCATTTCCACTTCGGTAGCCGCGCCGACGTTGATTACCGCTACGCCGCCCGCAAGTTTTGCAAGGCGTTCCTGCAATTTTTCTCTGTCATAGTCCGAAGTAGTGTTCTCGATCTGCGCCTTTATCGCCTGTTTTCTCGCTTCGATAGCGGCTCTGTCGCCCGCGCCGCCGACTATCGTGGTGTTGTCCTTATCCACTTTGACGGAAGCCGCTTTGCCGAGCATATCGGGCGTAACGTCTTTGAATTCGTAGCCGAGGTCGGTGGAAATAACCGTGCCGCCGGTAAGAATTGCTATATCTTCGAGCATAGCCTTCCTTCTGTCGCCGAAGCCGGGGGCTTTAACCGCAACGCAGTTGAACACGCCTTTCAATTTGTTCACGACAAGCGCCGCAAGCGCGTCGCCCTCTACCTCTTCCGCTATGATAAGAAGTCTCTGTCCCTGTTGAGCGATAGGCTCGATAACGGGCAGAATCTCCTGAATGGACGAAATTTTCTTGTCGGTGATAAGAATGAGCGGCGAATCGAGGACGGCTTCCATCTTGTCGGTATTGGTGACCATATAAGCGGAAGCGTAGCCCCTGTCGAACTGCATACCTTCGACGGTGGTAAGCTCTGTTTTCATCGTCTTGCTTTCCTCTATGGTGATAACGCCGTCTTTGCCGACCTTTTCCATAGCCTCGGAAATAAGCTCGCCGACCGCGGGATCGCCTGCGGAAATAGAAGCAACCTGACCTATCGCGTTTTTATCCTTAACGGGCTTGCTGATTTTCTTAAGCTCCTCGACCGCAACTTCTACCGCGCCCGCAATGCCTTTTTTGACGATAACGGGGTTTGCGCCAGCCGCAACGTTTTTAAGCCCTTCGTCGATCATCGCCTGCGCGAGAATGACAGCCGTCGTAGTACCGTCGCCCGCGACGTCGTTGGTTTTGGTGGAAACCTCTTTGACTATGCCCGCGCCGATGTTCTCAAACGGGTCTTCCAGTTCTATATCCTTTGCGATGGTAACGCCGTCGTTGGTAATGAGCGGCGCGCCGTACTTCTTTTCAAGCACTACGTTCCTGCCTTTAGGTCCGAGCGTGATTTTAACGGTATCCGCAAGGGTGTCTACGCCTTTTTGAAGAGCTTTTCTCGCCTCTTCGCCGTGTTTTAATTGTTTAGCCATAATAAAAATGCCTCCCTTAAAAGCTTATTAGTCCTCTACTACCGCCAGAATATCGTTCTGACGAATGATGGTGAATTCTTTTCCGTCGATTTTGAATTCGCTGCCGGAATATTTGGAATAAAGAATTTTATCCCCGACCTTCACCTGCATAACGACGTCCTTTCCGTCCACGACGCCGCCGGGACCTACCGCGACGACTCTCGCCGTCTGCTGTTTTTCCTGCGAAGCCGCGGGCAAAATAAATCCGCTGTTGGTTTTTTCTTCTTTTTCGAGACTTTCGACGACAACTCTGTCGAATAACGGTCTGACTTTCATAAAGTATATCCTCCAAACACTTTTAGCACTCTTCTATCTCAAGTGCTAACTACTATTATATACGAAGAAAAATTTTTGTCAATGATTTAAGACGGAAAAAAACGATTTTTTTGTAAAAATTTTAAGAAAGCTTTTTATAGCCTCGGGAGGCGGCGGTTTTTACGAGTTTTTATTTAAAGCGCGCGACCTTCAACCTTTTTCTCTTTTCCCCTTGGCGCATTTCGCGCCGAGTCCCGAAAGAATACCCGATTTAAACGTTCTCCTCTCGGTACGCGCGGCAAAAGATTCCGACAACGCCGTTTCTATAATCTTCGTAAGAATATCCTTGAAGTCCGCCGTCCTCTCGCAGAAAAGATAATACCCGAGCGACCCGGGGACGGCGTTTATCTCGTTGAGATAGACCTCTTCGCCGACGATAAAATAGTCTGCCCTTATTATTCCGCGAAACCCAAGCTTCTCGTAAATTTTGCGCGTAGTTTTCTTTATTGTTTTCGCAATTCTTTCGTCGATTTTTGCGGGAAACTCCCTCTCGCCTTTGACGTATTTATCTGTAAAAGAAAGGATTTCGCCCTTACCTACGGGGCGTTCGCATTCCGAAACGACAACCTCGCCGTCCGCATAGTAGGCGGCGCAGTTAATTTCTATAAAGCCCGTAAGACACGGCTCGATAATCGCGCGCGAACCGAAACGAAGGGCAAGCGCCGTCGCGCTTTTAAGCTCCGCTTCTGTTTCCGCGCGCCTTACGCCTATGCTCGAACCGCCGCACGCGGGTTTAACTATCATAGGATAACCGAATTTTGCCCTCTTCAAAGAAGCGTCGCACGCGCTTTTTGCCGTGGCGAACGGCAAAGTCTTTACACCCAAGCCTTTTAAGGCGCACTTCGTAAATATTTTATCCATACATACGGCAGAAGGGAGAATAGACGGGGAAGCGAGGGGAATATCGCAAAGCGAAAGAACGCCCGCAAGCGAGCCGTCCTCGCCGCGTTCGCCGTGCATACAGTTTATCGCGACGGAAATATCGCAATATTTTTTAAGCCTTTTGCCCTTGACGAGAAAAAGCGTTTTTTCACCCGCAACGAGCGCGACGCGTTTTACCTTTTTATAATCAAACGCCTTGTAATTGTCGGGATTTAGCAGGTATTCGCCCGTATACCATCGCCCGTTTTCGTCCGCGTAAACGGGAACGGCGTTAAATTTCGCTTTGTCGAGCGAGTTGGCGGTAAGAACGCCCGTTATAACGGAAATTTCGTGTTCGACGGACGCTCCGCCGAAAAAGACCGCAACGTTTTTCATTAAAAAAACACCTCCGCAAAAATTTTTCCGCTTTGGTGTCTTTAAGATTTCTTCGGGTATGTAAAACCGTTTCCGTCAGCGTAGACGCCCTTTAACTGTAATTATCGGGCAGGTCGTTTTCAAACAGCACGACGTCGCCTTCCGCAAGCATTCCGTTAAGAAGTTCGTTACCCTTATTCAGGTTCTTTGCAAAGCTTATGTTCGATTTATCCATTCCGCCCGCCGTAAGTCCGTTTATAAGCATCTCCGCATTGTGCTTGCCTATGACGATAACCTTATCCGCATGCGCGGCGAGAAGTGTGCCGAACGCGAGGTTCGTCACGTTCTCCATTTTTCCGAGCTCCACAAGCCCCGGGGTTACGACTATCTTTCTGCCCTTAAAGGTATCTAAAACCTCCATAGCCGCTTTTACGCCGTCCTCGTTAGAGTTATAGCTGTCGTCGATTATAACGATTTTTTTGTTGTTAGGCACAAGCTCCAATCTGTGCCCCACCGACTGCAAACGGTTTATCCCGTTCGCAATTTCTTCGGGACTAAGCCCCACTTTATACGCGACCGCCGCCGCAAGACAAATATTGCTCACGCTGTGCCTTCCGAGAAGCACCGTGCTACATGCGACGGGGGTTTCCCCCGCTATGTTCAAGTTAAAACTCGTCCCCTGCTCGCCGGTAACGACGTCCGTCGCGGTCACGAGGTCGTTTCTCTCGCCGTCTATCCCCGCAAAATATTTCTCGCCCGCAAATCTTTCGTAAAGCTCTCTCGCCCCATCGTTATCCGAAGAGAAAAAACCCTTCCCGTTCGGAGCGAGGTTTTCAAACAGCTCGAACTTGGTGTCCTTTATTTTTTCGATGCTCCCGAACGATTCGAGATGCTGATTGTTTATTCCCGTAAGCACGCCGTAATCGGGCTTTACGAGAAGCGCAAGCTCTTTTATGTCGCCCTTGTTGCGCGCGCCCATTTCCGCAAGGAAAACGTCGTGCGTGCTGTCGAGCGATTTAACCGCGATAGCGATGCCGAGCGGAGTGTTATACGAGGCGGGAGTTGCGAGAACGCGATATTTTTGAGAAAGTATCGTCTTTAATATTTCCTTTACGCTCGTCTTTCCGAAGCTCCCCGTAATGCCTATTCTCAAAACCTCGGTATTGTCGAGCTTCGCTTTAGCCTGACGAATATGACGCCTTCTTAAAAACCCCTCCATAGGCTCGTTTATAAGATACGAGACGAAGAGGACGTGAGGCAAGAGTATCGGCACGCCGCAAATAAACGAATAACGAAGAAGCCATACCACTTCGCTCCCCGTCAATATCGCCAAAGAGCTGAATAAAATCAAAACCGCGAATACGAACGCCGACAGCACGACGTAAAAGGTAACGCAAAGCCTTACGAGACGTTTGGTCTTTTTTAACGGCACCTTGGCGTTGACCGCGCTCTCCGTCCTAATGTAGAGCGAGGTAAAAAGCGCAAAGGAGGCGAACCCGACGTATGCCGCTATATTTTCGCCGAGAATAGGCGCGAAGTTGGTGTTGAGGACGAGAAAGAACAAAAACCCCAAAAGGCACAAAAGCATGAGTCTCGAAAGGTACGGCGTTTCGGGACTCGTAAGCCACTTGAAATATCTCTTGCCTCTATAACCGCTTTGTTGCAGGGCAAGCAAAAATTTTAGGGACGCGAAAAAGAGAAGCACGCCCGAAAGCAAGCTTATTCCCGCCAATTTTATCAGCGACGCGTTTGAAAACAGTTCTGAAAAACTCATGACGTATTCGGGCTTAAAGCTATCTTTGCAAAAACCCTTTCACCTCCCCGTAAAAAGTAAACGGCTTGTCGAGAAACGGGAAATGCCCCGCGCCGTCTATAAATCGAAGCTCCGATTTTTTTATTCCGCGATAAAGTCTCTTTGCCATATACGGCGGCGTTTCTCTATCGTTTTTTCCGAAAATAACCAGCGTTTCGTTCTCTATTTTATCCAAAACGCCGTCCAGCGTCTCCCCCACGATAAGCTTAAAACTCTCTCGCATAACGCCGCCGACCGCAAGATAATCGGCGGAATAAAATCTTTTAAGCCGTTTTTCGGGAAGAACCTTCTTCGCCATTTTAAAAGCCGCTTTTTTTGCCGCGCGGGCAAGGGAAAACCGAGGTTTAAGCCCCGCCGCGTCAACCAGAATTATTTTATCGAACAGCTCTTTATCCTCCGCCGCGGCTTTTATCGCGACGCGCCCGCCGAACGAATGACCTATAACGTGCGGACGAATAAGCCCCGTATCCTCTATATATCCCCGAATTTCCGAAACGTAATCGGAAAGAGAATAAGGAAAGGGCATATCGGCGTTTTTCCCGAAGCCTTTAAGGTCGGGGCAAAACACGTCGAACTCGCGGGAAAGCATATTCTTTATACCCGCAAAGCTATCCCCCGAAGAGAGATACCCGTGCAGAAAAAGTATCTGCTTTTTGCGCTTTTCTTTTGTAAAAACGGCAGAATTTTCCGTTTTTATATCAAAGCTCCTTTATATAGACGACGGCGTTTTCCTCTCCGTAATATCTTTTCCTTACCGAAAGAATTTCAAAGCCCGCCTTTTCGTATAACGCCCGCGCGGGAGCGTTACCCTCTCTCACTTCCAGAAAAATTTTTTTCACGCCGAGCGAAGCAAGCTCGCGAAAAGAATCCGTAAGCAAAGAAAGCCCCGCGCCCGTCCGCCTTTTTTCGGGCGAAACGTAAATATCTTCGAGGTCCGCCGTATCGAAGCTTTTTTCATAGATCGCGGCGGCGTAAACTTCGCCGTTTTCTTCCAAAACGAAGCCGAACAGCGCACCCGAATTCAAAGCGGAAATTATATCTTCCTTTTTCCAGCAGTCGGGAAAGTCCGAAAGCCTTGCCCGTTCAAAAAAGTCCGCGTCGGCGGCGGTCAAGCTTCTCATCTTCCCTCTTCCGCCTGACTTTTTCTGACGTACAGGGGGTTAAGAGAATCGTAGTCGAAGGTAGCCTCGCCCGCCTTCGCGCAAGCCGCGGTGACGAGACCTTTACCTAAATCCGCGATTTCGGCATTAAACCCCGCGATTTCTTCCCCCGCACATAAAGTATATTCGGCGGAAAGCTTTTTTAATTCGTCGGTCATAACGTATTTCGGCGGAAAATCGATTTTCAGCTTATCGTAACCGCAAACGTAATACCCGCCGTGTCCCGCGTTTATCGCCGCGAGCAGTTTTTTTTCTTCACGCCCGCTTATATTATATGCAATCGTATCGAACGAGGTTATCGAAAGACACTTTACGCCGCTCGCAAACGCCAGAGCTTTTGCCGTGGCAACGCCTATTCTTATCCCCGTAAAAGAGCCCGCGCCCACCGCGCAGGCAATAAAGTCCGCCTCTTTGAGGTCAAGTCCCGCTTCCGTAACCGCGCGTTCGATTTCGGGCATAAGCGAAACGGAATGACGTACTCCGCAGTCGCTTTGGTATTTAAGGACGGTTTTTTCGCCGTTTATCGCGGCGACGGTAAGATGCGCGCCGCTCGTATCTATCGCAAGGAATTTCATAATTCTATTTCCCTTTCGTTTTCTCCGCGCTTTTCAATCTTAACCCGTTTGCAGTTTTCGGGCAGAACGTCCTCTATATTTTCCGACCATTCTATAAAGCAGATATTGTCGCCCGTAAAATAATCGGTAAGCCCCATCGCCGCCGCCTCTTCTCCCGAAGACAGCCGATAACAGTCGTAATGATAAATAAAATCGCCGTAAACGTTAAGATAGGCGTAAGTAGGGCTTGTCACTCCGCTTAAACCGAAAAACTCGGCAACGCCCTTCATAAACGCGGTTTTGCCCGCGCCGAGCTCGCCCGATAAAAGCACCACGTCGCCCTTTTTGAGGGTAGCGGCAAATTGTTTCGCAATCTCGCGAGTTCTTTTTTCGGAATCCGAATAATACAACATATTTTTATTTTACCATTATCGGCGGAAAAAGTAAATCAAATTCTCTTTACTAAAAAAGAAACCTTTTTGTAAACGAGAATCGTAAGCGCGCTTATCGCGGCGCATTTTATGAGGTTAAACAAAAGCACGAAAACCCAAAGACTTTCAAAAGCCGCCGCCGCGCCGCCACCTAAATAAAGCGGAAAATTTATAAACCTATTCACGAGAAGCGCCGCCCCTATCTCTAAAAAAGAGCCCGTCGCGAGTGTTATCATAACTATCGGGAGACCTTTTTTGTAACGGTACACGATAGTCGGCACTGCTACAAAGCTCACCGCGACGATAAAATTGGCAATCTCTCCCACGCCGCCCGTGGAACTGCCTATCGCAAACCTTAAAAGCTCCTTAACGCCCGCCGCCGTAATGCCGGAAACCGGTCCGAACAGAAAGCCCGCAAGGAGTATGCAGACGAGAGAAAAATCGAGCTTTAGAAACGAAGCGTCGGGAAATATCGGAAACTCGAGAAGAGATATAACGAACGCGAGCGCGGCGAATACCCCCGTCCCCGCGATTTTTTTTGTCGGCGAGATTTCTTTTTTCGAGCTTTTTCCGTCAGGCTTCGATGCCGCGGCTTCGTTTTGCGCAGTCGCCGCGTTTACCGCAATTTTTTCGCTTTTCATAAAATTAAACGCTCCTTTTGCCTCTAAAGGAGCGTGCGGAAAATCGTTTTATGCCGCGTGCGAAAACCTCCGCGCGCGAAAAACGCCCGACCTTTTTCCCGTCCGGACTATAACCGTCGGTCGCGGAATCTAACCGCGTCTGCCCCGCCGAAAGCGGAAGGCTCGCAGACTGTACTGCCGATAGGGAATTTCACCCCGCCCCAAAAGATCTTTATATTTCGTTCTTCTATATCTTACCACAAAACCGCAAAGCAGTAAAGCGAATTTACGCCGCCGAAAAAAATATATCGGGCAAATTCACGAGAATTTATATAAGCTTAACGCTCTTTATTCCGAATTGTTTCAAAAGCTCGTCGCCGATTTCGTCCGCGAACGGAGTCAACACGAGCTCCGCGCCCATCTTAAACAGCTTCGCCGCGCCGCCCGCGGTCCTCACGTTGCCGAGGACTTTTAACGTCAATCGCGCGCCGCTTTTCGGCACCGCCGCGAGCTTTCTTTTAATATCCTCTTCGCTACATTCGCCGAATGCGAAAAGAATATGCGAAAGCTTTGCCTTTTCCGCCGCCCGAGCCGCGTTGAGAATATTCTCTTCCGAGAGATTTTCTGCGGAAAACGCCACGCCCGCGTGATTTTTATACGATTTGGCAAGCCTTTTTAAGTCCTTCGCGAGTTGCTTTTTGTTCTCCTTATAAAGACACATCGCGGGCATAAAGACGGTAACCTCGTCCACTCCCGCCGAAACCGATTCCCTAACGCCCGCAATCTTGGCGGAGAAGGCGTTTTCGCCGAAAGGAAAGTCCACGAGCGAGGAAACGGTCATATTCTCTTTCGACCGCTTGACGGCGCGCGCCACCGCGGGAATATATGCGGGAGATACCGCCGTCTCTTTAAGCCCCAAGGTCTGCGAGTTTATAGCGAGCTTTATAAGCTCTTCGTCCGAAACGTCGTACCTCACTATGACTTTGCCGAGTTTTGCGGTGAACTTTTTTACCCCCGAAAAAAGACAATCGTCGCGCACCTTTTTTTCATCCTCGTCAAGAAGCGCGGCAAGCTCCGAAATTCCGCTTACGGCGACGTCCTTTTTCTTTCCCTTTTTCTTTTTCGCAGAAAGGTCGTCCATAACCGAAAGCTCGTTTTTTGCGGGAACGCCGAACTCCTCGCGCAGCGTCGCCGTTTCCGCCTCGTCGTAAAGAGCGACGTCTTCGCTACGGCAAGCCCCCTCGTCGGCGGTTTTGCCCTTACTTTCCTCCGCCGCCGGCGTAGACGCGGCGTCGCTTATATCCGTTTTTTTGTCCTTTTTTCGGAATTTATCAAAAAAGCCTTTTAGTTTCGACATAGTCTAAAGTACCTCCGTTTGATAAAAACGTATATTTTTCAACAATTAACCTCATAATTACCGCTATAATTTGCGGTTATAATGCTTTCGGGTGGTGAAAACGATGAATATACCTACATACGTCGCAGGTCCTTTTTTCCTGCTTGTTTTTCTCGGGCTTTCGTTCACGGTAACTCTCGGCGCGAAAACGCTTATCGCTTATCTTAAAGAGCGGTTTTTGCCGCCAAAAAAGCCCGTAAGGCTTTCTGCCGAAGAACCGCAAAAGAAACGGCAATCCGAGCCGCTTTCCGTCGCGGGCGCACATCATCCCGTTAAAAGGAAGCGTAAACCCGTCCGCAGTATAGAGATCGATCCCGAAGATATAGACAGAATCTACGTCAGAAAATCGAGCTGATTTTTTCCCTACCGCTTGCGGCGCGTTTTTCTAACGCGCTTTCGGTTTTACGGATTTTAATACTTTTTAACGTTATTGCCGTCGTCCCAAAGCTGTTCTAAATGATAGAAAAGGCGGGTTTCGTCGTTAAAAATATGCACGAGAACGTCGCCGTAATCGAGGACCGCCCAACGCCCCTCGCGAAGTCCTTCCGCGCGGGTGGGCGACACGCCCTCTTTTTCCATTTCCTCTTCGACATGCTCTATCAGCGAGCGGGTATGCGTCATGCTCCTGCCGCCCGCGATAACGTAGTAATCGGCTACGTCGGTTTTTCCCTTCACGTCCACGGCGACAATATCTTCCGCCTTGTGATCCTTAAGCACTTTGCAAATTTTTTCTACGAATTCGAGCGAAGTCATATTTTCTCCTCGTTTTTTATCCTTCGTTTTTAGTCTTTATTATTTCCCTTTATATAATACTCGTAAGCGCTAAGCGTTTCGGAGTAAATATAGCTTTTTTTATTCAAAAGGTGGATAACCTCTTCTTTTAAGCATTCCTTAAAGCACTCGTCAAGCCCCTCGTCGTACTTTCGGCGAAGCTTATCGACGCCCTCGTAATCTCTGCCCTTTTCTATCATATCCGCAACGAAAATAAGCTTTCCTAAAGTCGTCATATCGGCTTTGCCCGAGGTGTGATAGCGGATAGCGTCCAAAACCTCATCGTCCTTTATGCCGACGACATTTTCCGCAACGTAAGCCCCCAAAAAGGAGTGAACGACGGGTTCGGGAACGCCTTCGGGCAAGACGAATTCGGGAAAATCTTTTACATCGGCGTACTTCGCGCAGTCGTGCAGAATCGCCGTCGTAAGAATTTTTTCTTCCGAAAGTCCCGTTTCCCGCGCCTTTTTAAGGGCGCACACCGCAACGTTCGCCGTGTGGATAAGCCGTTTTAAGGGGAGACGCTCTCTGACGTACTTTTCCGCCGCGCCGCCCGCGTATAAACCGTTTTTCTTTATATATTCCGCAACCTTCTCGTCGGTAAAGCCCGAAATATCGAGACCTAAAGAGTTATATACTCTTATTTCGGTGGAAGATTCGCCCGCGCCTTCAAACGTCAGGTAAATAAAATCCTTTCCGAAATTTTTCTTAAAATACTCGCGCTCTTTTTCGACGTCTTCCGAAAAGCCTTCCCGCCCGAACGCCGCAAGATGTGCGGAAGCAAGTATCCGTTCGGGGTATCGCCACGTCTTAAAGTCCGCCAGCATATCGCCGCCGACTATAAAATACAGCTCGCCCTTCCCCGCGAAACGCTCTACGGTAAGATAGGTATAGCTTTTTCCGCCGCGCGCGATTTCGTAGTCGGAAATTTCTATTTTCCCGTCGCTTACGTTGTCTCCCGTAAGGAATGCGAGAGAAAGCATCTCGAGCCTGTCCTTTGCGGGGGCAAGCGAAACCTCTTTATGCGGCGGAATAAAGGTCGGCATAATAATAAGCTTATCGAGCGCAAGCTTTTCTATCGCCGCGCGCGCCATCTCTGTATGGTCTTTATGCACGGGGTTGAACGTTCCCCCGAAAATTCCTATTTTCTTCACGGCTTAATTATCGCACATTTTTCCTTTAATTGCAATCGTTTTACGCTTTTTGACGGCGAACGAAATCGAGTTTTTGTCTCTCTGCGATTAAAAACGACCGAACGCCGCAAGGTTCGCGTATAAATTCTATCTTTTTCGGCAATAAATTATACGCCGAAAGCGTAACGATAAAAAAACAATAAACGGAGAAAAAAATCGTATGAAAAAATTTTCGATAGCCGCTATAAGCGACGTGTTTTTTATAGCCGTCGCAAGCTTTTTTATTTCGCTTATTTTCTTTAATTATTTCGTAATTTTCCCCATAAATCTCGTTGCGGCGGGTTGCGTGTCGGGGCTTTCCGCCGTCCTCGGAGCAAAGCTCGTTTCCGTTCGCGGCGAAAAAAAGAAACTTTCCGCCGCCGAGAGCGCGGAGTTTGCCGATTTTTCTATAAGAATAAACGTAATGCCCGATAAAGAGGTTATAAACCTTGCAAAAACCGTCGCCGAAAAGCGCGGATATAAAAGCGAAGTAAAAAACGGCGGGCTGTATTTTAAGGACGAGCGACTTTATGCCTTTTTCAAATTCGGATTCGATACCCTAACGAAAGCCGACGTGGTAAAAGCTTTCAATAAATTAGAAGCGGACGACCGCGCGATACTCGTTTCCGAAAACCCGAACGAGGAAATAAAAACCTTTGCGGCGCGCTTCGACGGCAAAATCGAAATATCGGACGGCAAAGAGTTTTTTATAGCGGTAAAGTCAGCGGAGCTTTTGCCGAAAACCGGTTTTACCCTTCTTCCCGAAAAGAAGAAAAAAGGGAATTTTACCCTGCTTTTAGACAGAAAAAAAGCCAAAAACTATTTGTTTTTCGGCTCTCTTTTCGTCGTATTCAGTTTTTTCGTCCCGATAAAGGTCTATTATCTCGCCGTCGGCGGAAGCTTGCTCGCCGCTTCCGTCCTAATCCGTTTCGTCGGTAAAAACGAGCGAGAACAACCGCCGCGACTCAAATAAAATGCGCGCACACGGTCTAAATCTTCTCTTCTTTTTATCTAACGCTAACCCTTAACGTAAGCCTCGATATACCTTGCGAGACATTTCGCGAGGTTCTTTATACTCGCGCCCGAGGTGTTTATGCAAAGATTGTACGAGCTCTTATCGCCCCACACGGTAGTGGAATACAAATCGTGCGTCTGTTTTCTCACCTTGTCGAGCCTTTTGATGCGCTTATAAAGCTGTTTGTCGGTAAGGCTTTTCTCGTCCTTGTCTGCGCGCGCCCTGCACCTTGCTATCTTGGACTCGGCGTCCGCATACACGAAAATCTTAAACGGATTGAGCTTTGCAAGCACGGAATCCGCGTTTCTTCCGACGATTATGCAATCTCCGTGTTCGGGCAACTTCTTGATAATCTCCTGCTCCTTTGCGAGGATTTCAAAATAACGAGTGTTTACGGGCGCGATGTACCCGAAAGAAT
The DNA here is from genome assembly GCA_963610935.1 of Bifidobacteriaceae bacterium. Taxonomy (GTDB): domain Bacteria; phylum Bacillota; class Clostridia; order Christensenellales; family Borkfalkiaceae; genus UBA1259. The sequence continues at coordinate 120,812 of CAVDPT010000003.1, read as the reverse complement.
GAGCGAAAGTCAAAGGAAAAAACGCCGCGCCGACGCCGCTTTCGAGCATTCTTTCAACGTAGCCTTCGTCGAGAGCCGTGTCCTTTGCTATTTTTTCGATAATCTCCCTGTCGTAATAACGGAAATTCAGCTCGTCCGCAAGTCTTTTGCCGAGCTCTCTTCCGCCGCTGCCGAACTCTCTGCTTATTGTGATAACGGTCATGTTTACACTCTCCTTTTATGTATTTTACGGGCTTTTTCAGCCTTTTTTACTCCCGTACAAATCCTTTGCGAGTCGCTCCGCGCGTGCCTCGTCTTTCATCGTCGCCTTAAAGAAACTCGCCATTTCCTTTTCGGTACAATTACGCCGTAAAAGCTCGGCGTTGAGAAGATATTTTAATGCGGAAGCAGAAGGGAACGCCGTTTCCGCACCGCGAACGGCTGTAAGCTCGGCTTTGGCAAGCCTTAACGCTTCTTCCCCGTTCTTTTCCATAAGCTCGTCTATCCCGCCCAAAGTATTTACTCCGAGATATTTGAGCTGCGCGAGGTACGGATCGGAGGAGGTCTCTATAATTTTCTCTGTTCCGCACGCCTTCGCAAGGCTTTCGATAAACGCGCGCATCGCCGCGTTCTGCTTCATATAAATAGCGAGCGTCGTCAAATCCGCTTCCATATCTCCCGCGGTACCGCTGCCTATCTTTTCCTCTATTTCCTCGCCGTAACGCTTTACTCCGTCGCGTATCTCGCAAAACATTTTGTCGGCTATTTCTAAAAGCCCCGCCACGCGCGAGAACTCCCGAACTACGTTTTTAGGCGTGCCGAACGCGCTTTTATAGCCCATATCGTGCTGCATTTCCGCCCAAGCGTGTTGAAGAAGAGAGCGTATTTGCAGCTCGAAACGTATTGCGCAAAGGTCTTCTTCGTATCCCGCGTTTTTCGGGAGCGAAAAAACGAAGTGAAGTGATAAATACCCGAACGCGTCCGGACTTAAAACCGCGCGTTTATCCACCGAATTCTCTTCGTCCACAACGAAAAGCTTGCTCGCCTCCGCCGCGAATTTATCCACGTCGTCGGAGAAAAAGCAGATAACGCGCGCCCCGTACACGTCGGTAATATCCGCGAGCGACCGATATTTCTCGCCTTTTCTGTTGAGCTTTTCGGCAAGGCTCGCCTCGGTCTTTACTCGCCCCTCGATAGCCATAACGCGCACGCCGGTGCTGTCCGCAACGTCTCTAAGAAGCTTTTCGACGATTTCGCCGAGCCGCTCGTACAGTCCCTTTCTTTCGCGATATTCCTCGATGATTTTTTCGGATATTTCCATTTCTGCCCCTTTCTAAAAAACCTTGCCGGTCCCCGCAACGAATGCGGTTTACTGCTAAAAAGAACGCTCCAACGCCTCTATCGCGGCGGGTATTTCCGAATTAAAGTCCCAAAAATATTTACGGCTCTCCTCCGCGTATCTTCTCCGAAACTCCTCGCAGCACGCAAACGCGCTTTTAAGATTGTGCAGTCTGTCCGCGCCCTTTACCGTAAACGCCATTTGGTTTTTGCGTATGTTCTCGGCGTATTCCCCTATGACGAATCCCTTCCGCTTGGTAAGGAGCTTAACCGCTTCGAGAACGGCTTTGCCGCCGAGCCTTTCTATTTCCTCCTCGGTGGCGTCGGTATCCTCGAGAAGATCGTGAAAAAGCGCGGTTATGAGATAGTCGATGCCGTAACCCTTTTCTTCGAGATATTCCGCAACGGCTACGGGGTGCGTTATATACGGCTCGCCGCCCTTTCGGAATTGTCCCGCGTGTTTTCTCTCGGCGAAAGCTTTCGCCGCGGCATATCGCTTTTTATCGTTTTCGTCCATTTCAGATTCCCGTTACAATGCGCTCTGTGTTTTCGTAATTATTGTAACACATAAAAACCAAAGTTGCAACTACGTACGGACGAGAAAAACCGATAAACTCCGAAAAAATTAAATTTTTTTACGGAATGACGGGTAAAACGCTTGTAAAAAAGAAAACTATTTGATAGAATATATCCGTTAATCTTTTAGGGGTATCGCCAAGCGGTAAGGCAACGGACTCTGACTCCGTCACTTCGGTGGTTCGAATCCATCTACCCCTGCCAAACGAGAAGAGACTGTCGCATCGCGCGGCAGTCTCTTCTTGTTTACGTATGGGGCAGATCCAACTTCGAACCACGGTTCGGGCGTAGCCCTGCGTAGCGATTCTTCGCGGAGCAGTATCCATCTACCCCTGCCAAACGAGAAGAGACTGTCGCATCACGCGGCAGTCTCTTCTTGTTTACGTATGGGGCAGATCCAACTTCGAACCACGGTTCGGGCGTAGCCCTGCGTAGCGATTCTTCGCGGAGCAGTATCCATCTACCCCTGCCAAACGAGAAGAGACTGTCGCATCACGCGGCAGTCTCTTCTTGTTTACGTATGGGGCAGATCCAACTTCGAACCACGGTTCGGGCGTAGCCCTGCGTAGCGATTCTTCGCGGAGCAGTATCCATCTACCCCTGCCAAACAAAAACACCTACTTACCGCGGGTGTCGCCATTAGGGAAACAGGCGAAGGCGAAAAGCTTACGCCTGTTTCCTTGTCTTTCAACGAGATTGTAAAATTTAAATCCACCTGTGGATTCATTGAGAAATTGGAAGATTACTTTTTTTACAACAACAAATGAGTATCTCGTGAATTAAAAATGAGCCCGGTAGAATACCGAACTCGATCATTAAACTATCTTAAACAATGCATAATTAATTAAAGAAAATTCGTCTAACTTTTTGGGTTCACATCAAAGCAAATAAAAAAGGATAATGTATTATATATGAAAAAAGGACGCATTTCATAGCGTCCCTTCTTTTGGTAAAGTAAAAACTACCCGAATACCGCTTTTTGAAACAGCAGTGTTCCAATAGTCCTTTCTTGGTGGGGATTGCGTGAAAATAAACGCACCTTTAGATAAAGAAAAAGCAGACGGAGTTGAGTTCTCTATCTGCTTTTCTACTTCTTCGATATGGTCTTTGTTCAGTTTCTGATGTTCGGGGTTTTCCGTAAAGTTATAGGTAATTACGATTTCGTCGTTATACAAAATAACTTCACGGATAAAGGCGTTTACTATTAGTTTTCGCACTTTTATGTCGTCTGTATTTTCAAAAACAAACTTACTCAGGTACATTTCTATTTGCTCGCATGTTAAGTAGCTATAACTGCGAGTTTTTTCTTTGTTTCTTTCGAAATCGAGTTGCGTTACTTCGGTTTCGAGTTCGGTCAAACGGTTTTTGGTCGCTTCCGTAATAATGCCTTGTTCTATGGCTCTTATCATATTGTTTTGCGATTTTGATGCTTCTCTTCGTTTGCGTTCTAACAGTTTTATCGTTGTATCGTCCGCGGTCATGGTTTTATGCACTTCGAATATTTCTTCGGCGATTTTATGTATGGTAGTAACGCTCTGCAACATTTTTACGGTTGTATTTATAACGATATCTTCAAGATATTGTTTCGACAACCTAGGAGAATTGCACCTATCGCGCTTTTTTCTGTGCGATAAACAGAGGTAATAATAGTAAACGGCTCCCGTATGAGAAGTACTGCTTTCTCCGCTCATGCGATGTTTACACTCTCCGCATATCAATTTTCCGGAAAGAATATAGTCGAAGATTTCTTTTTTACGGCTCGGAGCGATTTTGTTTTCGTCGTTTATTGCGCTTACCGATTGCCAAAGTTCGTCCGATATGATTCTCGGAAAGATTTTATCGTATATTACACCTTGATGCTCCACGATTCCGGTATAGCGGATGTCGTGGAATATATTGTATAAATACTTCTCGCCGACATACATACCGTTTTTTCGGCGGTAACCCTTTCTTTTGAAAATTTCAGCAATGGCAACAGCCTTATATCCCTGAGAATATAATTTGAAAGCCTCGCACACTATATTGCTCTCGTATTCGTTTATTACATATTTTTTATCGGCGACATTGTACCCGAATACTCCGCGTCCGCCGGTTGCATTGCCTTTTTCCCAACTTTCCCTTAGTCCGCGGTTTACTTTCTGTTTGAGTTCTGCCGAGTAGTACTGATTCATGCCTTCAAGCATACTTTCGAGAATAATTCCTTCCGGAGTATCAGGAATGTTTTCCATTGCGGATACGAGTTTAACGCCGTTTTCTTTAAGCGTATGGTTATGTATCGTCGTTTCGTATTTATCTCTCGAAAATCTGTCTAACTTATAAACGAGAACGATTTCCCATTGACGTTTTGCACTGTCTTTGAACTTGGCATCCCTCTCGATAAAACCCTTGTAAACACAGGCGATGCAACAGTAACAAAAGACAACGATATAAAAGCTTTTAACGACCTTGACAGAGTGGGAACTATTGGTGCTGATAAACAGTTTATTCTCCTTTGCAATAAAGGGCGTGAAGGATGGAACTGTCGGTCTTTATTTGAAGTTGCACTTTATCGTGCGCCAAAGTCAACGGTGTTTGTTTTACAAGCAACAATGCGTTGTCTGCGCCAAATAACAGACATCCAACAAAAAGCAATGGTTCGTCTGTCGAAAGATAATCTTGATATACATTGCCATCATAATATGGATATACAAGAGTTAGTACAAAAAAACAAGTTGAAGGATACGGATTAGAAGTTCAAAAGAACGAAATCATAAACAAATACCCTTCTGCAGTAATAATTGAAGAACAATATACCGGAACTAAATTAGATCGACCAATATTTAACGATTTACTCGGCAAACTGCAAGCAGATGATATTTTAGTCGTTTCAAAACTAGATAGATTTGCTCGAAATACTGTCGAGGGCATAAAAGTGGTCGAACAACTCTTCACTCAAAAAGTCGCTATACATATTTTAAATATTGGTTTATTAGAAGATATCCGCCGTCTTTAACTATATAGCGAATAGTTTCTTCGTTTACTTCTCTTAGTTTATAATTTGCATGATATCCAATTATATCTTCTCTAAAAAATGAAAAAGAAGTACTAAATCCATTCGGTGTAGTATAAAAAGAACCAGCCTTAACCTCATCAGCCACTTCATCATCAGCATCTTCATATTCCATATTATTTGAAAATGATACCACTTGGATTAAGTTGAAGAACCTTCTGTATTCTTCATTGTTCAATCTTTTGTTAATCATTCTATCGAATTCAACTTGAATACCACCTTCATTGTTTGGTTTCTTAACTTCCAAAAAAGCCAAAGGCATACCATTAATCAAAATGTTGATATCTGGACGAAATGAACCTTCTTCTGACGCTTCTTTAATGCTAAAAGGCAGCTCATCAACAACAGCAAAATCATTGTTGTCAATATTCTCAAAATCTATTAATTTAACAGGGTATTCACTAGACAATAAACGATTATAAAATTCTTTCCCTAAATCGTTATTCTTTATCATTCTAGTTATATCAGCTATCAATTGAAACAACTCATCGTTTTCAATTTCTCGGCCGTTTATTTTTTCAAGAGCAGGCTTAAATCTATTTACAAAAATCTTTGTATTAAAATCAATAACAGCATCTTTTAATGATTGGTATTCATAACCTAATCTTAAAAATTGAATTGTTGCCGGAAACTTGACTCTCGTATCCTCATTAAAATGCTTGTACATAATTTACATCTCCTTCAGTTCAATTTGGTTTTCTTTAAATAGCACTTTTAGCTTTTCCCTAGCAATGATAGTAGGTGCAAATTTCCCTTTCTCCCACCTATTTATTGATGAAAACGAAACACCTAGTAATTTTGCAAGCTCAGTTTGCGAGACATTTAATTTCACCCTTAATTGAATAATGGCGTCTGAATAATTATATTTCATACCTTCAACTCCTAAATAGCCAATCACTTTCTATCAGATTATAGCACTTTTTTGAGAAAAACGCAAGAGGTTTGCAGAATCTTGCAGAATCTTGTCGAGACTTTATGAGAATTTTATAAAAAACACCTTTCGTTCCGTAGCAGTACCTATCGTTCCGTTGATAGACCTTTCGTTCCGTAGTAAAATACAAAAAGAAAAAGAGCCTCGCAAAAATGTCGTTTGACACTCCTACAAGGCTCTGAAACTTGTTTACGGAAAGGAAAAATCTCCCTATCTGCAAAGAAAAAAGGTCTGACACATATTGTATCAAACCTATTCTTCTTAAATGGTGGAGGTAAGGGGATTCGAACCCCTGGCCTCCGCGTTGCGAACGCGGCGCTCTACCAACTGAGCCATACCCCCGAAATCGGGACGCAACGCCCGTTCCGTCAAGCGTTGCCGTATTTTCGTTCCGCCGAAAATACTTCTATACTATACATTAAACCTCGGCTTTTGTCAAGCACATTCGGGCGGTTTTTGATAATTATTTTATTTTTTGTCGCTTTTATAATCGGCAAATTCGCCGTTTAAAACACGTTGTTGCGTCTATTAAGAATAAACGCAACAACGCCATTAAAATGAGGGAAAGAAGTGTGAGCCTTTCTATAAAAGAGACTTCGTCTCTTTGGCCTTTTACGCATTATATTAAAACGTCGAAACGCGACAAAAATAAATTTTGTCGCGGGCAACCGTCGTAGCCTGCGCTTTGTCTTCGCCAAATCGCCGTTTCCGTTGAAACACTGCGCTCGAAAACCCTTGCAAGCAAGTTTTCCTGTATTATACTTCGGAAAGCAAACTATTTGTCTGACGACAAACACTTTGAAACTCTGACGAGTTTCTGCAAAAACGAAAATGTTTTTGCGCTTTCCTTGTGAAATACTGCGCTCGAAAACCCTTGCAAGCAAGTTTTCTCGCTTGCATTATAACATAATATTCGTTGCGTGGCAAGGATTTTCGTCCCTTTACCAAAAAATTCTTTTTGCCCCGTCGTCTGTCTCTTTTGAGGCGTTTTAATCGCCTTGCTAAACACAACCGCTTTTCTTTCGGCGTAAAACGGTTATGCGCCGTAGCGCGGCGCGGCGAACGGCAAACGACGTCAAACAACGCAAGCGGATTTCAACGGCTCTCGCCCCGTTTCTTCCTGCGTTTTATTGCCATTACAACCAAGACAACGGCGAGGAACGCGCACGCGCCGAAAGCGTATCCGCAAAAATCGAGCAGCACGTCCGAAACGAGCGCGCCCCTTTCGGAAAGTATCTGAATACTTTCGTCGATAACCGCCGCGTACAGACCGAACTGAAACGAGGACAAAACGACGAGCGGTTTTATGCCGAGAGTAAGCGAGATAAGCGAGTAAATTTCCACGCCCAAAAGCGCGTACTCCGCAAAATGCGCAATTTTACGAAAAACGTCGTGAGTTATAACGCCCTCGCCGAAAAGCGCGTTGAAAATTTCGACAAATACGCCGTAAACTTTGCCGGACTCTTCCGCCGATTCGGCTTTGCTTACCGCAGAGTTGCCCCAGATAAACGCCAAGGTCGCCGCAATAAGCACCGCCAATATTATTATTCCCGTTTTTCTGCCCTTACTCAACGGCTAATCCCCCTTATAATCTTTTATATTTTTCGGTAAGTTTGTAGAGCTTCTTCGCGCTGTCCGCCGAAAAATCCTCTTTAGCGAATCTCACCGCCCAGTTTTGCGGTTTAACCGTCCCCGGTTCGTTCACGCGGTAGTCGCCGCCCTTTTTTAGCACGTCCTGCATAGGAATTATAAACGTATCCGCTTTAGAGGCGAACCCGAGTTCTATTATGGTATCCGCAAGCTCCTCGTCCGACTTAAAAAGCCGTTCCTCTTTAAGCACCGTTTCCGTGCTGTTCTTCACTCCGCGCGTAAGGTTATTAAAGTCCCACTCGGACGCGCCGCGAATAAGTCCTATCAGTGTGTCGTTGTCGTGCGTACCCGTATAGCACACCGAATTTTTCTCGATGTTTTCGGGGAGGTAAAGGTTGTCTTTTTCGCCGTTAAAGGCAAACGAGAGAATTTTCATCCCGGGATAGCCCGTTTTTTTCAGAAGAGCGCGCACGCCGTCGTCTATAATTCCGAGGTCTTCCGCAATTATGCAGTCTTCGGGCGTTTCCTTTTTTATAGCCGCAAAAAGCTTTTCGGAAGGGACTTCCACCCACCTGCCGTTTTTTGCGTTCGGCTCGCCCGCCGTTATCGCGAAAAATCTGTCAAGCCCGCGAAAATGGTCTATTCTCACCACGTCGAACAGCGAAAGAGCCTTTTTTATTCTATGCACCCACCAACGAAAACCTTCGCGCTCGTGCGCGGCGTAATCGTACACGGGGTTACCCCAAAGCTGCCCGTCTTTCTGGAAATAATCGGGCGGCACTCCCGCAACGAGCTTGGGTTTAAGCTCCTCGTCAAGCATAAAAAGCTGCGGATCTTTCCACACGTCCACAGAATCGCCCGCGACGTAGAGAGGCATATCGCCTATAATTTTAACGCCGTTCTTCCCCGCGTAACTTTTGACCGCGAGCCACTCCGACTCCGCCTCGAAAGCGGTAAATTCCCAAAAGGCAATCTCCTCCCCGTAGTCCTTCTCGAAGTCTTTTATCGCCTTTTCGTCGCGGAATTTCAGCCCCTTTTCCCATTCGGTCATGTCGCGTTGTCCCGAGGCGTATTTTATAGCCATAAAAAGCGCGTAATCGCGGTATTTTTTCTCTTTCACCGCGCGGGAAAAATCCGCTTCCTTTCTGTCAAAGCGTGAAAACGCCTTCCTCAAAAGCGGAAAACGCACGGCGTATAAAAAGCCGTAGTCTATATATCCCGCCGCGGCGTTTTCCTCTGCGGAGACCGATTTACGCGAAAAGGAAATTTCCTCTTTAGTAACGAGTCTTTTTTCCTTTAATGTCTCGGGGCTTATATAATACGGGCTGATAATATCCGCCGCCACCGACGAGTACGGAGAATTGCCGTAACCCGTGGGCGCAAGCGGCAAAATCTGCCAGTAGCTTTGCCCCGCTTTTTTAAGATAATCTATAAAATCAAACGCTTCGCTCCCGAATCCGCCTATGCCGTACTCCGACGGCAGGGAGAAAACGGGCATAAGAACACCGCTTTTTCTTTGCATAACTCTTCTAATTCCCTTGCGTAAAGCCTTGCGCTTTCCGCAATCGGTTTTTTTCCTATATAAAATTACTATCGGGCGGCGAAGCGCGCCGCCCGATAGCGTCTTTTAATACATTACTATATAAGCTTCTCTTTCCGCGCCGACGGAGACGTATTTAATCTTTGCTCCGATCGACTTTTCCAAAAACGCTATATACTCTCTCGCTTCTTTAGGTAAATCTTCTTTTTTTCTGCAACCGCTTATATCGCAGTTCCAGCCCTTGACCGTTTTAAGAACGGGCTTATAACTGTCGAGGTGTTGCGGGAAGGGGAATTCCGTAGTCTCCCGTCCGTCCTTTTCGTAAGCGACGCAGACCTCTATTTCCTTTGCGTAACTCAAAACGTCGAGCTTTGTAAGCGCGATTTCGTCCGCGCCCTGAATACGAATTCCGTACTTGCTCGCCACCGCGTCGAACGGACCTACTCTTCTCGGTCTGCCCGTAGCCGCGCCGTATTCGCCGCCCGCCTTTCTCAAGTCTTCCGCTTTTTCGCCGAAATATTCCGCAGTAAACGGTCCCTCCCCTACGCAGGTGGAATAAGCCTTCATTATACCTATCGAGAGGTCGAGCTTCAGGTTGGGAATCCCCGCGCCGACGGGAGCGTACGCCGCAATCGCGTTGGACGAAGAGGTATACGGATAAATGCCGAAGTCTATATCGCGGAGCGCGCCGAGTTGCGCCTCGAACATAATTCTCTTACCCGCTTTGTCCGCCTCGGTAAGATACGCGCCGACGTCGGTTATAAAGGGAATGAGCTGCTCTCCGTAACGCTTTAGATGCTCCGTCATCTCGCTTAAAGAAACGGGTTCGCCGCCGTAAACGTTGCAAAGGGTAAGATTTTTCCACTCCACGATGTCCGCAAGACGGTCTTTTAAGGCTTTCATATCCAGAAGCTCGCCCATGCGGATAGCTTTTTTCATATACTTATCGCCGTAAACGGGCGCGATGCCGCGGCGAGTAGAGCCGAATTTTTTATCCGACAGTCTGCCCTCCTCGAGACAGTCTTGCATAACGTGGTAAGGCATGCAAATAACCGCTCTGTCGCTTATCTTGAGGTTGTCGGGAGTAATCTTTATTCCCGCGTCTTTTAGTCTCCCCATTTCCTCGACGAGGTGTTTAACGTCTATCACGACGCCGTTGCCCATCACGTTGACGACGTTCTCTCTTAAAATTCCGGACGGGAGCAAATTCAACACGAATTTTCCGCGCTCGTTGACGACGGTGTGTCCGGCGTTGTTTCCGCCCTGATACCTTACCACTACGTCGTAGTTTTCGGACAAAAGGTCTACCATTCTGCCTTTTCCTTCGTCGCCCCAGTTGATTCCGCAAATTGCCGTAAGCATTCTCTTCTTGTCTCCTTTTTAGGAATAATCGTTCTTGCGTAAAAGCGCGGCGTTTTCCGCCTCGTTTACGCATACAGTATACTACACTCGCGTAAAATTTTCAAGTCCTGCGCAATTAGTTTTTTTTATACCGCGCCGTCCGTCCCGTCCGCGCGGCACCCCTCGTTTTCTTCGTCTATTCCGTCCGAAAACGGATTTTCGCCGTACGATTTATCGAGCTTTACGGCAAGAATTATCGTATATGCGCATACGATTATTCCGAGAACGACGGTTATAACCACCGTCGGCGTATCCCAACGCGCGCACGCCGCGACGCCGATTTTTTCGTCGCAGAAAAAACCGCCTAAATCATAAATAAAATGAAAGATTATCGGAACGTATACATTTTTTACCGCGATTAAGCTCACCGCGCACAGCCCGCCGAGCAAAAAGGAATAGCCGACTTGCAGGATAGTTGCGCCGAAGCTCGCCCCCGCAAAGAGGTTGAATATATGCGCCAGCGCGAACACGGCGGAAGACAAAACCGCCGACCAAAAAAGTCGTTTCGGCTTGTTTTTAAGGGCTATATACGAAAGCGGAAAAATTATTCCGCGGAAAACCGTTTCCTCGAAAGCCGCTACCGCAAAACAATACGATATATAAAGGACGGCGCGCGTTCCGTCCGCCGTAAGTCCCGCGTTCCCCGAAAAAATCGGCAAAAGCGGAGCGTTGTTTATTACGACGAGAAAAAGCGGAAGAATAAGCGCGTAACGGATAAACCCGCCGCTCGTCCTAAAGGGCTTGTTAAAACCGTATTTCAAAGCCGTCACAAGAGCCGCTATAAAAAGCGCGAGCCTTATAATCGAACCGCCTAAAAGATAGGCGTTCCCCTCGCCGAGACTGCGGATAAAAAGCTTTTCTACGGGAAGCGAAGAAAGACCTATCGCAAGAAGCGCGACTATCGCTATATGAAAAAAAGGCGACTTTTCCGCGTCTGCAAGAAGCGCGCCGTTTTTTAAGCCGTCTTTTCTTTTCATAGTGAGCCCCCCTTTTTCGCCGTTTTCCGTTTGAGTCGTGCGGTTTACGAACGCAAAGTTTGCGCATACGATATGCGTGCGCATACGACGCTCGAAACGCTCCGCTTTCATACGCGAAGAATTGTCAAAGAATAAATCCGCCGTCTATCACGACGTTCTGCCCCGTAATAAAGCCTGCCTTTTCGCCCGACAAAAAGAAGCAAAGCTCCGCAACCTCTTCGGGAGTCCCGAGCCTTGCCGCGGGCGTTCTTTCTATCAGCTCCGCCATTTCTTCCTTATCGAAGCGCGCGTTCATGGGAGTGTCTATAACCCCCGGGGACACGCAGTTTACGGTAACGTTTCCGCCCGTTTCCTTCGCGAGAGCTTTAGAAAGCCCTATAAGCGCGGATTTAGAAGCGGAATACGCGCTTTCCATAGCCGCGCCCGCAACGCCCCATACCGAAGAGACGAAAACTATTCTGCCGAATTCTCTCCTCTGCATTTCGGGAATGACGAGCGAGGCGAGCCGATACGCCGCAAGCACGTTCACCGAAAAAAGCTTGCCTATCTCCTCTTCCGTAGTCTCTTCCGCAAGCTTATAAAGGTCAAGCCCCGCCGAGCAGATAAGCACGTCGGCGTGCCCGAAATTCTCGACCGCCGCCCTATAAAGCGCGTCCGCGCCGCCCTTTTCGGATAAATCGGAAAAGACGGGCAGAAAGTAATCCTTACGCCCGCCGAGTTCGCGAATAAGCTTCTCCGCGCGATCCTTGCCTTGGTTATACCCGCCGACGACGAAATACCCCTCGCCGACGAATTTTTTTACGAGCGCCGCGCCTATACCGCCGCTCGCGCCCGTAATAATCGCGGTTTTCATTTTCTTTAAATTCTTTTCTTCTTTATCGAAGCGTAGAAAACCCGTCAAGGTTTAGCCTTTAACGCGCTCCATATATTCGTCCGTTCTGGTATCTACTCTGATAAGTTCGCCTTCCTGAACGAACATAGGCACCTGAATCTTCGCGCCCGTTTCGAGAACGGCTTCTTTTGTCGCGTTGGTAGCGGTGTTGCCCTTAACGGAGGGATCTGCCTGCACTACGCGAAGGGTAACGAAGTTTTCGCATTCGACGGAGAACGCCGAGCCCTTGTAGAATTTAACGACGACGTTGTCGTTCTCTTTGATGTAACGGAGCGCGTCTTCTACCTGCTCGTGGTTTAACGGAACAAGCTCGAAGTCCTGATCCATAAAGTAATAAAGCTCGCCGTCGTTGTAAGAATAGGTCATATTCTTGGTTTCGATGTGCGCTTCCTGAACTTTTTCGGTGGGGTTCCACGTTTTTTCGAGCACCGCGCCCGTGATAACGTTCTTCATTTTGGTTCTTACGAATGCCGAGCCTTTCCCGGGTTTAACGTGCTGGAAATCTACGATGGTGTAAATTCCGCTTTCGTATTCGAAGGTTACGCCTTTTCTGAATTCGCCTGCTGATATCATTGTTGTTGTTCTCCTTGAACGTTTATTTTGCTTTTATTATGGAAAGCTCTTTACCGTCGGTAAAAAATCTTTCCGCTTTGCCGTTTTTAATAGTTGCGGTATCCTCTATCCTGATACCGAATCTGCCGTTTAAATATACCCCCGGTTCTATGGTGAAAACTGCGCCTTCCTTTAAAATGTCTTTCGACCTCGGCGAAAGGGTGGGGCGTTCGTGAATTTCCGTTCCCACGCCGTGTCCTAAAGAATGAGTGAAATATTCGCCGTAGCCGCGCTCTATAAGCAAATTTCTCGCAAACGCGTCCGCAGTCGCACCGCTCGTCCCTTCTTGTATGTTCTCGAACGCCGCGAGGTTTGCCGCGAGCGTCGCTTCATAAGCCTTTATAAATTCCTCGCTCGGCGTGCCGAAAAACGACGTCCTCGTAAAGTCCGAGCAATACCCCTTGTAAACCGCGCCCGTATCGACGAGAATACACGAGTTTTCCTTAAGCTTCGTATCGCCCGTTTCGTGGTGCGGAATCGCGGCGTTTTCGCCGAACGCGACGATCGTTTCAAACGATTCGCCTTCTCCGCCGAGTCTTTTTATCTCCGCGCGTATCGCTTCCGCAATCTCTCTTTCGGTAACGCCGACTTTTGCGAGTTTTATCGCCGAATAATAAGCTTTTTGTATTATGTCGCAAGCGGTGCGGATATACTTAAGCTCCTCTTCGCTTTTTATCGCGCGCATCGCCATAATATCTTCCGCGCAGTTTTTTATCTCCGCGCCGAACGCCTTATACCGCTCGTATTCCGCGACGGTTGTCCTTTCGTAATCTACGTAAAGCACGGTAATTCCGCGGTCTTTGACAAAATTTTCAAGCTGTTTGCCTCCCGTAAAAAGCACGGGAGTTGCGCCCGCCGCCGCGATTTTCGGTTCTGCGGCGTAAAAGTATCTTGCGTCCGTAAAATAAGTCGAGCGGTCGCTTTCCATAACGAGTATGCCCTCGGCAAGGTCGAAGCCCGCAAAGTATTTTCTCGTGAGCCTGTCCGTGATAAGCGCGGATTCACCGTCTCGAAGCTTTAAGTGTCTCATAAACCGCCACCTCGTTATTCTCCGAAATACTCCTTTTTCATCGCGAGCGCGTCTATATCCTGCGTACCCGCCGATTCGCAAATAACGTACGGCTCGAGCTTTAACCTCTTAAGCACGGCGGCAAGCGGCGGAAATTCCGGTCCGTATTCGTCGTCCGCAAAGGTAAGGTGTCTTATCTCGCCTTTCGCGCCGTATTCGATTTTGGAAAAGTGGACGTGGAAGCCCTTCATTTTCTCGTAGCCCAGCTCGGAAATCATATACGAAAGTCTGTCCTCGTAATCCTTTTCGGTCTTTAAGCTCCCGTGTTCTCTTGCGTTGACGTGACCGAAGTCTACCGCCGGCACGAAAATTCTGTCTATTTTACAAAACCGCGTAATCTCTTCGATAGAACCTATCTGCCCGAGCTTTCCCATGGTTTCGGGCGCGAATTTTATATCTTCCAATCCCGCCGCGTAAACCTTGTCGCACAGCCTTTTCAGTCTTTCTTCGGTTAAGCTTACCGCCGCCTCGCGGGAAGCTTTCCCCTGGCTTGCGGGGTGGAACACTACTCTGTTTCCGCCGAGGAGCTTTTCCTTTTTAGCGGAATCGAGAACGTAGTTATACGAATTTTCTATAAGCTCGTCGTCGGGGTTAGCGAAATTTATGTAGTACGGCGCGTGAACGCTTATGTCAACGGCGGCACTTTTAAACGCCTCGCCTATGCGGAGCGCGCTCTCGTCCGACATTCTCACGCCCCTGCCGAAGGAATATTCGAAGCAGTCGAGCCCCATATCCCTTACCCAAAGCGCGGATTCCTCGCTCGTCTTTTTACCCGCCACGGAAAACCCTTCGGAGTTTCCGCTCGGTCCGAATTCTATCATAGTCGCTCCCCAAAGCTTTTTGTCGGCTTACCCCGCATGAGGGCGTTTTCGCCGTTAACGCTCGCCGAAGTTTCCTTCCTCGACCGCTTTTTTGTCCGCCGCTATACGGCGAGACAGCTCTTCCTCCGAATAGAACTTCTCTATCTCGCGAATAAACGCGTCCATATACACGGTAATTTCCTGCCCGTACAAATCTCCGCTAAACCCTATAATGTGGATTTCCGCCAGTTTATCCGAAAGGTGGAAAGTCGGACGGGTGCCGTAGTTAACGACGGCTTTATAACAAACGCCGTCCAAGAAAAGATGCCCCGCGTAAACGCCGTCCCTCAATGGCTGTTTTTCCTTGTCGGGGATAACGTTAGCCGTGGGGAAACCTATTTCCGTACCGACTTTTCTGCCCTCTTTCACGACTCCCGTAAAAGAATACGGACGAAGAAGAAGCGCGTTGGCTTTTGTAAGATCTCCCGCCGCGAGCAGACGTTTTATGTAGGTAGTGGAAACTTTCCTCCCCTCGTCGGTTAAAACGGGCGGAACTACGACGAGCTTCTGCTGTTTTTGCTCCGCGTAAACGGCGAGATCTTTGACTTTCCCCTCTCCGAATTTGCCGAAACAATAGTCTTCGCCGCAAACGTAGCCGACGATCGGATACTTTTTATTCATCTTATTAAGAAAAGCAAGCTTGCCGAGGGACAAAAAGTTAAAGTCTACCGGCGCGAAAAACACGTCGTCCGCACCGAGCTCTCGAAAAAGCGCCTCTCTCTCTTTATAACTGTAAACGTACTTATCCTTTTCGCCGGTAAGCGCGGCTTTAAGGTTCCCTTTAAAGGTAAAAACCGTGAGGCTCGCGCCAAGCTCGTCGGCGAGCTTTCTTCCCGCCGCGATAACCGCCCTATGCCCGCTATGCACGCTGTCGAAATAACCGAGCGCAAATACGGTTTTTAATACACTATCTGACATACGCCTTTATCCTCAATATTCCGTCCGCGGCTTCGCCCACGCCCAGAAATTCTTTTTCGTTGAAAACTTTATATAGTCCGTCTTTTTCTACCCGATAGTCGAATATTCCGTTGAGTATTCTCGTCGCTTCCTTTCCGCTCAAAACTATTTCGGGGAAATTTACCGTAAGCTCGGGTTTTATGAGAAATTTTTCGGGATTGTCGGACGACTTAAACTCTTCGAGCGTCACCGAATTTTCCTTCGTAAATATTCCCGAAGCGGTGCGTTCCAACGCGCTCATCACCGCGAGCGAGCCGAGCTTTTCGCCCAAATCCCGCGCGAGCGAACGTATATAAGTTCCGCCGCCGCAGTCTATCTCGAACGCATATTCGTTTTCGCCGCAGTCCTCGGTTTTACCGAGAAATTCATACCTGAAAACGGACACTTGTTTTTCGGGGAGGTCGAAATCCACGCCCTTTCTCGCAAGCTCGTAGCCGCGCCTTCCGCCAACGCTCTTTGCCGAGTATTTAGGCGGTTTTTGCATGATTTCGCCCGTAAAAGACGGAAGAGCCGCTTTTATTTCCTCTTCGGTCGGGATAAACTCGGTAGTTTTTTCGAGCCTCCCCGTCACGTCCAGAGTGTCGGTCGAAACGCCGAATTTAAATCTCGCCCGATAGGTCTTTTTCTTTTCGGTAATGAATTGAAAAAGTCTCGAAGCCTTGCCCACGCCGACGGGGAGTATCCCCGAAGCCATGGGGTCGAGCGTACCCATATGCCCGCAAGGGGTATTGAATTTTCGCTTAACCGCTCCGACGGCAAAGGCGGAGGAAACGCCGCAGGGCTTATAAAGATTGATAAAGCCTTTCATTTTTTATTCACGGACGAGCCGCACAAAGCCCGCTATAGAAACCTTTTTATGGCGGTGACGAGGCGGTCTATGACCTCTTCGTATTCGCCGAATACCTGACAGCCGCTCGCGAGAACGTGTCCGCCGCCGCCGAATACCCCCGCTACCGCGTTCACGTCCGCGCTCTTCGACCTCAAACTTATCTTAAACTTGTTCTTTTCCATCTCCATAACGCACGCGCCGACCTCCACGCCGACTACGCCCATTACGAAATCTATAAAGCCTTCGGTTTCGTCCGCGCGCGCGCCCGCTTTTTCCAGCATGTCGCGCCGCACGGAAGCTATCGCTATTTTGCCGTCTTCAAAATACCGTATCGCGGACATAGTCATTCCGAAAAGTTTTGCGCGCTCCTTACTTTGCGCGGAAAACATATAATAAGCTATTTCGTTCATATCCGCGCCCGCCGCGAGCAGTTCTCCGCTCTTATAAAGCGTGTCGGGCGTAACGTTTTTATGTTTGAAATTGCCCGTATCCGTCATTATTCCCATAAGGAGATAATCGGCGATTTTCTTATCTATTATAACCCCCGCCTGCTTTATTATCTCCATCACGTTTTCGCAGTTCGCGCCGCGTTCCGCGACGTAGTTATGCCGCGCAAAATGCGTGTTGCTTATATGGTGATCTATTTCGTAAGTGTTCTTCTGTGCGCGGAAAGTTTCCGCAAAGTTGCCGAGCCTGAATAAATCGGCGCAGTCCGCGGCAATAAACGCCGAAAACCCCTCGGGCGAAAAATCTTTTCTGATTTTTTTCGTCTCTTCAAGGAAGAAAAAACGCGCGGGAATATCGTCCGAACAAAAAACCTCCGCGGAAACGCTTAAAGCTTCGAGCGCGAGTTTAAGCGCGACGCCGCTCCCCACGCAGTCCCCGTCGGGGCGAACGTGTATTAGTATAGCGACTTTTTTCTCGTTTTTAAGCCTGTTTACAAGCGTTTCGATGGTTATCATCTTTCCTTCCCGTTATTTTTATAATCTTTCTTCCGTACCGCCGTCCTCGGCATTTTCTTTTTCCGTATGCTCGCCGTAAGTAAGCCCCGAAAAAAGCTTATCCATTTTCGCCGAATATTCCATAGAATCGTCGAGGAGAAAATCGAGTTCGGGTACGGTTCTTATGTGCATAGAACGCGAAAGCTCCTGACGAATTTTCTTCGCGTCCCCTTTTATGGCGTTAAAGGTGACGGCGCGCTTTTCATCGGACGTCGAAAACACGCTTACATACACCTTTGCGTGAGATAAATCCTTCGTGCAGTCCACGCGGAGAACGGAAAACATCTCGGTAACGAGCGGGTTCTTGAGCCGCCGCGAGATAATTTCGTAAATCTCTCTCTTGAACTCGGCGTTAAGTCTGTCCGTCCTTGGCGCCGCTCTGCTTACTCTCGCTCTCATTTTACTCCTTGCTCTCTTCTATGCTGTAACATTCGATAAAGTCGCCTATCTTTATGTCGTTGAACTTCTCTATCGAAATACCGCACTCGAAGCCCTGCGCAACCTCTTTCACATCGTCCTTAAAGCGTTTTAGTTGCAGAACGTTGCCTTCGCAAATCATAACGTCGTCGCGGTAAATGCGGAGCTTGCCCGTACGAAGAATTTTGCCTTCGGTAACATAGCAACCCGCAACCTGACCGACGCCGGTGATTTTGAAGACCTCGCGAACCTCGGCTTTTCCGAGATAGGTCTCGGTAATCTTGGGTGCGAGCATACCTTTAAGCGCTTTCTTAACGTCGTCTATCGCTTCGTAAATGATGCGGTAAAGTCTTATATCCACGCCGCTTCTTTCGGCAATCGCCTTTGCGTTGCTGTCGGGGCGCACGTTAAAGCCGATGATTATCGCTTTGGAGGATTCCGCAAGCATAATGTCGGACTCCTTTATCGCGCCCGCCGCCGCGTGTATAACGTTTACTTTGACCTCTTCGTCGGATAGCTTTTCGAGCGACTGTTTAACCGCCTCGACCGAGCCCTGAACGTCCGCTTTTACGATAATGTTGAGGACCTTTATTTCGCCCTCCGCCATCTTACCGAACACGTCGTCAAGCGTGAGCTTGGAGGATGACTTTATCATGTTTTCGCGTTCTTTGTTCTTTCTTTCCTCGGCAACCATCTTGACGAGCTTATCCTGATCGCCGACGTACAGCACGTCGCCCGCGTTAGGCACGTCTTCTAATCCCATAACCGAAACGGGTACGGAAGGACCTGCGGAGCTTATTCTCCTGCCCTTGTCGTCTACCATAGCGCGAACCTTGCCCGTTACCGTGCCTACGATAAAGCTGTCGCCCACTTTGAGCGTGCCGTTCTGCACGAGTACCGTTGCGATAGGACCTTTGTTCGCGTCGAGCTTCGCTTCTATAACCACGCCTTTCGCGTTGCGCTTCGGATTTGCTTTAAGGTCTTTTATTTCCGCGACGAGGTTGATACTGTTTAAAAGCTCGTCGAAACCCTCGCCCGTCTTTGCGGATACGGGACAAATAATAGCGTCGCCGCCCCACTCTTCGGGGAGAAGTCCGTTTTCGGTGAGCTGTGTTTTTACCCGTTCTATATTCGCTTCGGGCTTATCTATTTTATTTACCGCGACGATAATCGGAACGTCCGCGGCTTTGGCGTGGTTAATCGCCTCAACCGTCTGCGGCATTATGCCGTCGTCCGCCGCGACTACGAGAACGGCTATATCCGTAGCCTGCGCTCCGCGCGCGCGCATTGCGGTAAACGCCGCATGCCCCGGGGTATCGAGGAAGGTTATGGCGTTTTTGCCGACCGAAACCTGATACGCGCCGATGTGCTGAGTTATTCCGCCCGCTTCCCCTGCGGTAACGTTGGTTTTTCTTATCCTGTCGAGAATAGAGGTTTTGCCGTGATCGACGTGTCCCATAACGGTGACGACCGGCGGACGGCGCAAGAGATCCTTTTCGTCGTCGGGCGCGCCCTCGAAGTTTTCGGAAAGAACGTCTTCCGCGGTCTTATCGAGCTTCAGCTCGAGTTCCACGCCCACGTCGTCCGCAATGAACGCCGCGGTGTCGAAGTCTATCGAATCGTTGATGGTCTTGAAAATACCCTCTTTAAAAAGTCTTTTCGTTATTTCCGCCGCGGTTATGCCTATTTTCTCGCTCAAAACCTTAAGCGGAATAATTTCGGTATTGATGACCGCCTTTTCTATCTTAATGACGTTTGCCTCAACGCGGTCTTTATTCTTCTTCGCGGGGCGAAGCTTTCTGTAACCCGTCTTGTTCTCGTCGAAATCCTCTATCGAAACGTTGTTTTTGATGAGCGAACGTTTATTGAGCGTATGCTTTTCTTCATAAGACTTTTCGGCAGTCTTTTTCTTGCCGAACGAGCGTTTATCCGCAGAAGGAAGCACGGGGGGCGCGACATAGGTGGCCACGGGTTTTTTACCCGCCGCCTTTCCGCCGAACGCGGATTTGCCCGCGCCCGTTCCGCCAAAACCTTTTCCGCCCTGCGAATGCGGCGCGAAGGTCCCCGTCCTCCTGTCGGCATTCCCCGAAGGGACGAATTCCTTTCTTTGCTTATTTTTCTCGGGGCTGACGTACGGAGACTCCCTTCTCACGATAAATGAGGGATACTTTTTCGCGGGCTCTGCGGGCTTTTCGCTCGGTTGAGCGTCCGGCTGCGCGCTCGCGGCGGGCGTCTCCTCCTGCGCCTTTACCGGCGCGTCGTTTGCCGCAAAATCAGTCTTGTCGCCCTTTTGCTCGGGTTTTTCCTCTTTAACCTGCGGTTTTACTTCGGGAATCTCTTCCTTTTCCGCCGCCTTTTTCTCCCTCTTTTCGGGTTTTTCTTTGGCGATTTCCTTTTCGGCTTTCTCCGCATCAAGACTCTTTTCCGGAGAGGACGAAGCGGTCGTTTCCTCCGCGCCGCTATCGGCAACGCTTTCCGCCACATTATTGGCGGCATTATCGACGGCGTTATCGACGGCGTTTTCGGCGACGCTTTCCGCCGCGCCGCTGTCGGCAGTTTCCTGCTCGCGCTTTAATTCGAGAAACGCGGCGAGCTTTGCTTCGAGCGAAGCTTTCAGTCCTTTTACGCCGTTATTCCCATCCGTAAGCGCGCGCGTCAGCTCGTTAATCTTTCCGCCCGAGATTATTTCGGTTATTTTTTTAATGTTTTCGGTACGCAATTCTTTCTTTTCAGCCATAAATCTTCTCCTGATCGGAAGTCGAAAAATCGTTTTCGGATTCGCGGATAATCGCCTCCGCAAGCTTTATATCGGTCACCGCCATAATTTTGGCGTTTTCTCTGTGAGTCATTTCTTCGAGCGTTTTGGTTTTAGTTATAAGTACGGGGGCGTTCAGCTTTTTAGCCGTCTTCAGCCCTTCCTTTACGGTATTCTCTGACGCAGTGCGGCAAATTATGACAAGGTTTGCCCTTTTTAACGTCTGCACCGAGTTCATACCCGTACGGAATTTCCCCGCTCTTATCGCAAAACCTATATAGGTCTCCGCCTTTCCTTTATTTTCCAAGGAATTCCTCCGAAAGTTTGTCGTAAACGGAATTATCGACGGCGCAGGAAAAAGTCCGCGACAGGAGCTTCCCCTTTTTTAGCTTGTTTAAGCACTCTATGTCGTCGCATATATACGCGCCGCGTCCGTTTTTCTTGCCCGTCCTGTCAAGCGATATTTCCGTCCCGCTTTTTACTATTCTTATCAGCTCGCGTTTCGGCTTAACCGCCCTGCACGCGATACAGGTGCGCATAGGCGTTTTCTTTTCCATATCGTCAACCGTAAATATAGCCCCCGTTTGGGTAAAATATCATTCTTCCGTCGCTTCCGCCGTTTTTTCGGAAACTTCGGTTATCGTCTCGGCATCCTGCTCTAAAGGCTGCTCCGCCTCTTCCTCTATCGGCTCTTCTTCCTCGCCGAGCTCTTTAAGCGCCGCGCTTTCGCTCTTAACGTCTATCTTCCAACCGGTAAGTCTCACCGCAAGACGAGCGTTCTGTCCGCTCCTTCCTATCGCGAGCGACAGCTTATCGTCGGGAACGACCGCCATCGCGCTCAAATCCCCCGTCTGCACTACTTTTATAACGGGTGCGGGAGAAAGAGCTTTGCTTATATATTCGAGCGGATTTTCGCTCCACGGAATAATGTCTATCTTTTCGCCGCCGAGCTCCGCGACTATCGCGTTCACTCTCGCGCCTTTATTACCCACGCACGCGCCCACCGCGTCCACCGACGAATCGGTGGAATATATGGCGATTTTGGATCTCTGTCCCGCTTCTCTCGCGACGCTCTTAATTTCGACTATGCCCTGTTTGATTTCGGGAACTTCGTTCTCGAAAAGACGAGACACGAGTCCCGCGGCGGAACGCGAAACCATAATCTGCGAAAGTCTGCCGACGTTCTTTATTCTCTTAACGAAAACGTTGAGTTTCTCGTTGATCTCGTACTTCTCGCCGGCAATTTGGTCCTTCGGCATAAGCACGCCCTCTATCTCTTTGCCGCCGATTTCGACGTAAACGTTGCCCGCTTCTATCCGCCTTACCACGCACTGCATAAGCTCGCCCTCTTTGTCCTCGAACTCGCCCATGGTGTTTGCGTGTTCGATCTCGCGGAGCTTCTGCGTCAAAACCTGCTTTATGGTCTGCGCGGCGATACGCGAAAAGTCTTTGGATTTTATCTCCTGCGTAATATCGTCGCCCGCTTTAGCGGTCTTTTTTATTTCCTTCGCTTCCTCGACGGAAATTTCCTTATCGGAATCCGTCACCTCGTCCACGACGTGGCGAACGCTGAAAATATTGATGGTCTTCTTTTCGGGATTGAGTTTAATGGTAAGCTCCCCCGCTACGCCCGCCGATTTTTTGTAGGCGACGACCATCGCTTCCTCCAGCGCGGAAATGAATTCCGCTTGCGAAATGCCCTTTTCTCTTTCGAGATCCTCGAGGGCGAGGAAAAAATCCTGATTTATCATATTTGTCTCCTTAAAGCGTATACCTCGTGATTTTTAGGACCGCTTATTGTTTAATAATTAGCCGAATTTTTATTCGAAATCTATATATTCGCTTACCTTCTCCACGATTTTCATGTCCGCGGTGTAAGCCGTCTTGTCGTTTATCTTAAAGGCGATCGCGCCGTTTCCGTAAGAAAGCAAAACGGCTTCGTAATACTTTTTGCCGTGAACGGGGGATTTCAAGCGAATTTCCACCATCTTTCCTATGTGAGAAGAAAAATCTTCTTCGGTGACGAACGGTCTGTCCGCGCCGAGCGAAGAAACGTTCAGGGTATAAGGCTCGCCGAAGGTAGGATCGAGTTCGTCCATAGGCTCGTACACGGCGCGGTGAAACGCCTCGCATAGGTCGAGGTCTACCCCGCCCGTCTTATCTATAAACACCGTGAGAGTCGGATTTTTGCCCTGCTTAAACTCTACCTTGGGAACGAAAAGCCCCAAAGGCGCGGCGTATTTTTCGCAAAACGCCTTAATTTCTTCTATAGATTTAACCTTCAAAACGGCACCTCACATAAAAATATGAGAACGGGCTTCCGTTCTCATACGTCAAGTCTATCGTCAAGCATATATATGATACCACCGTTTAGCCGAAAAATCAAGCGTTTTTCGCCTTTTTTTGTTTTCCGCGCATAAAAAACGGTTTCCTATTCCGAATATTTCGTTTCGATAACGTTTTGGTTGAGCGTTGCCGTCGCTTCTTATAAAGTTCCGTTCGTCTAACCGTTTTTGTGCGGACTTCCGTTTACAAGCAATATTTTCATAATCTCACTCCTTATTCAAAGCCGCTCCGTCGTAAAATGCCGTGCCGACTTTTTCGCCCGTTCCAAAATAGCAACGGCGGAGAAGCAATGGGCAAACGGATACTTCTCCGCTTACTGCTCGCGAAGCACTCGTCCGTCAAACGGGCAGACCAAAGCTGTGCGGAATGACGACGGAGAGCGGTGTAAGGAATGGCGGAGACGGGGCTGACGTATTAAACGTCAGCCTCCCCTTAAATCGTATATTCGTTTTGCTATAAACGCTATAAAATTTCTTTTCACGCGCCGCGAGGAGTTATGACTCCACCCGTTTTTATCATATTTCCCCAAAGGGTTTAATACACTGTACCGTGGATAAACGGCGAGTTATCCACTTTTTCCGTGCAAATGCCGCCAAAAAAGTGGATAAGTGCGGTAAACGGTGAGACTTATCAACAATCGAGGTGTTTTAGGCGAGGTATGTTAGTCCTTAAAAGAAGAAATATTTTAATAATTTCGGTGCTGCTCGTCACAGCGATAACATTCGTTATTTGCTTTTCCGCGCTTACGAAGACGAGTGCGGGTGCGGACGTTACGGGTATAACCGTCGTGTTAGACGCGGGGCACGGCGGAATAGACGGGGGCGTGACGGGCGTTAAGACAGGGGCAAAGGAAAGCGAGATTAACCTCAAAATAGTTAAAAAGCTCGAAGGCTATCTCGTAGGCGGCGGCATAAACCCCGTCTTGACGAGAAAAACTGAGGCGGGACTTTACGGCGTAGCGGTAAAGAATTTAAAGCGGCGGGATATGGAAAAGCGCAAGGAAATCATATTGAAATCTCGCCCCGCACTCGTCGTGAGCGTGCATCTCAACGAATTTTCGGTCTCGTCTCGGCGCGGCGCGCAGGTTTTTTATAAGGCGGGGGATGAAAATTCCAAGCTCCTTGCGGAAAGCCTTCAGTCGGTTTTTAATCAAATGGAGGGGAGTGTAAGGAGCTTTTCGCCGCTTACGGGAGACTATTACATTCTTAACTGCTCAACGTATCCGTCGGTTATAGCGGAATGCGGTTTTTTATCTAACCCCGAAGAGGAGGCTCTTCTTATCACCGACGAGTATCAGGATACAATAGCCTATTCGCTTTTTAAGGGCATAGTCAAATACCTCGCGGAGGTCTCAGGTAACCGATAGACGAGGCACGAAAAAGAAAGCCCCGACGTCTCGCAATTCAATGAGTCGTCGGGGGTTAAAGGGAACTTTGCAGTCCCGTTTTTACGCATTTTTTCTAAAAATAACCGTCGGTTATTTCGTTATGGTAACCTTTTTGAGAGCGCGGGGTTCGTCGGGATTGTTGCCTATAGCGCAGGAAATTTTGCAAGCGAACATCTGCGCGAACAACGCGAACGCAAACATGGTGATTTCTTCGGGTGCGTCGAGATCCAAAACAGCGTCGTAAGCGTTTCCGCCTTTGCCGGTAAGCGCCTTGTCATTTGTTACGACGAGTACGGGCGCGCCGAGGCTTATCATCTTATCCACGCATTTTTCCTGATCAGCGCGGACGAGCTTTTCGGATTCCGCGTCGCCTTTGTTTTTAGCGCAGTAAATTATAACGGGCGTATTTTCGTTGACCATAGCCATAGGTCCGTGGTAGAAGTCGCTCCCCGGGTAACCCTTCATCTGGATATAGCAGGTTTCCTGCAATTTAAGCGTCGCTTCCATGGCGATTGCAAAGGTTATTCCGCGGGAAAGAACGAAGCCGCTCTTCATTCCTTTAAACTGTTCCGCGTATTTTGTGGTGAGCGCGTCGATTTGCGGAATGATTGCGGTAGCCGTAGCCTTTAAGTTTTTAAGAGCTTCGAGATCCGCTTTGTTTTCCGCAAGCTCGTAGGTAAGCCAAGAGAGAAGATACAGCTGCGCGGAGAATGTCTTTGTCGCCGCAACCGATTTTTCCTCCAGACAATCGCAATAAAGGTGAAATTTAGCTTCCTTCGCGAGCGGACTTTCCTCGTCGTTGGTAACGGCTACGGTAATCGCGCCTTGCGCGTTGCCCTTTCTTATGACCTCTAAAACGTCCGCCGCTTTACCGCTTTGGCTGCAACCGACCACTACGCTGTTTTCGTAGTTTACGTTGCCTTTATAAAGGGTCAAAACGCTCGGCGCGGAAAGACCGACGGTGTATTTGGTATAAATTTCGGTTATGTATTTGAAGAATATAAGCGCGTGGTCGCTCGTGCCTCTCGCCGCCGCGACGAAATTAGTCGCTTTGCTCGCCTTGATTGCGGAGACGAGC
Organism: Bifidobacteriaceae bacterium; assembly: GCA_963610935.1. Classification (GTDB taxonomy): domain Bacteria; phylum Bacillota; class Clostridia; order Christensenellales; family Borkfalkiaceae; genus UBA1259. The sequence goes on along the minus strand of CAVDPT010000003.1, from coordinate 95,228 downwards.
GCGTTCATCGTCTTTTCGTTCGCTTCGCGAATTGCGCCGAATATTCTCGGGGTTTCGTTAATCTCTTTCCACATTAAAGTGTTCTGATAATTCATATATTTTTTCTCCTCTTTTACTCCTTGAAGATTTTTCGCATTCAATTTTAGCACTCGCAAAAACTTTTGTCAACGTTTATAAACGCTTTCCGCGCTTTTTATCCGCGTTTAAGCCGCCGAGCTTTTGCAAGCGACGAATTTTTGCCTTAAGAAAAAGCTCGTCTCTTTTCCCTATTTTTCCAAAATCAGGGTAAACGGTCCGTCGTTTTCCTGCGTTATCTTCATATCCGCGCCGAACACGCCGAGCTTTACCGTAAGCCCTGCCGCGCGCAAGCCTTCCGCGACGTATAAATAAAGCTCGTTCGCCCTTTCGGGGGCTTCCGCCGCGAGAAAATCCGGACGATTGCCGTGAGAAGCGTTTGCATACAGCGTAAACTGCGAAACGAGCAGAATTTCTCCGTTGGCGTCCGAAACAGACTTGTTTATCTTACCGTTTTCGTCCTCGAACACGCGAAGAGGCGGTATCTTTTTGATAAAATAATCGGCTTGCTCTTTTTTGTCGCCCTTGCCTACGCCGAGAAATATGACGTAGCCTTTCCCGATTTTCGAGATAAGCTCGCCGTTTACTTTCAGTTCCGCGTTCCTTACACGCTGTATTACCGCTTTCATTTTTAACTCCTTGCTTATGGTAAAGTTTACCATAAAATTTTTGCGTTTGCAAGCGAAAACGTTTGACAAGCGGCGTAAAATAAAAGTATAATATCCCATAAAATTCGTTTGTGGGGAAAAGAGATTGACAAAGGAACGTATACCCGAAAAAACGGCTATCAGAGTTGCGGTCATAACTATATTCGTAAACTTGTTTTTGGCAGCGATAAAGCTTGTCGGCGGACTTGTCGGCAACTCGTCCGCGCTCGTTTCGGACGCGATAAATTCCTGCTTTGACGTGATAAGCGGAATAATCGTGATTATAGGCGTTGCGATCGCAAGCAAGCCCTCCGACGCAAGTCATCCGTACGGACACGAAAGGTTCGAATGTATAGCGTCTATCGTTCTTGCGGCGATAATTTTTGCTTCCGGCGCATTGGTCGGATACGACGGGATAAAAAGTCTTTTCACGGGGGAATACCAGAACGCCCCTACCCCCGAAACGCTTGCCCTGATTGCGGCGGCGGTATCCATAGCCTTTAAGGAACTTATGTTTTGGTACACGCGGGCGGAGGCGAAAAAAATAAACTCCGTTTCCCTAAAGGCGGCGGCGGTGGATCACAGAGCGGACGCGGTTTCCTCGTTCGGCGCGCTCGTCGGCGTCGGGGCGACGCTGATTTTCGGAATGAAAATTTTCGACGTCATAGCCTCGATTATCGTCTGCGCGTTTATCGTTAAAACCGCGATTTCCATATTTATAGAATGTATAGACGAGCTTACCGACAAATCCTGTTCGGAGAAAAAGGAAGAAGAATTAAGAAAAATAATTTTATCCATAGACGGAGTGCTTACCGTAGACAACCTCAAAACGAGAATGTTCGGCAATAAGCTTTACGTTGACGTCGAGATAGGCGCGGACGAAAACCTGCGGCTTAAAGAATCTCACGCGATTGCCGAGGCTACCCACCGCGCGATAGAAGGCTCGGATTCTCGGATAAAGCATTGCATGGTGCACGTCAATCCGCTCCCCTCGGATTTTTCCTCGGAAGCCGCCGCTCTCCGCCGCGAAAACGAAGAGGATAAGTTTTAGAGATTTTAAGTTACTACGCGCGCCCGATATGCAAAAACGATTGCAAACGGCGCGCTTTTATGTTAGAATATATCGGCAGTTCGATTTTTAAGGGTTAGTTTTATGCAATTATTCGGAATGGAAAAACTTTCGCTCGTCGATTACGACGGCTTTGTGGCGGCTACCGTGTTTACGGGAGGCTGCAATTTCCGTTGCGGTTTTTGCCATAACGCCGCACTCGTTGTAGATTCCGAAAATTTAGATATTCTCCCCGAAAGCGAAGTTTTTTCTTACCTTAAAAAAAGAAAAGGCATTGTAGAGGGCGTTTGCGTTACGGGCGGCGAGCCTACGTTAAATAGAGACCTTCCCGAATTTTGCGAAAAACTGAAAAAACTCGGCTACTCGGTAAAAATCGACACGAACGGGACTAACCCCGATATGGTTAAGAGCCTTTCGGAGAACGGACTTGCCGATTATTTTGCTATGGATATAAAAAACGACCGCGAAAATTACGCGAAAATTATAGGCTTCGATAAATACGACACGAGAAACGTCGAAAAAACGGTCGATTTCTTCCTTTCGGGCGGAACGGACTACGAATTCCGCACTACCCTTATTTCCGAATACCATCACGCCGAAAACATGGCAAAAATCTCCGAGTGGATAAGGGGCGCGGAGAAGTATTTTCTGCAACGGTTTAAGTCGGGCGATTACTGTATGTCCCAAAACCTTTCCCCCGTGGAAACCGCGGAGGCAAAGGCTTTTGCGGATATCGTTAAACCCTTCGTTAAAAGCGTGAAGCTGCGCGGATACGATATTTAGTCGTATCGTTTTTACCGTCAAGGCTTCGCGTTTTTATTTTTTTAATTTTTTTATACAAAGGAGAAAGAGCAGATGACAGCGTTTATTTTCGCCCTCATAGCCCTTTTATGCTGGAGCGGTTCCGACCTTTTTTCCAAACTCGGCACTGCGCAAAAAGACAAAAACAGCCACTGGCGCGTTATGTTTTGGGTAGGCGTCGTTATGGGTATTCACGCGGTGATTACCATTATTGCGAGCACTTGGATTCCCCCGCTTGCGGAGGACGCAGACCCCGAATGGTGGAGAAATATCATTTACACCGATTTTAAACCGATAGACTTTTTGCATTACGCGCCCGTCGCGGCGATTTATCTTCTCGCAATGCTCGTGGGCTACGCGGGACTTCGGTTTATCGAGCTTTCCGTTTCCTCGCCCATCTGTAATTCTTCGGGTTCTCTCGCCTTTATAATCTGTCTTATTTTAGGGTGGGGGAAAGATAACGTAGACGCGTGGTCTATCTGCGCCGTCGCTGCTATAACGTTCGGCATCGTTATGCTCGGCATAGTCGAATATCGCGAGGACGAAGCCGTCAAGCTTGCTCGGCAGGACAGTAAACAATTTAAGTACACGAAGAGCTTTATCGCGATTCTTATACCTATAATTTATCTTCTTTTAGACGCTTTGGGGACTGTCGGCGACAACGCTATTTCCGAGCTAAAACCCTTCGACGAGCTTTCCGAATACGCCTCTAATACGTCGTTCGAGTTCACCGCGCTTTTATTTGCGATTATTGCGTTTATCGTAGTGAAATTCGTCAAGAAGGAGAAGTTTTTTTCTCCGTACGGAAAAGAACTTTCCGAAGCGGGCGGCAGGCTTACTTTAAGAAAGTCGCTCGTCGTCGGCGCGGCTTGCGAAACCGTCGGACAAATCTTCTATATGGCGGTAATGTTTTCCGATTTCAAGGCGGGTATGCCGATGATTTCCGCTTATTGCGTATTGTCCGTCGTGTGGAGCAGAATATTTCTTAAAGAAAAACTTTCGTGGAAACACTATCTCGCTATCGCTTTGACTATCGTCGGCATAATCCTTTTAGGAATTAACGAGATGATGCATCCGGATTAAACGAAAACCGCTGTATGAGCCTCGCGCAGATCCTATCTTTCTTTATTTTCTTTGTCTCATATGTATTGTAATCCTACAGAACGGCAATTTTCCCGAAAATTTTTTCGGGAAAAACAAAAAAACGCGCGGAAAAGGTCTCTTCGGGCGCATTGTCAATAATCGCTCCCGTCTATTCTTTCGGCGGAGTAAGAATTCGTCTCGTCGCTAAATTTCGGCTCGGGGCACGGAGGAGGCGGGCACGGAGAACAAAGCGGATTCGGCGGGCGAGGCGGAGGCGGACAAAGCGGGTTTAAACTCACCGACGAGGCGCACGCGTCCCCGCATTTGACGTTTACGAGAATGGCGTCGCCCCCTATTTTTATCACGCTCCTTCTGTCCACGCGCATTTTTCCGCGGGAAAACAGCCCGAAAATCCCGCCGCTTTTTTTCATCGGTACGATTATCGCGGTAAGCTTACCCTCGGGAAACGCAAGCTCGACGTCCGTTATATGCCCGAACGAAGAGCCGTCCGCGACGTTTACCACCTCGCGCTTTTTGAGTTCTTTAAAAGAAAGCTCCATACAAGACATTATATGCGCCGAAATACCCGTTATTCCACACGAAACTCGAAAGGCTTCGGCGTTTTGCCCTCTACAATCTTGCCCCTGACGGCGAGATATGAGTCGGTGCGGATTTTTACCGAGGAAACGGGCGCGCCGTTTATGAGCTTTATGAGATACCCCTCGCTTTTATAGCCGTCTCTGCTGTAGGAAATCACCTTCCTTTCCCCCTCGTAAAGCTCGGGGAATTCGCCGTTCTCGTCCGCGACGACTTCCTCCGCAGGCGCAGCGATTTTATCTATGACAACGCTTTTTCTTATGAGTTTTTCGCGCATAGGCTCGCCGTATACGGTTATTTTCAGGACCTCTCCGTCCGCCGCCGCCTTGATAACGACGGGCGACAAGGTGTCGTTTAAAAATCTTAAATCCGCCGAACCCGAATTCACCATAGCGTCGAAGGACGGCGCGACGTAGGAAACGGGCAGACTGTGCGGATGAAATTCGGTTATTTTCAGTCCCGCGAGCAGTGCGGCGTTATAAAGGGTGGTAGAAACCTGACACACGCCGCCGCCGACGCCGTCGATAAACCTTCCCCCGACGATTATCTTCGCTTTTTTGTATCCGCGCGCCTCCGTTCTCTCCCCGACAGTTCGATTAAACGAAAATTCTCCCCCGACCTCGATAAGCGTGCCGTCTATCGCCTTTGCCGCCAAACATACGTTGCTTTTGCGCTCGGTTGACGAAGTACGGTACGAGGTATAAAACTCCGCGCGCTTTACGATTTCCTTCGGGAAAAACCCGTAAAACGGCATATCGCACAAGAATGCTTCCGCTCCGACGCCAACGTCCGTTTTAACCGCCGCGAAGCTATTATCGCAAAAGGCGAACGAAGAAGCGGATCCGCCGAAAACCGCAGACAACGCGCAAAATATACAAAGTAACAAGATAGCCGCGGCGAGCAGCCGCCCGTAGCGGCGCGATATCCTTCCCCTCTTTTCGGCAACGCAAAAGTTTTTCATTATACGGAGGAAGTATGCGCGTTTCGGACAAAAAAATTCGCCGCGGGCGGCGAGGGCGACGAGGGCGGCGTTATCGGCGAACGAGAGAACGAGAAACGCCCGCCCGAATTATTCCTCTATGCGCGTTTTCTCCGAAACTTCAAACCTGTTCTTTCTGTACCTTATGAGCCCCTCCCTTTGCATTTTGGAAAGCTCCGCGCTTAAAGCGCTCCTGTCTACGCCGAGATACTCGGCAAGCCGCCTCCTGTCGTAGGGTATCTCAAACGAGTATTTGCCCTCCGCGCGTATACGTTCGGAGAAAAAGGACAAAAGCCTGCCACGTATCGTTTTGGACGACGTATGCACGATTCGGCGGGAAAGCTTATACGCCTTGTCCGCGCAAATAGCCAAGAGGTTTTTTATCAGTCTAAACGCGCATTCGTCGTTACGTAGGGCGAGTATCTTTTTCGCTTCGAAAAAAATCGCGTCGCAGTCCTCCGCGGCAACCACGCGCACGGGCAGGGTCTCGCTTTTAGAAAAGGCGTAAGCTTCCGCGAAAACGTCTCCCTCGCCCGTTTTGCCGAGGACGGAATTATTCCCCCACACGTCCGAATATTCGACGAGCACCGAACCCCTCGTCACAAGCCCGAATTTATCCGCCGAAAGCCCTGCCGACAGCACCGTTTCGCCCTTAAGAAAGCTCCGCCTCGTAGCGCAAGTTTTCTTTAAGAGCTCCGCGATTTCCGCCTCGTCGAACCCCGCAAATAGTTGATCGTTTTCTAAAAATTTTTTCATAAATTTACGCTTTTGTTGTTTTAACAACCGATTTTTCCCGTTCATTATACTATACTTAAGCCACAAAGTCAACGGGCGAAAAGAATAATCGCCGCCAAATCTTTAAGCGGAAACGATTATTATTCGCTTTAATTTAACGGAAGGAATCTTAAAATGAAAAGAAAAATCATCGAAATCAACGAAGAAAAATGTAACGGCTGCGGCGCGTGCGCCGAGGCGTGTCACGAGGGCGCGATAGGCATGGTAAACGGGAAGGCAAAGCTTCTTCGCGACGATTATTGCGACGGCTTGGGCGATTGTCTGCCCGCCTGTCCCACGGGCGCGATAACCTTCGTGGAGAGGGAAGCCGAGGCTTACGACGAAAAAGCCGTTCTCGAAAACAAGCAAAAGAAAATGCGCGAGCAGGGCGCGCATATTCACCACGCGGGTTGTCCGGGGAGCCGCATGATGCAGTTTAAGCACGAGGATCGCGTCGGTGCGCAACCGCAAAACGCCGCAAGAGCGGTTTCCGAGCTCAATCAGTGGCCCTGCCAAATAAAGCTCGTCCCCGTAAACGCCGAATATTTCAACGGCGCGAAGCTTCTTATCGCGGCAGACTGCTCCGCATACGCTTACGCAAACATGCACGCGGACTTTATGAAGGGTAAAATAACCCTCATCGGCTGCCCGAAACTCGACGATACCGACTATTCGGAAAAACTTTGCGAAATAATTAAAAACAACGATATCAAAAGCGTTACCGTCGTCAGAATGGAGGTGCCGTGTTGCGGCGGACTTGAAAACTTTGCAAAGCTCGCCCTTCAAAAAAGCGGCAAGTTTATTCCGTGGAACGTGGTAACCCTCTCGCTGGACGGAAAAATACTCGACAGATAAATACCGCATAACGGCACAAAACGTTTATTAAGACGTTAAACTGTTATAACGCAATAAAGCAGTTTAAGAGTATTACAAAATAACAAGGCTCTCAAACAATATCCTCCTCGCTTTTCTTATTCTCAATGTTTAAGAGTATTACAAAATAACAAGGCTCTCAAACTCAATTGAACGGTGTAGACATAAAAAATTTGTTTAAGAGTATTACAAAATAACAAGGCTCTCAAACAACGGTTAAACGGATTTCAGCTTCCGCATTGTTTAAGAGTATTACAAAATAACAAGGCTCTCAAACATTCTCTTCAATATGCGCGCCGTCGATAATGTTTAAGAGTATTACAAAATAACAAGGCTCTCAAACCTTTCTCTTAGCTTTTTAGTAGAGGAATTAGTTTAAGAGTATTACAAAATAACAAGGCTCTCAAACAGGGCTAAAAGCTGGTATAATATTACATAAGTTTAAGAGTATTACAAAATAACAAGGCTCTCAAACCCCAGTAGAGCCACCGCCCGAGGTATCACCGTTTAAGAGTATTACAAAATAACAAGGCTCTCAAACTGTAAAATCTTGATTGAACTGTTAAAACATGTTTAAGAGTATTACAAAATAACAAGGCTCTCAAACCACGCTTTTGTATATTGCGCGCTTTTTGATGTTTAAGAGTATTACAAAATAACAAGGCTCTCAAACCGAGAACCACGCTTCAAAGGTCTTGCAACGGTTTAAGAGTATTACAAAATAACAAGGCTCTCAAACAACTACACGCAATTATTACTATTCATTGAGGTTTAAGAGTATTACAAAATAACAAGGCTCTCAAACCTCGGTTGCCTCAAACATAAAATCAAAATCGTTTAAGAGTATTACAAAATAACAAGGCTCTCAAACCTCAAATAAAGCCGAAAACCGCGTACCGCCGTACGGTTATTTTGTATGTCCATTATACTATTAAATTCAGAAATTTTCAACTATTTCACACAAGTCATCCGTAATTATTATCGTTCTCTCTTTTTTTAACGGATTTTTTCTTTCCGATTCTATCAGCATAAGAGATACTTTATACAGTTCACAATGCCGATAAAATCTCTCCAAATCTTCCCCGCTCAAAACCGCTTTTAATCCGACGAAAACGAAAAAAGAAACGTTTTTAAGTTCCGCGAATATATTGACGTAGGAAATCAATTTTTCCAGAAGGGATTCTCCGTCTTTTACAGGTTTTACGGAATAAAAATTGAAAAATTCTTCCGGCGACGGAGCTTCGTACGTTAAAGGTATATCCGTTTTTTCAAATAGGGACAGCAGAAATCTTTCCGCCGCCGCCCCGAGTTCGTTATAGGCAAGCAAAAAATCACCCGCAAGAAATTCCGCATATAATCTTTTATACAAAAGCGAAATTATTTTTTTATCCGCCGAACCGAACGAAAACATGTTACAGACCACCTCTCCTTTTTCACTCGGTTTAAACTCCTTCGCGTCATCCCAAAAAGTAAACTCGGACTCATCCCCCTCGAACGAGGCAAGCAAAGCCGTGACCGTCCGATAATATTCGGCGGGATTTTCTATCACGAGCGACAAAGGCGAATTCTCTTTTAACGCCATAGGCGTTTCGATTTTTCCGTTCGCTATCCTTATCATATTTCGATCAGCCTGTCCATGCTTTCTTCTACCGAATTTTGCTTTTCGCCGGACAGATATTCTATCCGCAAAAATTGATTTTCGGTGACTTCGAGCATTTCTATAATCCCCTCGGGCGGCAGATTTTCGGAAACCTTTTTCTTTACCGCCGCGCTTAAAACGTTATTAAGAACGAGTCTCGAATATACCGATTTTTGCATCATTATAAATCCGTTCTTTACCAAAAACTTGTGAAATCTCCCGTAATCGCGCCTGTTTTTGGACGTCTCTACGGGCAGATCGAAAAATAGCAACAATCTCATAAACTTATTATTCATTTGCCTTAACGTTTTCGGGGAAAATTATCCCCTCCGTGTCGCCCGACGAAAGCGCGTTTATAACGCTCCTGACGTATTGTCTTATAGCCACGTCGAACGTCGTTTTTCTTCCGCAAATCTCCGCGGAAAAATTAAGCACGCCCGCCATCTTGCTTTTAAATTTCTCATCGCCCTCTTCCAAAGACAACGCCGCTTCGTCCACCACCGTTCTTAAAGGCTCTATCAGGTCGGAAGAAAAATTAAAGCGATTAAACTCGTTGTCGTGCCACATTCCGAGTTGCGTAAGATACCCGCTCGCGACGACTTCCCTGTTTATAGCAGAAAGCAACACCGCGTAACCGTAATTGAGACAGCCGTTTATAAACCCGCCGCCCCTCCGCACGACGCCTTCGGGCAAAATACAATTAAAATATACCTTCGCGGCGTGTCCTTCTCTGTTGGTTAAGTCCCCCGCCGCGACTTCTTCGGCATACCCCGCAAGCATTTCCGCTTCCGTAGCGAATCCGTTATTTAGCAGCACCGCCGCCTGACAAAGTATTTTCCTTTTAACGACCGCCTGCCACACTTTCGCTTTCGTCTCGTCCGCCCAAGCTATCTGACTTTTGTATCTTTTAGACGTATTATGCGCGCCGTAATACGGAACGAGTTCGGCAAGCGGATCGCACTTTTCGTCGCAGAATATTACCTTAACGTTATTTTTGACGAGTTCGGAAAGAAGTGCCGCCGTAAGCGAAACCGCCGTGCTTTGCACTATCAGAACGCTCAATTCGTCTATAAAAAATCTCCGCTCCGTTTCCCCTCTCACCACGAGATGATTAAGGCGATGTTCTAACTTGCATCTCGAATTTACTATGACGGTACGAAATCCCATTTCACACCTTAAACTCTCTTACGGTCAGCCCCGCGGGCGACTTGTTGATTATCCTGAAATCGACGTCCGTTATGTTTTTGCTAAACAGTATTGTGCCGCAATTTGCGCCCAAACCTATCTCAGATAAATCCGCTTTTTCCGCCGTGCATTTAAAGAACTTAAAAATCTGCAAAAGCGTTTTCGCTTGTTTATACACGGAGATTTCGCAGAACGCCTCAAATCCGCTTTCTAAATTCTTTTGGAAATTAGAGTAAGGAGAAATCCCGCCGTAAATTTTATCCGACAATTTACTTACAAGCTTTTGGTAAAGCGCCTCGTTTTGCGCTTTATCTATAACGAGCTTTAATTCTCCCATTCGGTTGGTTTTCATTATAAACCATTCGGAATCGGTGTTTATCATATTTCTCGCTCCGAGTTCTGCGAGCTTCGCGAGTTCCCTAACGTATTCGTCCGTTTTCCCGTCGGTATACAGTTCGACGCCGTTCCTTACAATTATTCGCTCGCCCGTAATACCGGAAATATAAACAGGCGTTTCGTTATAGGTTACGAGCTGTTGATTTTTAATTTTCGGAACGATTATCCGCGGAGAATCGAGCCTTTCCGCAAGATATTTATTTATTGCTTCGGGATCTTGTTTCATTTGATACGTCAAAAGAACGGGTATCGCTTCTATCGTTTTTATAAGCCTTCCCTTTTTATCCTTCGATTCCACCACCGTAAAATACGCCGTGTTCTGCGAGGTATACCCGCCGTATTGCGATACGTCGGCAAGCGGACCGTTGCCCTTTCTCGGCGCGGTTATCCCGCTTTCCCCTCGTTTCAGAACCGTTTCGTTGTAGAACGCGCCCTTATTGCAAAAAGCATACCGCGTAACCTGCATGCTTTTTCTCGCAAAGGTGTTTTTAACGAAAGTAAGCGAGTCTTCGTTCCACGCGCCGCGTATGGGCTTATCGAACAATTTGTCGAGGTTTCTTCTCCTCCATCCGTCGTCTTTCATATAAAATTCGGACATAGGCGGAGTAAAGCAAACGTCGTAAACGTTACCGACGACTATATTGAGATACGCGTCTCTCGCGTGGTGGAAATCGTTCGTTTCTCTACACTTAAACAGCTCGTACCGATTCTTAAAGTCGGACACGTTTTTGGCTTTGCTGTAAACTATTTTTGCCGTCGGGTATTTCTTTTCTAAAAGCTCCGCAAGGGCTTTCGCAGTCTGGTCGGTGATAACCTTTTGCCGACGTATAAAACCGTTGTAATCGTCGTCTCCGAGCGGTTCGGTTCGAGTCAGACGGTCGTAAGTCGTTTTATTCAACAGTCCCTTCGCGAGAAGGAATTTCCAGAACGGTTTTTGATTCGTAAAGCCTTCGGGAAGAGGATAAACGTCCGCTTTTTCGGCGTTTTTCTCGCGAAGAACGAGGACTTTGTTGTCGATACTGTCGTCTTTTTCATAGCTTCTCGGCAGAATATGGTCAACGTCGTAAGTAATCGACCTTTTCGCGTCGCCCGAAAGCAAATCTTCGAGATCGATTTTTTTGCCCGTATACATACACCTGCCGAGCTGACGGAAATAGAGATACAGCTTTTCGCGCCGCAACGTCATATCCGTTATATCCTCGCGGGAAAGTTCTTTTATAATCTCCGAAAAGCCCTCCGACTCGGTAAGCGATTTATATTTTTCGAGCAACGCTTTTTTGCGGGATTGCTTCCGCCCCGCGTCGCCTTTAACCCCGTCTTCTCTGCTCATTTCGACGAAGATTTTATCGGGAACTTTTCCTATCGCCTTAACGTATTCGTCCGCCATTAAAAGCGATTGCCATATTCCCCTTCTCACCGCGGGCGAAACGTACAGCTCTTCCACGTCCTCGTAGGTTATCTCGCGTTCATTCCCTTCGCCGTCGATATCTTCGCCGTTTTCCTGCCGCACGAGCTTTAAAAACCCGTACTTTTCGTTAAAAAGTATCTGATTTAAATTTTCGTTCGTCTGATAGAGGCAGTCCATAACGGAAAGGCGCGCACCCGTTTCCGCGTCCGTCGCGAATATCCCCGTCAGAAACTTTTCCGAAAGTCTGCCGAAATCCTTGAACGAAAGCCCTTTAAGGGTTTTGAGATTCTGCTTTATAACGGGAATATTTCCGAAATTTTTCGTTATAAGCTCTTCGACGATGCTTTTATCTGTATTAAGGGTGTGCCATAAAATAATTTTTTCCACGACGCCGCCGCCGTTTTTTACGTCCTCCTTCGCAAAATCGCCGAGAATTTTCACGAATTTTATATACGACGACAAAGACGCGTTAAATTCCCCGTCTTTACCCGTTATCGAAGCGTTTTTCGCTTCTTCGGCGGAAAGCTTTCCTTCCCGCACCAGAAATTCTATAATCTTTTTATCCGAAACCTTTGCGTACGTCGTGAAAAGTTCGTCGTAAATCTTCTGCTTTATCGGCACGGAAAGCGGCACGCCGTTCACTTTCAGATTGTTCAGCTGATTAAGCACGTTGAACCGCTGATACAGCACCGAATTTTTGGGCAGCACGTCCTCGCCGCGAAGATAGCTGCACTTATTCGTCATTTTGCGCATAAACGCTTCGACCGAAGCCGCTTCGTCCACAACTTCTCCGAAATTCCACGGAGTAATTTTCTCATCGGTTCTCACTACCCACGCGTTTTTACTTTTTACGTTAAGCGGTCCGACATAATACGGCACTCTGAACTCGAAAAGCGGTTTGATTTTGTCCGCAAATTCCGCAGTTTCGGGGTAGTTTTCAACCATCGCGGCAACGATCTTAACGAGCTCGTCCTCGTTTACCTGCCGCGGGAAAAGCCCGTTGTCCGAATGTAAAATTTTAGGTAAAAACGTCGCGTTTTCTATTTCCGTAAAAATCTCCGCGTAACGCTTTTCCGTCTCCTCACCCTCTTTAAGCCTGCCGCCGTCTTTAATAGCGACGAAAAACTTTTTAAGGTACGCGTAAAACTCCTCGTCCGAACACTTTTTGACCTTCTTTTTATCGCCGCCCTTTTTCGTGTAGCCGACGTAACTGACGTAGTTTCCCCTTTCGTCCGTGCTTTTGAAAATTCTTCCGTATTCCGCCGCGCTATCTCCCGCAATATCGTTCTTTATAAAATATTTAAGCTTTTCAAGGTCGGCTTTGTGCTTGTCGTAAACCGCGATCATTGCGGAGGAAATGTCGGGATAACCCGCAAGGAGCTTTTCAAACGCGGCGAAGTCGTATATTCCGCGGATTGCGGAAAGCACCGAAAACCCATCGCCGAACACCGAAGCGAGCGCGCCGAACTCCTCGTCGCCGAGCTTTTTGAACGAAACGGATTTTTCTTCCGCAAAATCTTCGCCGAATAAGGCCTTGGGAGAAACGGATGCGCCGCAAACGCCCTTGTAAATTTCTTTGGATATTTTGTCCGAATTTCCGAACAACTCGTTAAGACTTTTCGTTTTATCCTTTATTCCGCCGTCTCCCGTAAGAATATCACGCGCCTTTTCGGAAAGCTCCTCATCGAAAACGCAGGCGTCCTCGCCGTAAAAATCGGAAAGGGCTTCGTTGAGCGAAATAAAAAGCCGCTTTGCGTCGCGCACCTCGCTCATTCCGCCCTCGACGAGAAAATGCCCGCGGTATTTCACGATATGGTGAAGAGCAAGATAATACAGCCGTAAATCGTACTTTTTGCCGCTCATAAGAGCTTTCCTTAAATGATACACCGTCGGAAATTCTTTATGAAAATCTTTGTCCGCATACCCTTCGTCCGCAAACAGCGAATTATCGTCTCCGCGCAAAAGCGCGTCCTTATCCTTCTCGACAAGCTGACTGTTGTTGAGCCTTATGAAAAACGTTTTATCCGAAATGACGGGTGCGAAAAGCCCCTGCAAAAGCGAAATGCGATATTTTCTGCGTTCCAAACGGCGGCGCACGGCGCGTTTTGTTCTGCGTTCCTTTGCTGTCGAGCTTTCGTCGAACAACCTCGTTACCCAGCAATCGTTACCCTTTGCGCGAAGAAGCTTGTAGCTTTCGTCCGTGCAAGCCATACCAACTGAATTAGTCCCTACGTCCATTCCAAGATAAAATTTTGACATTTTTTCAAATCTCCCTTGACAATCGGTTTTTTAAGTCGTATAATAAAATTACAAAGTAACAAGGCAAGTTCAAATAAAAAACTTTTCTTATCACTTATCGCATCGGCGATTGCTCTTCACTACGAAGAGCTTTTTTATTTTGACGCAATTTCAAATATTACGTTGTGAAGAAAATCACGATATAGTTCTTGTGATTATTTAAACTTATCGTGTAGGATTACAATACATATGAGACAAAGCAACGAAAGAAAGATAAGATCTGCGCGAGACTCATACAATGGTTTTCGTTTAATCCGGATGCATCATCTCGTTAATTCCTAAAAGGATTATGCCGACGATAGTCAAAGCGATAGCGAGATAGTGTTTCCACGAAAGTTTTTCTTTAAGAAATATTCTTCCGCCGCCCTCGCACCCTTTTTTTGGCCCTGCACGACTCTCTCGGTCGTTATCCTGTGACATGCCCGAAAGCCCTCCTGTCGAAGAATCTCTACGCGATAGCAACGCCCCTCTGACGTCATTCTGTACGGGTTTGACTTTTCTTTTTTACGAAATGGGAAGAACGGATATTTTGTCGCTAATTTTCCCAAATTGCAGTCTACTTACGTAAAAATCTCTTCATAAGCTCTACGCCCGAGGGGACGAACAAGCCCGTCTTTTCCGCATGCTCTTCGTCGTACTTATCCGCCGTGAAGTTCGGCGCGCCGACGACGCTTCTATATATCAAAAACGGCACGGGATCGGAGCAGTGCGTCATCGTCTTTATAGGCGTAGGATGATCGGGAAGTATCATAACCGCATACTCCTCGCCCATACCGTTCAAGCCTTCGACTACTCTTCTCACGACCTTTTCGTCGATTTGTTCTATCGAATAAATTTTATGCTCCGCGTCGCCGTGATGCCCGCATTCGTCGGGGGCTTCCATGTGAATATACACGAAATCCGAGCCGTGCGCAAGCGCGTTTAAGCACGCCTCCGCCTTGCCCGAAAAATTCGTGTCGTAATTGCCCGTCGCACCCTCGACTTCCACAACGTCCATTCCCGTAAGCTTGCCTATGCCCTTAAGTAAATCTACGGCGGAAATCATAGTTCCTTTAAGTCCGTACCGCTCCGAAAAACTTTCGAGTGCAGGCTTCGTTCCCTCGCCCCAGAACCACAAGGAATTCGCAGGGTTTTTGCCCGCTTTTATACGCGCTTCGTTGATGGGGTGATTTTTCAAAAGTTCGTAAGATTTTTTCATCATATCGAGGTACGCCGCGCCCGCCGCGCTCGTCGGCAAATGCCCTCTTACGGGTCTGCCCGTAATATCGTGCGGAGGGGTAAGATCGCCCGCAACGACGCCCCTATCCGCGACGAGGCAATGCCTATAACTCACGCCCGCGTACAGCTTATATTTTTCGTCGTTAAGCCTTTCCGCAAGATAATCTATAAGGATTTTCGCTTCCTCGGTGGAAATCTCCCCCGCGCTATAATCTACCATCGTCTTATCCTCGTAAACGGATTCGTCCGACACGGTTACGAGATTCGCTCTTGCGGTCACGTCGGTATCCTTTAATGGTATGCCGATGCTTGCCGCCTCTAACGGAGAACGCCCCGTATAGCACGACTTCGGATCGTAGCCGAGAACGGACAAATTCGCCACGTCGCTCCCCGGTTTAAGTCCTTCCGCCACCGTCCTCACAAGCCCTACCTCGGAAGCCTTCGCGAGCGCGTCGGTAAAAGGTTTTTTCGCGACCTCGAGCGGCGTTTTGCCGCCGAGACTTTCCACGGGGTAATCCGCCATTCCGTCGCCTAAAATCACAACGTATTTCATATCACAATCTACTCCAATCTATCGGCGTTACGCCGTTTTTTATAAGGTATTCGTTAGTCTTTACGAAATGTCCGCAACCGAAAAAGCCGTTATACGCGGACAAGGGACTCGGGTGCGCGCACTCGAGAACGATGTGCTTTTCCGTGTCTATAAGCTGTTTTTTGCTCCTCGCGTTGCCGCCCCAAAGCAGGAACACGACGTGTTCTCGTCTTGCGGAAATCTTTTTTATAATGCCGTCCGTAAACTCTTCCCACCCCTTGCCGCGGTGAGAGTTTGCGGCGTGTTCGCGCACGGTAAGCACGGTATTGAGTAAAAGAACGCCCTGCTCCGCCCAGCCCGTAAGGTCGCCGCTCTCGGGCATAACCGCGCCCGTTTCGGCTTTGATTTCCTTAAAAATATTGACGAGCGACGGCGGTTTTTCGATGCCTTTCGGAACGGAAAACGAAAGTCCCATCGCCTGCCCCCTTTCGTGATAAGGGTCCTGACCTAAAATTACGGCTTTAATATCCCCGAATGCCGTCTTTTTCATAGAATTGAAAATATCGTACATAGAAGGGTACACGACGTGCGAGGAATATTCGGTTTTTAAGAATTCTCGGAGTTTTATATAGGAGGGCAAAGCGAACTCTTCTTTTAAAATCTCGTCCCATTCTTCGGTAATTTTTATCATAGCGATAATATTCTATCATTTTTTTTTGACAAAAGCAATATTATTTTGTATACTATTTTAACGCTGTTTTATCTCGAAAAAATTTCGCGATAAAACGCGCCGCCTTGCAAAGACATTTTTTACGCAAGCGGCAAAAACTGTCGAAAAAGGAACGGCTTATGTCTTATATAGAGGTGCTTTTGATCGGCGTTGCGCTCGCAACGGACGCGTTCGCGCTGACCGTCGCAAACTGCGCGACCTATAAAAAATCGCTGAACAAACTGAAAGAATGGTCTA
Source organism: Bifidobacteriaceae bacterium (assembly GCA_963610935.1). Classification (GTDB taxonomy): domain Bacteria; phylum Bacillota; class Clostridia; order Christensenellales; family Borkfalkiaceae; genus UBA1259. The sequence continues at coordinate 78,687 of CAVDPT010000003.1, read as the reverse complement.
TGCCGACGGCTTTCGCGGTATTTCAGTTTCTGATGCCCGTAATCGGGTTTTATATCGGCTCGATATTTTCTTCCTTTCTTGCGACGTTCTCCAAATACCTGACGGCGGGAATATTTTTCCTCCTCGCCATAAAGATAGTTATAGATAACGTTAAGGAAATAAGTGAGATAAAATCGGCGGAGAAGGGCGAAGCGGAAAATACGAAAGAAAACGGGAAAAACGGAGGCGTGTTCACCTTTTGGGTGCTGATACTTCAAGCCGTGGCGACGAGTATAGACGCGCTTGCTATCGGCGTAACGTTCTCGGTGGAACTTTCGTTTTCGGTGTTTTTGGCGGCGGCGATAATCGGCGGAGTAACTTTTATAATCGTGGCGACGGCGCTCTTAATCGGGAAATACCTCGGCAAGCTTCTCGGCAAATACGCGACTTGGCTCGGTGCGGCGATACTCCTTGTCCTCGCCGTCAAAAATCTCGTCGACGCAATCGCTTAATACGCAATGCTTTTTCTAACGCCGCGCGCGCGAGGGAAAATCCCTCGCGCGCGCTTTTCGTTTGCCGTACAACGGTACGGCGCTTTTATATAGTCGTTTTGTTTTTACTCCCACTCGATGGTTGACGGCGGTTTGCTCGTCACGTCGTATACCACCCTGTTCACGCCCTTAACTTCGTTCACTATTCTCGAAGATATAAGGCAAAGCGTTTTATGCGGAATCTCCGCCACGTCCGCGGTCATTCCGTCCACGCTCGTAACCGCGCGGAGAGCTATCGTATAACCGTAAGTGCGTTCGTCGCCCATAACGCCGACCGACCTCACGCCCGTAAGGAGCGCGAAATACTGCCATATCTTTTTATCGAGTCCCGCTTTCGCGATTTCCTCTCTGAAAATATAATCCGCTTCCTGCACGATTCTTATTTTGTCGCGCGTGATGTTGCCGAGAATTCTCACCGCAAGCCCGGGACCGGGGAACGGCTGGCGTTCCACTATGAAATCGGGAAGCCCCAATTCTCTTCCGAGCTCTCTCACCTCGTCTTTAAACAGTCTTCTCAAAGGCTCTATAATCTCTTTGAAATTGACTACGGAAGGAAGTCCGCCCACGTTGTGGTGGCTCTTTATGACCGCGCTCTTGCCGAGCCCGCTTTCGATTACGTCGGGATAAATAGTTCCCTGAACGAGGTAGTCCACCTCGCCTATTTTGTCCGCTTCCGCCTTAAAAACGTCTATGAACTCTTTGCCGATGATTTTTCTCTTTTTCTCGGGATCTTTAACGCCGCGAAGCGCGGATAAAAACTGCTTGCCCGCGTCCGCTTTGATAAGATTCATTCCCATACCGTCTTTAAAGACTTTCATAACCTCGTCCGCTTCGTTTTTGCGGAGAAGTCCGTGATCCACGAAAATACAGATAAGGTTTTCGCCGGCGGCTTTATGTAGAAGAGTCGCCGCGACCGCGCTGTCCACGCCGCCGCTCATAGCGCAAAGAATCTTGCCGTTTCCGACCTTTTCTCTTATCGCTTTTATCTGTTCTTCGGCAAAGTCTTTCATTTTCCAATCGCCCGCCGCGCCGCATACGCCGAACAGGAAATTGCGGAAAATCTCGTTGCCGTTTTCGGTGTGGACAACCTCGGGGTGAAACTGCACGCCGTATATTTTTCTCTTCTCGTTCTCGAAGCCCGCAATTTTGCAAGCCTCGGTATGCGCCGTCGCCTTAAAGCCCTCGGGCAATTTTTTCACCTCGTCCGTGTGGCTCATCCAGCAAAAACCGTTCGGCATATTCTTAAAAACCGCGCCGTCGTATTCTATTTCGCACCTGCCGTACTCTCTCGTAGAAGCCTTTCCGACTTCGCCGCCGAGCATATCCGCGATAAGCTGCATACCGTAGCAAATGCCGAGAACGGGAACGCCGAGATTAAATATTTCGGGATCTACCTTCGGCGCGCCTTCCGCCGAAACGCTGCAAGGTCCGCCGGTAAAAATTATTCCGACGGGCGCGTAACTTTTGATTTTTTCTATCGTGATGTCGTTAGCGACAAGCTCGGCGTAAACGCCCAAAGCTCTCACCCTTCTCACGATAAGCTGATTATACTGTCCGCCGAAGTCTATTACGAGAACGGTCTGATTCTGCATATACTCTGTTACCTCTTTTTTAGCGGGACTAAATCGTTCCGTTTTTTTCCGAAAACAATTTTAGCATTATACCCGCCGCTTTGTCAACGGTTTCTTCAGAGGCGAACGCGGTTAATCTGAAACAATATTTTCCGTTTTTGCCGAAGCCCTCCCCGGGAGTTCCGACGATATGCCCTTTCTCGAGCAGGAAATCGAAAAATTCCCAGCTTTGCATACCGAACGGACAGGTGAGCCAGATGTACGGCGAATTTACTCCGCCCGTATAACTCACCCCCGCTTTTTTGAGCGCCTCGCCTATCTTTTCGGCGTTTTTTCTGTATACCGCGATATTTTTCTCTAATTCTTTCTGCCCTTCTTCCGTAAAAGCCGCCGCCGCGCCGCGCTGAACGACGTAGCTCACGCCGTTGAATTTGGTCGTCTGACGGCGAAGCCAAAGTTTACGGAGAGAAACGCCCTCGCCGTCTTTAAGGGCGTCGGGGACTATCGTATATCCGCAACGCACGCCCGTAAAACCCGCGGTTTTGGAGAACGAACAAAACTCTATCGCACAGTTTTTCGCGCCCTCTATTTCGTAAATGCTTCGGGCAATCTTATCCTCCGCAACGAACCGTTCGTACGCCGCGTCGAAGAGTATGAGCGCGCCCGTTTTAAGCGCGAAATCCACCCATTCTTTGAGTTCTTTTCGCGTATACGCCGCACCCGTCGGGTTGTTCGGCGAACAGATATAAATTATATCCGCTTTTACGCTTTCGTTCGGCATAGGCAGAAAACCGTTTTCCGCGGTCGCTTCGGCGAAAATTATCTTCCTGCCGTCCATAATGTTGGTATCGACGTATACGGGATAGACGGGATCGGGTATCAGCACCGAATTTTCCTTACCTAAAATATCGAGGATATTTCCGAGGTCGGATTTCGCGCCGTCCGAAACGAAAATTTCGTCCGCTTCGAGGGAAATTCCCCGCCCTGCGTAATAACCCTTTATCGCCTCGCGAAGAAAAGCATACCCCTGCTCCGGACCGTAACCGCGGAAAGTTTCCTTTTTCCCGAGTTCTTCCGCAGCCTCTTTCATCGCCCTTACGCACACGGAAGGTATGGGAAGCGTCACGTCGCCGATACCCATTTTGAGTATCTCCGCGTCCTCGTGCGATTCCTTAAAACGGGCGGTTTTTGCCGCTATTTCGGAAAAAAGATAGCTTTCTTTAAGTTTTAAATAATTAGCGTTGACTTTGAACATTTCTTTTTCTCCTACTCTCTTTCCTTACCTTCGAGCGCGCTTTTAACGAGTCCCGAAAAGAGCGGATGCGCGCGGTTTGGGCGGCTTTTGAATTCGGGGTGGAATTGCACGCCGATAAAGAACCTGCACGCTGGGTTTTCCACCGTTTCCACGATGTATCCGTCGGGCGAAGTACCGCCTATGACGAGCCCTTTTTCGGTCAAAACGTCTCTATAGTCGTTGTTGAATTCGTAACGATGACGGTGACGTTCGGAGATTTCGCCCTTGCCGTAGCACTTATGTAAAAGCGTGTTTTCCTTAACGCGGCATGGGTACGCGCCGAGGCGGAGCGTGCCGCCTTTATCCACGCCGTCGCTTTGCCCCGGCAGGAAGTCTATCACTTTATGGCGGCTTTCGGGATTGAATTCGCCCGAATCCGCGTCATTAAACCCGCAAACGTTTCTTGCGAATTCTATAACCGCCGTCTGCATGCCGAGGCATATACCGAGATACGGCACGTCGTTTTCGCGCGCGTATTTCGCGGCGATTATCTTGCCCTCTATTCCGCGGTTGCCGAATCCCCCCGGGACGAGTATGCCGTCCGCGTCCTTCAAAACCTCCGCCGCGTTTTCTTCGGTTATCGTTTCGCTGTCCGTCCAGAGAACGTTCACCTTTGCGCCGCACCAATAGCCCGCGTGGCGAAGAGCCTCCGCGACGGAAAGATATGCGTCGTGAAGAGCGACGTACTTGCCGACTATCGCGATATTAACTTCTTTATGCAGATTTTTGATTTTGGAAACCATTCCGCGCCATTCGGCAAGGTCGGGAGCGGGCGCGTTTATGCCGAGTTCCCTGCAAACGACCTCCGAGAAATGGCTTTCTTCGAGCATTAGCGGTGCTTCGTAAAGAATGGGGAGCGTTCTGTTTTCTATAACGCAATCCTTTTTGACGTTGCAAAAAAGCGAAATTTTGTTGAAAATGGATTCCTCGAGCGGACGGTCGCAACGTAAAATTATAATGTCGGGATTAACGCCCATACCCTGCAATTCTTTTACCGAGTGCTGGGTGGGCTTACTTTTATGCTCGTCGCTGCCCGATAAAAACGGCACGAGCGTGACGTGGATAAAAAGGCTGTTTTCCCTGCCGACTTCGAGCGAAATCTGACGAATCGCTTCGAGGAAGGGTTGAGATTCTATATCGCCGATAGTGCCGCCCGTTTCCACGATTATTACGTCCGCTTTCGTCTTGTCCGCAAGGCGGTAAACGTAATCTTTTATCTCGTTGGTGACGTGGGGAATTATCTGCACGGTGGAGCCGAGATATTCTCCTCGGCGTTCTTTGTTTAATACGTTCCAGAACACCTTGCCCGTCGTGAGGTTGGAAAACTTATTGAGGTCCTCGTCTATAAAACGCTCGTAATGACCGAGGTCCAAATCTGTTTCCGCGCCGTCCTCGGTGACGAAAACCTCTCCGTGCTGATACGGGCTCATGGTTCCGGGGTCTACGTTTATGTACGGATCGAGTTTTTGCGCCGCGACTTTAAGCCCGCGCGCCTTAAGTAGTCTCCCGAGAGACGCCGCGGTTATGCCCTTGCCGAGTCCCGACACGACGCCGCCCGTTACGAAAATAAATTTCTGCATATAGGTTTTTTTCCCTTTAAGTTTTTTACGATTGAAATCCGCCGTACTATTCGCTGTACGTCGTTATAACGTCTCGCGCGACGACCGCGCGCTTTACGCACCTGTCCATCGCCTGCTTTTCTATATACCTGTGCGCTTCCTCTTCGGTAAAAGACAGCTTCTGCATGAGAATAAGCTTCGCCCTGCCGACGAGCTTTATCTCTTCCATCTTGTCCATAAGCCTTTCTGTTTTCTTTGCAAAACCTTTAAGCCTTTGCGAGGTCGCCGCCGCAAGCCGAACGCCGCCGAGAAACGCGAGAGAGGAAAGCGGTTTCGCTATGCAATGCACTCCGATTTTTTCCATAGCGCAAGAAACCGAGTCCCACGCTTCGGATTTTACGAGCAGAACGACGCCCGCGAAGGAGTCCCTTACCGTTTCCTCCGCGAGATCGGTGCCGTATTCGTCTTTAAGCGGGCAGTTTATCACGACGACGTCGCGCTCGGAATCGGACAAAATTCTCCTCGCCTCCGCGCCGCTTTTGACTATCTCCACCGAAAACTCGGCGGTAAGCGCGCCGCGAAAAAATTCTTCACCCTTCTCTGCCGACGAAACGATAAGCACCCGTTCCCCGTTTCTCTCTACCGTCATAATCGTTTATTTAAACGAACGGAAAATCTTTTCCGAAATATATCTTTTGACAAATTCTCCGCTCTTTGCCGCCGCCACCGCGAGATACAAATTCTCGGGTAAAGTCTTGACGCGTGCGGCGTTCTCGAATGCGTTGCCGTCGTACTCTTTTTCTAATTGCTCCCCCGCGATAACCCCTTCCGTTCCCGCGTATAAAATAAGGGCGAAGGCGAGGTAAACGTTTGCGGCGGGATCGGGAGAACGAAGTTCCATTCTCTTTCCCTCGCCGTTTTCCGCGGGAATTCTTATTAAAGCGGAGCGGTTATTCTTTGCCCAGCAAACGGTTTTCGGAGCCTTGTACTCTCCGAGTCTCGCGTAGGATTCCTCGGTGGGATTGAGAAAACAAGTCATCTCCTCGACTCTGTTTAATAGTCCCGCCATAAAGCTCTCGAACTTTTTGTCGTCGGCGTCTACGAGCGAAACGTTTATATGCAAGCCGTTGCCGCTCTTCCCCGCGACGGGTTTCGGCGAAAAACAGGCGTAAAAGCCGTTTTTATACGCTATCGCCTCGGTTGCGTTTTTAAACACGACCGCGTGGTCCGCCGCCTTCAAAGCCTCGGCGTACTTAAAGTCTATCTCGTTCTGCCCGGGTCCCTCTTCGTGATGAGAAGCCTCGGGGGAAAGTCCCATTTCCTCTATCGTGAGGCAGATTTCGCGGCGGACGTTTTCCCCCTTGTCTGCGGGAGCTACGTCCATATACCCCGCCTCGTCCGCGGGTTCTTCCGTTTTATTGCCGTTTTCGTCCGTCTTGAAAAGATAAAACTCGAATTCGGTGCCGAAACGCGCCTTAACGCCGTGTTTTGCCGCAAAGCTCACGGCATTTTTCAAAAGGTTCCTGCAGTCGAGTTCGTAGGGCGTTCCGTCCTCCTTTCTTATATCGCAAAAAAGCCTTACGACTCTACCGCGGGAAGGTCTCCAAGGAAGCACCGTAAGGGTGTCGGGATCGGGAAAAAGGAACATATCCGATTTTTCCACGCTTTCAAAACCGCGTATCGCCGAGGCGTCGAACGATACGCCGCGGGTAAACGCTTTTTCGAGCTCCGTCGGCATTATCGACAGGTTTTTAAGCTTTCCCTCCGCGTCGCAAAAGGCGAGGCGAATAAACTTTACGTCCTCCTCGCGGACGTAATCTAAAACGTCTCGTACGGTATAAGCCATAAAGGTCCTCCTTATCAGTTCTGCACGTATAATTTTTTATACGGATTTGCGGAGTTCGGCGTGAGAACGAAAAAGTCGGATGCTAAAATTTCCTCTTTGTTCTTGCCGAAATGCGCGCAAAATTCCGTTATATATTTTTCAATCTCTTTTTTATCCTTTTCGGTAGCCTTTTCGGCGTTCACCTGCGCGGGGAGGTCTTTCGGAAGATTTTTCGTGCGGAGATAAATTTTGCCGCCGTGCATACCCGTTCCGCAAAAATATCCCGTGATTTTCTCTTCGCCGTATAGCCCCAAAACGATAATATATCCGCCCGCCTGATATTCGCCGAGAAAACTCCCCGTCGCGCCGCCGACGACTATTACGGGAATTTTATCCATATAGGCTTTCATATGAATGCCCGCGCGGTAGCCGACGTCCTTTTCAATAAAAATGCTGCCGCCGCGCATAGCGTAACCCACCGCGTCCTGCGCGCTGCCGTGAATTATCACCGTGCCGTCGTTCATAGTGTCGCCGAGTGCGTCCTGCGCGTTGCCGAACACCTCTATTCTGCTCCCGTTAAGATACGCCCCGAGCGCGTTGCCCGCCGTACCCGTTATCTTAACGCGCTTTCCGCTCGTGCCGTCCGCGAGGAAGCGCTGTCCCAAGCAGTCGGTTATTTCGGTGTCCGAGTTCTCTTTTATAATGCGGTTAATTTCCGCGTAACTTTTATTTCTTGCGTCAACTATCATAATTATACCACAAGCCTTTCGATTTTTATAGTTTTTTAAAATAATACTTTTTTATACACCGAACAATTTCGGATTATATTTCTATTTCTTTATACCGTAAGTTTCCCTTTTTCGACCGCCCGTTTATTCGCCGGCGTGCTTTATCCCCAAGATATCGAGCTCCTTTTGGTTAAGCCCCACGCCGCGAAGCATAAGCCTGTTGCCCTTTAAGGCTTCCACGGAATTTATGCCCATTCCGCCCATCATCTCCTTTATCTCGTGATTCCACGCCGACATAAGGTTTACGAGCCTTTTTGCGGCGACTTCGGGAACGAGTCTTTCGGTAAGTTCGGGAATTTGCGTAGCTATGCCCCAGTTACACTTTCCGCTCTGACAATTTCTGCAAACGTGACAACCGAACGCGATTAAAGCCGCCGTAGCGACGTACACCGCGTCCGCGCCGAGGGCTATCGCCTTAACTACGTCCGCGCTGTTTCTTATCGAACCGCCGACTACAAGGGAAACGTCGTCTCTTATGCCCTCTTCGCGAAGTCTTTCGTCCACCGCCGCAAGCGCAAGCTCTATCGGAATCCCTACGTTGTCGCGTATTCTCGTGGGCGCGGCTCCCGTGCCTCCACGAAATCCGTCTATCGCGATTATATCCGCGCCGCTTCTCGCAATGCCGCTCGCTATCGCCGCTATGTTATGCACCGCCGCAACCTTTACGATAACGGGCTTTCTGCCGTCGGTCGCCTCTTTAAGAGAATAAACGAGCTGGCGAAGGTCCTCTATCGAATAAATATCGTGGTGCGGAGCGGGCGAAATCGCGTCCGAGCCTACGGGAATCATACGAGTTTTGCTTACGTCCTCGTTAATCTTCGCCCCGGGGAGATGTCCGCCTATCCCCGGTTTTGCGCCCTGTCCCATCTTTATCTCTATCGCCGCGCCCGCGTTCAGATAGTCCTTATGCACGCCGAACCTGCCCGAGGCAACCTGCACTATCGTGTTTTCGCCGTATTCGTAAAAATCTTTATGCAGTCCGCCCTCGCCCGTGTTGTAATAGGTGCCGAGTTCCCTCGCCGCCGTAGCGAGCGCCTTGTGCGCGTTGTAGCTGATAGAACCGTAACTCATCGCCGAAAACATTATCGGAAGCGCGAGGTCGAGAGTGGGCAAAAGCTCGGGAACAAGCCTTCCCGAAGAATCCCTCTTTATTTCGTGCGTACGCTTGCCGAGAGAAACTCTCGTTTCCATAGGCTCGCGGAGAGGATCTATCGGAGGATTGGTCACCTGCGAAGCGTTTATGAGAATTTTATCGAAGTAAACGGGGTAATCTTTCGGACAGCCCATAGACGAAAGAAGCACGCCGCCGCTGTCCGCCTGTTTATAAATCTCCGTTATATCCGCTCTGCTCCAACTTTTATTCTCCTTAAAGGTCAAATCGCTCTTTACGATTTTTATCGCGCGCGTAGGACAAAATTCGACGCAGCGGTGACAATTAACGCACTTCGTTTCGTCCGCCAAAAGCACCCTCTTACCGTTTTTCTCTTCAAAATAATGCACGCCGTTATAGCACTGCTTTACGCACGCGCCGCAAAGAGTACAACGCTCTCTGTCCCTTTTTACCTCGTATGCCGCATATTTATACATGTTTTTTTACCTCGCTTCGTCCCTTTATACCCGCGCCGCCGCGTTGTCGTTAAGTCTCACGACGACGGGCTCGCCGCCGCCGAGCGAACGCAGATTTTCCGCGTTTATCTCCATTTTTCTTATCGCGCATTCCTCGCTCGCGAAAAAGACTTTATCGCCCTTTTCGGCGTACACGAGAGAGCGGAGTTTCAATCTGTCGTTTAAAGCCATGATGCCGCCCGTAAAACCTACGAGTATGGAAAACGGTCCGGTGATTAAAAGGCTCGGGAATTCCTTTCTCAGATATTCGGCTATCCTCTTTTCGCCCTCCGGTTTATCTTCTATCGTTTGCCAGAACGGAGCGGCTATAACCGCCGCCGCCTCTTCGAGCTTAAGTCCCTTTTTGCGGACGAGATAGTCTATAATATAGGTTATAACCTCGGTATCGGTCAAAAGATTGCACTTGTAGCCGAACATTTCTATAAATCTTCTGTTCGCGTCGTAGGAGGAAATTTCGCCGTTATGCACTATCGAATAATCGAGCATGGAAAACGGGTGTGCGCCGCCCCACCAACCGGGGGTGTTCGTCGGGTATCTGCCGTGCGCCGTCCACGAATACCCTTCGTATTCGTCCAGCCTGTAATATTCGCCCACGTCCTCGGGGTAGCCCACGGCTTTAAATACCCCCATATTCTTGCCGCTCGAAAAAATGTACGCGCCCTTTATTTCCGAATTAACCCTTATAACCTTTCTCGAAACGTACTCCGCTTCGTCTAAATGACTGTCGCGGAGAGCGTTGGGGTCGGGGCTGACGAAATACCGCCATATAAGCGGCTCGCCCGTGATTTTGGGGCTTTTTCTGACGGGAATTTTAGAGAGGTTTACTATCTCGAACGCGGCGTCCAAAAACTTTTCGCACGCCTCTCTCGCCGACGTGTCGTCGTAAAAAACGTGGAGCGCGTATAAATCTTTATACTGCGGATAAATGCCGTAACCCGCAAAACCGCCGCCTAAACCGTTGGAACGGTCGTGCATCGTGGAAATGGCGTCCACAATGGTTCTACCCGAAACGCTCTTTCCGCTCTTGTCGAATATTCCCGCGATGGCGCAACCGGCGGGTATTCTTATTTCGCCTTCTCTTTTCATAATAAAGTCTCCCGAATTTTTTAGGTACGACGACGTACCGCCCTTAAAAGCGTTCCGCCGCGTTCCGAAAAAAACGAAAAGGGCGCGAAGCGTGCGCCGATACCCTTCGACGCAAACGGACTCCGTTGCCCTCTTTCTTTCTTTTTTATGTGATTATATCACCGAAAAAAAGAGTTGTCAACGATTTTCGCCTAAAAAATTTTTCAAAAAAATTTAAAATTTGCCCTTAAAATCGTTGACAAGAAAAAAAACGGGCGTTATAATATGCGCAAAATAGATTTTGGCAAAGGCGTCAAAGAGTAATTCTTTGGTCGCCTTTGTCTTTTTTTATTCCATTCGACAAAATTAACGGGTAAAACTTAATGCCCGAGAAAGGAGAAGAACTATGAGTATCAGCGAATATTTCGGCAAAAACGTTTTCGGCGACGCGGTTATGAAAGCGCGCCTTCCGAAAGACGCGTACAAAGAAGTACGCCGCGCTATCGACGAGGGTAAACGCCTCGACTTGGAAACGGCTAACGTCGTCGCGAACGCCATGAAGGATTGGGCGGTCGAAAACGGCGCGACGCACTATACGCATTGGTTTCAGCCGATGACGGGCGTCACCGCCGAAAAACACGACAGCTTTATTTCCCCCGAGAAGAACGGCTCGGTCATTATGGAGTTTTCGGGAAAAGAGCTTGTCCGCGGCGAACCGGACGCATCGAGCTTCCCGACGGGCGGACTTCGCGCGACGTTCGAGGCGCGCGGTTATACGGCTTGGGACCCCACCTCTTTCGCGTTCATAAAGGATGGCGTTTTGTGTATTCCCACGGCGTTCTGCTCGTACGGCGGAGAGGCTCTCGACAAGAAAACCCCGCTCCTTCGTTCTATGGAAGCCATCAACCGTCAGGCGCTTCGTATATTAAAGCTTTTCGGAAACGAGACGGTGACTTCGGTCAGGACGACGGTAGGTCCCGAACAAGAATACTTCCTTATCCCGAAAGAGCTTTTCGACAGAAGAAAAGACCTTATATATACGGGCAGAACGCTTTTCGGAGCGCGCCCCCCGAAAGGTCAGGAAATGGAAGATCACTACTTCGGCGCGATAAAACCCCGCGTACAGGAGTTTATGAAAGAGCTTAACGACGAACTCTGGAAGCTCGGCGTGCTTGCTAAAACCGAACACAACGAAGTCGCGCCCGCGCAGCACGAGCTTGCGCCGATATTCACGACGACGAACATCGCCACCGATCACAACCAACTCACTATGGAAATTATGCAGAAGGTGGCGAAAAAGCACGGTATGGTATGCCTCCTGCACGAAAAACCGTTCGCGGGGGTAAACGGGAGCGGCAAGCACAACAACTGGTCGATTTCCACAGACACCGGCATAAACCTTTTGGAACCCGGGGAAACGCCTTACGACAACGCGCAGTTTCTGCTTTTTCTTACCGCGGTTATCAAAGCGGTTGACGAATATCAGGATTTATTGCGGCTTTCGGCGGCGAGCGCGGGCAACGACCACAGGCTCGGCGCGAACGAAGCTCCCCCCGCCGTCGTTTCCATGTTCCTCGGCACCGAGCTTACCGAAATTCTGGAAGCGATAGAAAAGGATTCCTCTTACGGCAAGAAGGAGACCGTACAGATGAAAATCGGCGTGCACGTCATACCGAAATTCCCCAAGGACACGACGGACAGAAACAGGACTTCGCCCTTCGCGTTTACGGGTAACAAGTTTGAATTCCGTATGCTCGGCTCTTCCGCTTCCATCGCGGAAGCGAATATCGTCTTAAACACCGCCGTTGCGGAGTCGCTTAAACAGTTTGCCGACATATTGGAGAGCAAGGCGGATTTCACCGGCGCGCTACACGACCTGATAAAAGACACTATCACCGCGCATAAGCGGATAATCTTCAACGGCAACGGTTACGAGGACGGCTGGATTAAGGAAGCGACCGAAAAGCGCGGACTTTTGAACCTCCGCTCCACGCCCGACTGCGCGCCCTGCCTCCTTGCGGAGAAGAACGTCAAACTCTTTACCGAGCATAAGGTTTTCAGCGAGACCGAGCTGAAATCGAGATACGAGATAATGCTCGAAAACTACTCGAAAACCATTCACATCGAAGGTCTTACCATGGTGGATATGGTAAACAAGGATATTCTTCCCGCAATAAGCAAGTTTATAGGCGAGCTTTCGGAATCTCTCTATAAACGCTGCGCCGTTCTCCCCGATACGAACGGCGGATTCGAAAAGGCGAGAATAGCAGAGCTTACCTCGTACGAAAAGTCTATCTACGAAAAGGTCAAGGACCTCGAGGAAGCGCTCGTCTCTTCCGAAAAAGAGGACTCGCTCGCTACGGCGGTTTACCACAGAAAAAGAATTTTCGCGGCGATGCAGTCGCTTCGCGCGGACGTCGATATGGCAGAGCGCGTAACCTCCGCAAAGGCGTGGCCGTACCCCTCTTACGGCGAGCTTTTGTTCGGCGTGAGATAAACGAAGTTAAGGAAATTTTGTTATGTGTTCTATAATGGGCTGTATAGCTGCCGACGTGTCGGCTGAAGAATTTGAAAGGGGCTTCTCGAAAACCGTTTCGAGAGGTCCCGACCAATCGCGCACGGTAACGGACGGCGAGGCAATTCTCGCCTTCCATCGCCTTGCGATAATGGGGCTGACAGAAGAGGGTATGCAGCCCTTTTCCTTAAACGAAAACAAGCTCGTCTGCAACGGCGAAATTTACGGTTTCCGCAAGATAAAAGAGGAGCTTTCCTCCGAATATTCATTTAAATCCGACTCCGATTGCGAAATTTTGCTGCCGCTCTACGAGAAGTACGGCGTGGAATTTTTTAAGAGTCTCGACGCCGAGTTCGCGCTTATAATTTACGACGGAAAAAAGAAAAAGCTTATCGCGGCAAGAGATCCGATAGGAATTCGCCCACTGTTTTACGGTTATCGCGGCAAGGGCATTATGTTCGCGAGCGAAGCGAAAAACCTCGTCGGGCTTTGCGATAAAATCCTGCCCTTCCCCATAGGTCATTATTACGACGGTGAAAAATTCGTTTGCTACCGCGACGTAACGAAGGTATATAAGGTCATAACGGACGACCTCGAAACGGTCTGCGGAAATATCCGCGAAAAGCTTATCGCGGGGGTGGAAAAAAGGCTCGATTCGGACGCGCCGATAGGGTTTTTGCTCTCCGGCGGACTGGATAGCTCGCTCGTTTGCTCGATCGCCGCAAAAGCTCTCAAAAAACCCATTCGCACTTTTGCCATCGGCATGGATAAGGACGCAATAGACCTTAAATACGCGAAGGAAGTCGCGGACTATATAGGAAGCGTTCACACCGAGGTCATCATAACGAAAGAGGACGTCGTCGCCGCAATAGAACCCGTCGTCGCCCTGCTCGGGACTTTCGACATAACCACCGTCCGTGCGAGCGTGGGCATGTATCTTCTTTGCAAATACATTCACGAAAACACGGATTTACGCGTGCTTTTGACGGGCGAAATTTCGGACGAGCTTTTCGGTTATAAATACACCGACTTCGCCCCGAACGCCGAAGAATTCCAAAAGGAATCGGTCAAGCGGATAAAAGAGCTTTATATGTACGACGTGCTTCGCGCCGACCGCTGTATTTCGGTAAACTCTTTAGAGGCGCGCGTGCCGTTCGGCGATCTCGATTTCGTCAAGTACGTTATGGCGATAGACCCCGAAAAGAAGATGAACGTTTACGGTAAAGGTAAATATTTGTTACGGCACGCTTTCGAGGGCGATTATCTTCCGCACGATATTTTATACCGCGAAAAGGCGGCGTTCTCGGACGCCGTGGGACATTCTATGGTGGACGACATAAAGGCTTATGCGGAAACCGTCTATACGGACGAAGAGTTTATCCGCGGAATAGAAAAATACGAATACGTTAAGCCTTTTACCAAGGAATCGCTCCTGTACCGCGATATTTTTGAGAAGTATTATAAGGGACAAGCGGAGATGATAAAAGACTTCTGGATGCCGAACAAAGCGTGGAAAAACTGCGACGTGAACGATCCCTCCGCGCGCGTTCTCGTAAACTACGGCGCAAGCGGAGAATAAAACGAGAAAAAGGAAAAGCCGATTTAAAAGCGGCTGCGGCGGCGGGCGAAACGATTCGCCCGCCGCCGCAGTTATTTTTTATCGAGTTTTTTCCGATTATACCGAAGGAAATCCGCGCCGTTTATTCGTTGTTTTAATTTTTCCCACGATGACGTCGGAGCATTTTATTATAAGCTCGGACAATTCCTCTTTATCGAAAAGCACGTGAATCTCGTAGCCCTCGCCGCGTCTGTACACCTCTTCGTAAAGCCAATACGAGCCGATAATCTTGCCCGACATTTCGGTTATTTCGGCGCTCTTAAATATAATCTTATCGTAGTCGGTAAACCCGCCGTCGTTATCGAAGGTCATCGTCGCGTCGGCGTTTTCGATATAGAAATCCGTAACCTCGCAATCGTGAAAGGTGAGTTTGCTTATTCTTTTCGGAATATTCTCTTCCCTCTGCGCCTTCTTATAGTCGCGAATCGCCTTTTCCACCGCCCTCTCGTTAGCTTTTGAAAGTTTTTTTATTTCAGCCAAAACCTCTTTAGTACAGTAGCCTAAACTCAAAACGCGCATATCCGCAACTTTATTAACGATTTCTTCCGTAAGGCTTGCGACAAGCCTTTCTTCATTCAACTTCATCGCGCGGGCAAAGTCCTTTTTAACCTTTGCCTCGTCGAAAGGGGGTCTTTCGTCGTAGGCTTTGACGGCGGCGTCAAAGCTTTCCCTCTGACTATCCGATAAAAAGATAAATTCGCGTTTTTCCTCTTGACCGTCCTCTTCTATAAGCGGCGCATTTGCGGGATTTATCAGCTCGCGCGGATCGAAGTCGTAAACGTCGCGTTCAAGCTCGACCACTCTGCGCTCTTCTTTCTTATACAAACTCTCGTACAGCTTCTCGTCTTTAACGCTCGCCCGCTCGTCAACCTTTAAATTGCAATCTAAATTCGTTTTCTGACAAAGCTCGTACCACTCTTTCGTAAAATATTTCATTCGTCTGCCCTCGCATAATTTTTTATAAGGATATTGTACCATACCTTACGACTTTTTGAAAGCCGTTGCAAAAAAATTGCAGTTTCTAAAAAAGAACTTTTATATAAACGCTCCTTATAGGGGCGTTTTTACATTTATATAAACCCGCGCTTGACCGCGCGCCGCAATCGGTGGTATCATTAGGGAGTAAAAAAAATTCGTCCGATACAACGCGGAGAAAGACAAAATCTTTGAAAAGACTTCGGGAGAACGTTATGGAAAAAAATAGCTTGAAATTTTATAAAATGCAGGGCGCGGGCAACGACTATATCTATATAAATTGCCTTGCCTCTTCTGTGGAAAACCCCGAAAGCCTTGCGATAAAGCTTTCCGACAGGCACTTCGGAATAGGCGGAGACGGGCTGGTGCTTCTTCTCCCCTCTTCCGTCGCGGACGCGAAAATGCGTATGTTCAACGCCGACGGGAGCGAAGGCAAAATGTGCGGCAACGCGATTCGCTGCGTGGGAAAGCTCCTGCACGACGAGCTCGGCTTCGATAAAAGCGAGCTTACCGTCGAAACGTTGAGCGGAATCAAGACGCTCGCCCTTTTTTTAGGCGAGGGCGGCAAGGTCGAAACCGTTACCGTAAATATGGGTAAGGCGGTTTTGTCCCCCGAAAAAATCCCCGTTCTCTTAAGCGGAGACAGCGTCGTCAATCGCCGTGCGAGAATAAGCGACGGCGTAGGCGAAGCGAATATAACCTGCGTATCTACGGGCAATCCGCATTGCGTGACTTTCGATTACGACCCAGATACGCTCGACATAGAAAAAATCGGCAAAGAATTCGAGTTTTCGCCGCTTTTCCCCGAACGCGTGAACACCGAATTTATAAAGATAATTTCCCCGAGAGAGCTTAATATGCGGGTTTGGGAGCGCGGCAGCGGAGAAACGCTCGCCTGCGGAACGGGCGCGTGCGCGGCTGTCGTTGCGGCAACCGAATGCGGTTTTTGCCCGCGCGGAGAGGAAATTAAAGTAAAACTTAAAGGCGGAGAGCTTTTCATCCGTTACGAAAAGGACGGCACGATAAAGCTAAAGGGCGGCGCGACGCTCGTCTTTACGGGCGAAATAACGCTATAGCGGTTTTAAGAAGGGACATGCATAATTTATAAGTATCTTAAAAAATAAACGAAACTACGCTCAAAACGCTTGTAAAAAAATAGAAAGTATGATAGAATATACGAGCTTGAAAGGTTTTGGGGACGTAGCTCAGTTGGTTAGAGCGCCACGTTGACATCGTGGAGGTCATAAGTTCGAGCCTTACCGCCCCCACCAAATCAAAAAGACCACCGCTATAGCAGTGGTCTTTTTGTTTTTTTGCGGACGGTAGCGCGAGGGTTTCGTACGAACGCAACACGGCAGCGTCCCGCACCTCTTAAAAAGCGTTTATTCTTTCAAATAAACCCGTCGCCACGGCGGTCTAACCGCTTTATGAATGCGATGTTACAAATTGTAACATTTTTATTGTAACAAAATGTTACAATGTTGTCAAGAGAAAATAAAGAAAAAGAGAAAAATATGAATAATGACGGTCTGAAAGGTTTAGCCGCCATTCGCAGGCAAAAGGGGCTAAACCAACTTAAGGTCGCTATGGACTTAAATATCAGTAGGGAGGCGCTTTCGCACTACGAGAACGGCAAGCGTAGTCCGGACGTTCAGATGCTCCGCGCGCTATCCGATTATTTTAACGTTTCCATTGATTTTTTGATTAACGGCAAAGAGTTTACAAAAAAATAAAACCGCAAGCGAGTTTTGTCCCCCGCCTGCGGTTTTTTAATATTTCGTGCTTTTTTAAAACTCTTTGTTATCACTCCGCCGTTTATCTTTCGGCTTGTAGGGGTCCTCTACCGCCGTACGTTCACCGCGACTATGCCCGATAATCCGCCGACTATCGCCGCAAAGACGAAATCGAGGACGACAGCAAGCGCGGTAAAGCTTCCGCCGCCTAAAATCGCGAAAGTGGCATACACGACCGCCGCCCATATAACGCCAGTAAGCGCGCCCTTCATTAGTCCCTTTTCGCCCGAAAGGGCGAAAAAACACCCCACGAACAGCGAAATCGCCTTTATAAATTGATTGACGACCTTAACCGCGAGCGAGGACATCGTCGCCGACTTTAATACGAGCGCGAATATAAGCACGAGCGCGAGCGTGCATAGATAAGCTGCCGCCGCGCCGCGCAAAACCTCGGGAATAAATCCGTTTTTAGTCCTTTCTTTCATAAAAAACACCCCCGCACGTCTACGTTTCTATAGATATGCGAGGGTTTTTCGTTTTATTCCGTTTTATAAGGCTTTTATATTCGCCGCGTTTATCGCCGCGTTTATTCCGAAAAGTCGCCTTAAAAAAACCTACTCTTTGTCGGCGGTTTCTTCCGTCTTTTCTTCGACCGTATCCTCAGCCGTTTTCTCTAACGCGGGAGCGTCCGCAACGTCCTCGACGGGTTTAGCTTCCTCTTTCGCTTCTGTCTTTATCTCCTCTTTTATCTCGGGCTCGGGATTTGCGGGAGCGTTCGCATAGCCCTCTGCGGGTGCGGTCTGATAGATTGCCGCTTTGTCGAACTTGACGTAAGATTTAGCGTCCTCCGCGCCGGTTTCCAAAACGAAGGTATTTTCCGCGTCGTTTATTTCGTAAACGAAGCCGCACACGCCGCCTATCGTCTTAACTCTGTCGCCCTTTTTAAGCTTGTTCACGCGTTCCTGCGCTTCTTTCTGCTTCTTTTTTCCGGAAATCGACTGCCAGATGAAAAGTCCGATAATCGCAACGAACATAATACCGATGAGAATAGGTCCAAGAGGACTGCCGTTAGAGTTATCTCCTTCCAAAAATAAACTAAATAACATTTTATACTCCTTTAAACGAATTTATTTCATATTTTTTCTTTATCCATTGTAAAGTATTTTAAGAAAATTAGCAAGCGTTTTACGCTTAAAATTCGGCTTCCGCGCGGGCTTTATCGTCTGCGCTCTTCGGCGGCGCGAATTTTTGCCTGTTTTTTGTCGATTTTCACCGTTAAAATCTCGGATAGGTATCGCCCGTGCGCTTATAAAAGTCCTCCGCGTATTCGGTGAAAGAACCTTCTAAAACGGAGTTCCTTATCTCGCGCATAAGTTTGTTGAGGTAGGTTATGTTATGAAGGCTTAACATCATTCCGCCCATCATTTCGCCGACGTTTATAAGGTGGCGGAGGTACGCTTTGGTGTAATTCTTGCACGCGTAGCAATCGCACTCCGGATCGAGCGCGGAAAAATCTTCTTTATAAATACCGTTTCTCACGACTACCTTGCCGTTTGAAGCGAGCGCGGTGCCGTTTCTGCCGACGCGGGTTGCAAGCACGCAGTCGAACATATCTATTCCGCGCCTGACGCCTTCTATAAGGCAGTCGGGACTGCCCACGCCCATAAGGTAACGCGGAACGTGGGTGGGATAATAAGGATAAAGCTCGTCCATCATTTCGTACATAAGGGGCTTCGGCTCGCCGACGGAAAGTCCGCCTATCGCCACGCCGTACCTGACGTACGGAAGCACGGCTTTCGCGCTCTCTATCCTTAAATCCTTAAACATATTGCCCTGAATTATGGGGAACAACGCCTGTTCGGGGTTTTTGTGGTACGCGTAGCAACGGTCGAGCCATTTCATCGTCCTGTCCAAAGCCTTTTTGGATTCGTCGTAGGTCGCGCCGAAAGGCGAACACTGGTCGAACGCCATAATTATATCCGCGCCGAGGTTGTTTTCTATTTCCATAGCCTTTTCGGGCGAGAAAAAATGCAGTCTGCCGTCAACGTGGGAATTGAAGTATACCCCTTCGTCCTTTATTTTATTGAGTTTCGCAAGAGAAAATACCTGAAAACCGCCGCTGTCGGTGAGAATAGGTCTGTCCCATGCCATAAATTTATGAAGCCCGCCCGCCGCTTTAACGGTTTCGTCACCGGGGCGTATGTGCAGATGATAGGTGTTAGCGAGGATTATCTGCGTTTTAGCTTCTTTAAGGTCGCGCGGCATAACGCCCTTGACCGTCGCCTGCGTGCCGACGGGCATAAAGGTCGGGGTTTCTATATCTCCGTGAGGGGTATGAAGAACGCCCGCTCTCGCGCCCGTTTTCGGGTCTTGTTTAATGGTTTCGTAGTAAAATTTTTCCATAGTTTTTTATAGTGAAAGACGGTTTTTGTAAATATCGTTTTTATCGTCGCAAAGCGGCAGACAATATTCGCTCAAATTATACTCGCTCAAACTCGTTTGAGTGCGGCAAGGCGTGCGTATTGCCGCAACAGGCGAAGCGCGACCGCAGGGAGTGTGCAATGCCGCACACGACCAAGGCAAGCAAGCGACGTAGCGGCAAGGCGTGCGGCTATACGCGCTCAAAAAAGGTGAGGTATACCCTGCCGTACTTCCTCTCGTCCACCTCTTTAAGCCCGACAACCTCGCCGACGAACGGCTTCTCGTTTTCGTAAACCGCAACGCCGCTCTTCTTCAGCGCGAAAGGCACGAGCGGCAACGCGTCGTCCGCGCCCGCCGAATATGGCGGATCGATATATATTATATCGAACTTTTTTTCCTCGGGAACGTCTTTCATTCCCGCAAGAAACATCGCCGCTTCGGAGTTTTTTACGGTAACGCCGCCGCTTATCTTCAAAATTTCCAAATTCTTTTTTAAGACGGCAAGGCTTTCACGCGATAAATCGTTGAAAGTCACGGAATTTGCTCCGCGCGAAAGGGCTTCGATACCCACCGCGCCCGTACCGCAGTAAAGGTCCAAAAAATCGCAGTCCTCTACGCGGTTTCTTAAAATATTAAAAAGGCTCTCCCTCACGCTGTCCGCCGTGGGACGAATGGCTTCGCCCCGAAATTCCGCAAGCTTTCTGCTTCTATATTCTCCGCCGACTATCCTCACGACTATTCTCCGTAAATTCTTCTCTGATTTTCCGCAATTTTGTCGTATTGCAACTTAATCTTTTTCGCGCCGAGATAATACGCTATGCCGAAGGTCAATATAATCGCGGGGAGGGCGACGAGGGCAAGGTAGAACGTCGCGGGGGTAGGACTTTCCGTCCCGCCGACGCGGAAGAACGCGTAAAACGAGAAATATATCACGGAAGCCGCCACGCCGAAGCCGTTGCCCGCACCGCAAATTATCATAATCGTATGCACAAGCATAAGAACTATAAGCGGCACGCAGGCGGTAAAGCCTATCATAAAGCCCTTATGGGGCTTGTACTCTTCGTTGAGCTTTAACGGTCTCGGCTCTCCGGTCAATACCATTTGCTTTCTTTCGAGGTCGTTGGCGTTGCGCGTTTTCAATGCGTCCTGCCCTAATTTATAGGCGTATGCCGCCACGACAAAGAGGTATAATCCGAGGTTTAGCGCGAGCAAAACGTATTGCAGCCAAACGAGGTCGGCGTTTTGGATAGCAAGTATGCCGAACGCCGTTATCGCCATAAAAAACAAATAAATGAAGGGTAACAACGCATTTTTTACGTAATATTTAATCATCTTTTCTCTCGTCTATATAAATTTTCTCGGCTCGCGCCGCAGATTTTGTGAGTATTTCGTAGCTTATCGTATTATACTTTGCGGCAAGCTTATCGGCGTCGTCCATAACGGCGAAAAATTTACCGCCGCTCTTCGTACGCGCCGCCTCGACGGAAACGTCCATACACCTCGCGGCGACGTCCGAAGCCGCCTTTTCTCTCGGAAGCCCGTCGGCATACCCGTACCTGACGATTCTCGCGCGGAAGGCGGAGGAAACTCTGTCCGTCCCGTATAAAAGGGTGTCGCCTGCGCATACGTCGCGCTCAAAAACTACGGGCGCGTAAATTTTCATCGCGGGGCGCACGGTTAGTTTATCGCTTCTAAAAGGCATATACCCGTAAAGAAGAATCCCTATCCGCACCATATCGAAATACGCGCCGCGAAGAAATCCTCCGCTTGCCGATATATGCGCCACGACGTCCTTATCAAAACCCTTAACTCTCTTTACCGCTTGGCGGAATTTTGCCGTAGCGCGCGAAAAGAGTTCGTCGTTTTCGGGCGCGCCGTAATGGGAGAACACCCCGCAAAGCTTTGCGTAACCGCACCTTGCGTACGCCGAGAGGATTTTGTCTAAATCTTTTTCTTCCACACCGCCGCGGTTCATTCCCGTATTGATTTTAAGGTGCGTTCTGACGGGTAGTCCGAGCGTTTTTCCCGCTATTTCCGCGTTCAGGATTTCCGCAACGCTGCCGACGCAGACGGTAAGTCGTTTTTCCGCCGCAACAAGGTAGTCCTCTTTCGCAACGGGGTTAAAGACGAGAACGTCCTCTTCGACGCCTGCGTATCTTAACCGCGCGCCTTCCTCGACGAGAGCGACGGCAAAGCAGTCCGAGGTGCCGTGCAAAGTCTCCGCCACCCTTTCCGCGCCGTGTCCGTAAGCGTCGGCTTTAACGACGGCGCAAAACGCCGTATTCTTCGGCAGAATAGCCTTTATTTTCTTCGCGTTTTCCCTTATCGCGGACAAATCCGTTTTAGCGACGTTAAGCATACCCTCATAGTATGCTTTACTCCCGCCCGAGCGTTACGAAAGCCCGCCCTCGCCGAGGCGAACGCTCCCGAATATATTGCCGAGATAAAGTATAACATTTTTAGCTTGCGTTGTCAAGACGAGGACGGCTATGAAACTCGCCGCGTTTTTCGCGCTTGCCGTCGTCCTCGTTACGCAAAGCTCTGCGCCCGAAAAAGTCGCCGCATATTTGCCCGCTTTTTACTCATACTTTTCTTCGGGAGGGAACGATTTATGAAAATAACGACCGTTATCGCTTTTATCCTCGTTCTTACGGGGGCGATAGTCTGGGGAATCGTGGGGATTTTCGATTTTAACGTCGTGTCCGCGCTGTTCGGCGCGGGAAGCGGCGCGGTTATTTCGAGAATCATCTACGGTCTCGTGGGCATTTCCGCGTTGTGGCTCGTCTTCTACTGGATTTTGTATAATCCGTTTAAGAGTATAGACTAAACAAAAAGGCGAGCGATAAGCCCGTGCGCGCGGTCCTCTTGCCCGTGGCGGCGGGCTTTTTCGCATAGACGGCTTTCTCCGTGACAGCCTTTTTATAAAAGGAACCTCGCGCCCTTTTCTCTTAACTTTATAAGCGGAAGCAACATAACCGTACCCGCAAGGTACACCGACACGCCCTGTCCCGCCAATAACAGCAGTACCTGTATCATATAGGCGTATTCGAGGCTCTCGTAGCAAAAGAACCATATAAGCGGCAACAAAAAAGCGTTGAGAAGGACGGGGAAAAGACCGCCGACCGCTATTTTAAACCCCGTTTTTTTAAGTATCCGCCCCGAAAGGTAGGTAAAACACGCCGCGACGAGGGTAACTACGCTACCGAAAATCACGTCGTATATCACGCAACCCGTAACGAGGTTTGCGAGGATACACCCGACAAACAGCGCGGGAACAGCCTCGGGAAAAAGAAGAGGCAAAAGCGTCAAACCTTCCGAAACCCTGAACTGAATCGCGCCGCTCGCAACGGGCAGAACCGCCGCCGTCAGCACGAAATATAAGCTCGCGATAACGCCCGAGCGCGCGACTATTTTAGTAACCGTTTTCCGCATAAAAAAATCCTCCGCGGCATCGTATTACCGCAAAGGACCTTTTTTCATTATAGTCTTTCGTCGGTTTTTTTAGTCGGAAGTGTTGACCGAAAACCTTCCGTTTCTTTTATTTTATCACTTTTTTTGACGAGCGGCAAACGTTTTTCGCTACGCGACGCGTTTTTTGCCGATATTTATTTTTTCCCCTTTCGCTTTTTTCGTCAGCTCAACTCTTTAAGCGCGGGAGAAAACTGCCGCCTTACCCGTAAAAGCTCGTCCTCGGGCGCGCTCTCTACGCGGTAGTAGCCGCTGTCCGTCAGCATCAGAAAAACCTCCGACTGCTCCGCCGCCGTTTCGTTCAAGAGGTTTTTTACAAGCGTATAAAATCCTTTGCTTATACTCTCCGTCAAAACTTGAGCGTAGACCTTGACGAGGTTTTTTTCGAGCGTTAAAAGGTCGAAAAGACTGTCTTTTTCGTTGAGGGTTATATCCGCCTTATAGTCCATGCGCCGCCCCCTAAACGATAGCGAGAAGGGATTTAAACCTCTTCTCGTGTCCGTCCGCTATCGCGTTTAACTTCGAGGACAGGGCGGTATCGGTGAGAGTCCGCGCGTAAAGCCGCGCTTTTTTGCACGCGTTTTCTTCAAGCGAGAGAAGGTCGTAAACGAGCGCACATTCCTTGGTCGTGAGCATATTTGCCATAAAAGCTCTCCTTTTCGTTTTTGAAAAGATTATGCCCGACAAAAGGGTTTTTATACGCCGCGCCGCTTTTAACGACAAATTCTCCCTCGTTGCCCCGTTTTCAGAGTATAGAACCGGTCATATAGACGAAATAGGTTTGGCAGCACGCCGCGTCGCCGTCTTTTAAGAATGTAGCGAGCGGAAGGCGCGGTTGCTCCAGCTCTTCTATTTTTTCTATTCTGCCCGCAAGGTAATCGTTGATAACTCTCTTCGCCTCTTCTACTCTCGCGACGAGTCCGCCGATTCTTACGTCCGACACCTCGAAACCTATCGACTTGTTTTCGGTAAGCCACTGCGTTCTGTGCGCCTCGTAGAAAGGCTTTATCTTTTTTAACACGAGCGGAATACGCTTGTTCGCTATTATGCCGAGCGTTTCCTTATCCCCCGCGCGATAAGCCGAATAAATATCCCTGCCGAGCGTTGCTTTTACCGAAAGCGCGTCCGCCAAGCGGTAAAGAGTTTCGAAAATATACGAGAACTCGCCTTTTTTATTCGCCGCGCGTTTCATCTCTCTCGCGCATTTTTTATAGCTCTCGGACATTTCGGGTACGATATGCGCGTCCGCCTTGCCGAGAAGCGGATCGTTGTAGAACGCGTATTTCGCGACGTTGACTACGTCCGTTTTCTTTCTCCCCTTAAACTCGCTCACCGTCGATTTGAACGGTTTGTTGAGATTTTCGGTTTTCTTAAAATCCGAGTAAGAATTTCCGAACAGCGCGGAAAGTCTCGCGTTAAGCTCTTTTTCCACCGAGCCTTTCGCGCCGTATAACCTTTCCGACGTATAGAATATAGACGAAAGCGCGGCGAAAGTGGAGGTTTCCCCTCCCATATCTCCCCACGCGGTGAGAAGGAAGTCTTTGCAACCGCTTGTTAAAAAGCTTTTTATCGCTACGTCGACCGTTTTTTCCGCAACGGTATTGAGGGGAGCAAATCCCTCCCACGTCCACGCGCCGCCCGCGAACATAACGTTGTCCGTAATCTCGAAATGACGGCGAAAGGTCTCGTCGCACTTCTTTTTGTTAAGGGTGTAATAATCCCAGTATATAATGGTTACGTCCTTGGGAAAACGCTCGATAAATTCGGGATCGAATTTTTTGCCTTTTATATTCGTATACGCCTCGGGATCCCTCCCCCCTAAAGCCGCTTTGAATATCATATCGCTCCACATGGCGGGTTTAAAACCGTGCTTTCTGCAAAGCTCCAAAACGCGGTTTAGGTGGCGCATAAACACTTCTTCGCGGTTCGCGACGTAACCGTGCTTATCGAGGTATTTGCCGAGGAACATAGCGTGAGCTTCGTCCATACCGATGTTTATGCGGCGGGAGGTAAAATTCTTTTCGCAAAAATCCAGAATATCGTCTATAAACTCGTACGTCGCGGGTTCGTCTACGAGAAGTATGTCGTCCCTGTCGTGAATTTTATCGAACGCGTCCCACAAAAAGATTGCGGGAAGGTGCGCTAAAGTTTGTATGCACGGCACGAGCTCTATCCCGAACGCTTTCGCATACTCGACTATCTCTTTTATCTCCGTTCCCTTATATCTTCCGCGCGCCTGACCGAGCTGCGGATATTTTTCTATCTCCATAAGGTCCTCGACGTAAAGCTCGAGGTAGTTATACCCGGATAGCGCAAGCACTGCGGCGAGGTCTTTCGCACCCTTAACCGAGAGAACGGCGTTTCTCGCGCAGTCGCGCATAAGACCTATTCTCTCCGCGGGCGAGCTTTTTTCAAGGGTAAACGCTTCGCCCGCTTTTCCCGCAAGGTGCGAAAGCGCGTAGAAAAAACGGGAAACGGCGTCGTAATAAATGACCGCTCCGCTCGTCGTCGCTTCTATCCTAAAGCCCTTTTGCTCCTCTCTTTTTACCGCGGAAACGGGATAACCGTCCTCCGCGCTTTTTAAGCCGTAATTTTTTTCCGACAGTAACCTTATGCCGAGAGAAAGCTCCTCGGGTACCGTAAATTTAAGGTTCATTGCTCTTCGCTCCTTTTTCTCTTTGTCCGCGCCGCAAAAAAGCGCGCTCTTCGTTCGCTTTGCGTTGATATTATATCGCCGCTTATTTTCTTTGTCAACTTTTATATCGCGTTAATTTTCCGAGAAGACGAGTTTTTTAATAACGCTCCGCTCGATCGGGCGCGGAGCGGTGCTTATACATAATTTTCGGGAGAGACAACATAATAAACGGTATGGTAGTGACCTTTATAAGAACTCTTATAATCTTTATAACCCTCGTCGTCGTTATGCGTCTTATGGGTAAAAGACAGATAGGCGAAATGCAACCCTTTGAATTTATCGTTACCCTCATCATAGCAGACCTCGCGTGCGTGCCTATGGCGGACGTGTCCATTCCCTTAACCTACGGCATCGTGGCGATACTAACCCTTTTTATTCTGCATCAGCTGCTTTCCTTTTTAGAGCAGAGCGGAGACTTTTTTAAACGCGTGATTTCGGGAAAACCCAGCCTCGTTATAGACAGAGACGGCGTGAATATAAGAGAGCTTAAAAAGAACAATATGGGAGTAGACGACCTCATAGAATCTATGCGCACGGCGGGGTACTTTTCCTTCGACGACTTAAAATACGCCGTTTTTGAATCTAACGGTCAGCTTTCCGCTTTTGAAAACCCCGAAAAAGAAGACTCGCCCTTGTCGCTCCCCGTTCTCATCGTCAACGAGGGCAGGGCGGTCAGGCGCAATTTTGCCGTCGTAGACACTACCGAAGAGAGACTAAAAGGATTTCTCGAAAAAATCGGCGCAAAGATGAAGACCGTGGAGGTTTTGACGGTAGACGGCAACGGGAGAGGTTACTTAAAAAGAAAAAACGAGCGGTACGAGATAGTGCGCTTTCCGCTCGGGGAGGGAAACTCGTGGTAAAATCCGCAATCTCTATGCTTATCGTCGCCGTGCTTTTAGCGGTGTGCGCGGCGTTCGAGGCGAATTTCGTGGGCAGACAGTTTTGCGAATTCGACGAGGTGCTGTCCGTTTTATACGAAAAAGTGAACGAACAGACGGCGGTCGAGGACGACGTTTACGCCGTACAAAAAAACTGGCTCGAAAAGAAGAAGTACCTGCACGTCTTTATCCCGCACAACGAAATAAAGGAGATAGACCTATGGCTTGCGGAGGCGGTTAAGCTCGTCGAAGGCAAGGCGTGGCAGGACGCCGTCTCGAAAATAGAAGTCTTAAAGGAGCTGACGGAGCAAATCCCCAAGACATTTCTCGTGACGTGGGAAAACGTTTTCTAAAATCCTCGCCGCCCCTTATCGCCCTTTTACTTGCCGAAAACGACCATTCGTTCAATAAGCCGCGCCGTCTCTTCTACCCCTTCTTTAGCGCCGCCCTCTATCCATAGCGAGAGAATTCGCTTGCAACCGTGCGACGCGTATTCGTACCATAGCTCCGCATAGCGCGAGTTTCCTTTAATCTCCGTTTCCTTTGTGCGGATAAAAAACTCTTTCCCTATAGCCAAAAGCCGCTCTGCGAACGCACCGTCTCCGTTTTCACCCGCGAGTGCGGCGCACGCCTCGGCGTTTTCCTTAAAAAACCCCAATAAGGCGGAATAAAAGCCGACCTCTTCGACGCCGCCGAACGGCGCGAGCGTCCTTAAAAGCCCCTCGACAAGCTCGTTTTCCACGCTCTCTAAAAGCGCATAGGTATCCTGATAATGCGAATAGAACGTCCCCCTGTTCACCTCCGCTTTTTCGCAAAGCTCGCGAACGGTTATGCTCCGAACGGGCTTTTCTTTAAGCAGCGCGACAAACGCGTTCTTAAACATAAGTCTCGTAAGCTTTTTTCTATAATCGGTTTTCATTTCTCCCCTCCGAAATCTCGCCGAGGCGATGCGTTTTTTCTAAATTTACCGCGTAATTATCCCGTTTGTGTCGCTTATCGTTCTTTTTAGGGGCGTTTCGTGCAGAAAACTGCAAAGCCGCCGGAATTGCCTATTTACAAAACCCTCCGCCTACAGTATACTATAAGCGAAGAAAGAAATCAATAGGAGAGGCTAAATATTTTGAGAGTGCGGTAAAACGGCAAAAAGGAGATGACGATATGAAAAGGTTGTTTTGCGTGACCGGCGCGACGGGACACCTCGGCAACAACGTCGTTAAACGTCTCCTTTCCCTCGGCGAGAAGGTTCGCGCGCTCGTACTTAAAGGCGACGACGAGTTTATGCTCGAAGGAGCCGAAATTCGTTACGGGGATATTCTCGACGAGGCGTCGCTCGACTCTTTCTTTAGACACGGGAAAGACGAGGAGCTGTACGTTTTGCACGCGGCGGGAAAGGTAAGTATCCTTTCCGCTCCCGAAGAAAGCGTTACCTCGGTGAACGTCAAAGGTACCGAGAACGCGGTAAACGCCGCAAGGCGCGCGGGGGCAAAAGGTTTCGTGTACGTCAGCTCGGTACACGCGGCAAAATGCAGGCGGGGCGTGAATACGGAGGAGAATCTCACGTTTAACCCGAGGCTTGTAAAAGGCGCGTACGCGACGAGTAAAGCGCTCGCCACCGAATACGTTCTTCGCGCGGCGAGCGAGGGATTTAACGCCTGCGTCATTCTGCCGAGCGGAATCATAGGCGTAGGCGATTACAAACATAACCACCTGATGGAGCTTTTAAGGACGTTTATCGGCGGAAAGCTCTCCGCGGCGGTAAAGGGCGCGTACGATTTCGTGGACGTGAAAGACGTTGCCGCCGCAACGGTGAACGCGGCAATACGCGGAAGGCGCGGAGAATGTTATCTCGTCACGGGCGGCTCGCACGATATTAAAACGATACTCGATTTGACGGCGGAAACTTTGGGACTCAAAAAAATGCGAAGATATTTGTCGGCGCGATTTTTAATTCCGTTGTCCGCGATTTACGAGAGGCGCAGTCGCAGAAGAAAAAGCCCGCCGCTCGTTACCGCGCAATCGCTCAAGGTGCTGTTAAGCGGTGAAAAATTCGATTCGAGCAAGGCGCGCGGAGAGCTCGACTTTCACCCTACCGATATATCCGAAACCGTTCGTGAAACGGCGTTATGGTTAGCGGAACGGAATCCGCCTCCCGCAGGGCGCGGGCTTTGCGGGAAAAAGAACAAAAAAATATTCATAGCGCCGTAATACGGTAAAGGGCGGGAGCCGATTTTGACTCCCGCCCTTTTTTTATCCGCGCGCGGTTTTACCTTTGCGATTTATAATAGTTTATAAGACACCCTGCGACGATAATATCCTTTTCGGCATCGGTCAGCGGCGCGATTTTAAGGGTGATTTTTCTCTTGTTTTCCCCTAAAATTTCTGCGGCGAACTCGGTTTCGCCCCTTTCCAATTTTTCTCTGACGCCCTTAACGTAAACGTATTCGCCCACCTTAAAGTCGTTCTTTTCGGCGAGGAACGGTATCATACCCCAGTTTATGAGGTTGCTCCTATACCGCTTCGTCGCGTACTCCTCGGCGATGTTCGCGACGCCGCCTAAAACGCGCTGACAGGAAGCGGCTTGCTCTCTCGCCGAGCCGTCCCCGGGTTTTACCGCGCACACCACGCTGCCGTAGCTCGTCTTTTTCTCGTCTATACCGAGTTCTTTCGGCATACCCTCTTTTATCGTCGCTTTAGCTCTCGCGACGTATTCGGGATCCTTTCTCGAAAGCGCGAACTCCGCGAGCTTTAAGGGGTTAGAGCGGTAAGAAGAAGTTTCTCCGGAGGGAATAAGCTCGTCCGTCGTCGTCACGGGGTCGGTGAGAACGGAAACGACTTTGAGAAGCAGGTCGTCCGCGAGCGGCTGCATTTCGGGCCAATCGGCGATGTTCGGTCCGTATTTAAGCTCCGCTTTTTCCGTCCCCTCGCCTACCGCGTTAAACACCCGCGCTTTGTAAATTCTGTCGTCGAATTTGTATTTTTTGGGCTTTTCATTATATTCTACGTCCATTGCGGAAGTAATCGCGCCGCCCGCCCTCGCGGTGGCGGCAATGCTTCTCGCGTCCATAAGCGCGACGGCGGCGAGCTGACCGTTGGCGGGTTT
Source organism: Bifidobacteriaceae bacterium (assembly GCA_963610935.1). GTDB lineage: Bacteria > Bacillota > Clostridia > Christensenellales > Borkfalkiaceae > UBA1259. The sequence goes on along the minus strand of CAVDPT010000003.1, from coordinate 49,026 downwards.
ACTGCCCTCTCGGCTTTCAAAATTTCTCGTGGTGTGACGAACGGAAAGTCCGTTGTTCTGCGGCACGTCGCCCGCACCGAAACACGGCCCGCAAAACGCGGTTTTCAGCACCGCGCCGTCCGTCATAAGCCTTGCCGCATATCCGCCCTCTACGAGAGCCTTATAAACGGGTTGACTCGAAGGGTACACGTCAAGGGTAAAATCGTTGTTCTTTATAGGCGCGTCGCCGAGAATTTCCGTCGCGGCGGCGATATTTTCGTACATACCGCCCGCGCACCCCGCGATAACGCCCTGCTCGACGAACACCTTGCCGTCTCTTATTTTATCGACGAGCCTAAACTCGCCCTTGCCTTCGGGGAGAAGTTTTTTGCCCGCTTCCTCGCACGCCTTCAGAAGCTCGTACGGGCGGGACAGGAAGTCGCGGATAGTATAGGCGTTCGACGGGTGGAACGGAAGAGCTATCATCGGTTCTATTTCCGAAAGATTTATGATTATTCCCCTATCGTAGTATGCGCCGTCCTCCGCCTTTAATTCCTTAAACGCCTTTTCTCTGCCGTGCGTTTTATAGTATTCCGAGGTCTTTTCGTCCGTCTCCCAAACCGAAGAAAGACAGGTCGTCTCGGTAGTCATAACGTCGATGCCGTTGCGGAAGTCCATAGAAAGGGTTTTTATGCCGCTTCCCACGAATTCGAGCACTCTGTTTTTCACGAATCCGCAACCGAACACCTCTTTAATTAAGGCAAGCGCAACGTCCTGCGGACCTACGCCGCGACGGAGCCTTCCTTTAAGTAAAACCGCCACGATTTCGGGCGTATCGAGGTCGTACGTCCTTTCGAGGAGCTGTTTAACGAGTTCGGGACCGCCCTCGCCTATCGCCACCGTTCCGAGCGCGCCGTAACGGGTGTGCGAATCCGAGCCGAGTATCATTCCGCCCGCAAACGCGCGTTCCTCTCTCATATATTGATGAATGACCGCAAGGTGCGGAGGCACGAACGCGCCGCCGTACTTTTTAGCCGCCGAAAGCCCGAAAACGTGGTCGTCCTCATTGATAGTTCCGCCGACTGCGCAAAGCGAATTGTGACAGTTGGTGAGAGTATAAGGAATGGGAAATTTTTTCAGTCCCGAAGCCTTTGCCGTCTGTACTATGCCGACGTAGGTTATGTCGTGCGAAGTTATCTCGTCGAATTTTATTTTTAGTTTGTCGGGGTTGCCGCTCGTGTTGTGCGCCTGTAAAATTTTATACGCGATAGAACCGCTTCTTCCCTTCTCGTCCTCGGCGCTCGCGCGAACGAGTCTGCCGCCCTTGTACTTAACGCCGTGGCTTATAAGCTTTATCATTTAATTCTCCTTCTCCCGCGGTATACCGCGAGGTCTTCTTTTTCTCTTTCCGTATAATTTTAGCATAAGAGAGCGCGTTATCGCAAGCGATAAACCCGTTAAACGCCAAAAAATCTTAAAAACCCCCTTGCATTTTTTACCGCTTTATTATAGAATATAGCCATGAACAAATTTAAGTTTGCCTATAGTAAGGGCGCGTTTTCGATGATTGCTTTGGCGGGCGTTCTTTCCGCGGCGGGACTTGTCTGGAATATTTATACTCTCGCCTCTATTCGCGACGAGGAATTACTGCAGCTTCTCGCGTATTCTCTTTCCATACTCGTCTGCGGCGCGCTTTTCGCCTTTTGCGTAAGCGCGGCGGTTTACGGAAGATACGTCTTTAAAAACGGGTATTTATATCTTTATTTCGGTTTTTTCCGCACCAAAACCAAGACGGACGACGTCGTGCAGATAACGCGCTTTTTAAAAAGCGATAAATTGGTGATATATTATAAGGACGCAAAGTATTCGGTAGTGGTGATTTCGCCCGAATACTACGCGGAATTTATCGCGGCGTTAAAGCGCGCGAATCCGTCTGTTATGTGCGACGCCGACGAAGAGCGGCAAGGGCAGTAACCGTTTTTCCTTTCGCAAGAAAAAGGGCTTCTCCGCTATAGTCCGCGCCGCGGGCTATCGGGGAAAACCCTTTTATTTTATCCTTTTTCCTCTTAACTTTCCTATTCCGCTTGCTCTGCGGACGGGCATAAGCCCTCATCGCACTCTTGCTTATAGTTTTTTTGCGCCGAAATCGCCCCTTCTATCGCCGAAAAAATCTCCGCCTTTCCCATTCCGCTCTCCGCCGAAGAGGCGATTATATCCTTTACCCCCACCTTCATGGAAGCGGCGAGCTTATTCATCGTCGGCTTCACCCGCGTTTTCGGCAATTTATCCGCTTTAGTCGCGACGAATACCGTCGGTATGGCGTAATGATAAACGTAATTTGCCATAGTGTAATCGTCGGCTGTCGGATCGTGGCGAATATCGAGAAGAGATATAAGGAGCGCGAGCTTTTCCTTTCTTAAAAACTCTTCCATAAGCCTGCCCCATTTTTCCTTTTCCGCCTTGCTGACCTTTGCAAAGCCGTACCCGGGGAGGTCTGCAAGCACGAAATCGCCGAAGTCGAAATAGTTTATAAGCCGCGTGCGCCCCGGCGTCACCGAGGTTCTCGCGAGCTTTTTGTTGCCGGCAAGCATATTGATAAGCGAGGATTTGCCGACGTTAGACTTCCCCGCGACGGCTATTATCGGCTTGTTCGTTTTATAAAGCTTCGAGCCGTCCGCCACGCTCGTGATAAAGGTAGGATTTTTTAAGTTCATAAATCACCTATCGCAACGGTAAACACCTCGTCCGCTTCGGTCACGGGGACGAATGTTATCGCCTTTTTAACCTCTTCTGGGATTTCCGCCAAATCCTTTTCGTTGGCGCGCGGAATCACCACCGTTTTTATACCTTTCCGAAACGCCGCAAGCGATTTTTCTTTAAGCCCGCCTATCGGCAGCACCTTGCCGCGAAGGGTAATTTCGCCCGTCATCGCCACGCCTTTTCTTACGGGCTTATTGATAAACGCGGAAAGAATGGCAGTCGCCATGGTAACGCCCGCGGAGGGTCCGTCTTTCGGCGTCGCGCCCTCGGGAACGTGTATGTGAATATCGGTATTTTCAAACCGCGAGGAATCTATTTTATATTTCTCCGCGTGCGCCCTGATATAGCTTATCGCCGCGCGGGCGGATTCCTTCATCACGTCGCCGAGCTTGCCCGTCAGAAGTATTTCGCCTTTTCCGCGCATAAGCGCGGCTTCTATCGTCAAGGTAGTCCCGCCGACGCTCGTCCACGCAAGTCCCGTAGAAGCTCCGACTTCACCGCCCGAAACGTCCTCCTCCGAGCGTTTTCTCACCCCCAGAAGCGCGGGAATATCCGCCGCCTTCACGACCTGCTTTTTAAGCCTCGGACGCTCCGCAAAGCGCACCGCAACCTTTCTTACCACGCTGCCGATTTCGCGCTCTAAATTCCTTACGCCGGCTTCCATGGTGTAGCCCTCTATGATTTCGGTGACGGCTTCGTCCTCTATCTCTATTTTCTTTTCGGTAAGCCCGTTGTTTTTTATCTGCTTGGGTATAAGATACCTTTTCGCTATCTGGAATTTTTCCTCGTCCGTATACCCCGAAAGTTCTATAATCTCCATTCTGTCGAGAAGAGGATACGGAATGGTATCCACGCTGTTCGCGGTGGTTATGAACATCACCTTGGAAAGGTCGAAGGGAATTTCCAGAAACCTGTCGCGGAAAGTAGCGTTCTGCTCGGGGTCCAAAACCTCTAAAAGCGCGCTCGCGGGGTCGCCGTGAATGTCCGAAGAGAGCTTGTCTATCTCGTCTAAAAGGAACACGGGATTATTGGAACCCGCCGTTTTAAGTCCCGTTATAATACGCCCCGGCATCGCGCCGACGTAGGTTTTTCTGTGTCCGCGGATTTCCGCCTCGTCCTTAACGCCGCCGAGACTCATTCTCACGAATTTTCTGCCGAGAGACCGCGCTATAGAGGTCGCAACAGATGTTTTGCCTACCCCGGGGGGTCCTACGAAACAAAGGATAGGTCCTTTTATTTCCTTGGTAAGGTGCAGAACGGCAAGGTATTCCACAATCCGCTCCTTTACCTTATCCAGCCCGAAATGGTCGGCGTTCAGCACCTCGCTTGCCGCGGCGAGGTCGTCGTTGTCCTCGGTATGCTCGTTGAACGGTAAATCGAGAACCCAGTCTATATAGTTGAGTATCACCGAATATTCGGGCGAAGAGGGGTTTATTTTGTCGAGACGGGAAAGCTCTTTCAAGACCTTTTCTTCCGCATAAGCGGGCAGTTTTTTCAAAAGAATACGTTCTTTAAGCTCGTCGCCCTCCTCGGGATCGTCGCCGAGTTCGGTGTGAATCGCTTTTAATTGCTCTCTTAAATAAAACTCCTTCTGGCTTTTATCTATGCTTCCGCGCACTCTTCCCGCAATCTTTTTTTCCATCTTGGCTATTTCGAGTTCGGTGGTAAAAAGCTTGTCGAACGCCTTAAGTCTTTCGACCGTGCCGTTTATCGCGAGCATTCTCTGGCAGTCCTCTTCCTTAAAGTTCACGACGGACATCGCGTTGTCCATAAAGTCGTTGGGATCGGAAAGCGCGGTTATAGTCGCGAGCATATCCTTGTTTATTCGTTTATCGAACAAAGTGTACTCGTAAAAGGCGTTTTTCGCCACGCGGAAATAAGCTTCCGTCTCCACGGGGTCTGCGTCCTGCTCGTAAGGCGCGGGAGCGATAACCGCGGTAAAATAGTCCTTCGTGTCGCAAAACTGCTTGATTTTCGCGCGCGAAACCGCTTCTACGCAGAGCTTCATGCTTCCGCCCTGCACCCTTATAATCTGCTTTATCCGCGCGATGACGCCCACTTTCAATATATCTGCCTTTCTCGGCGCGTCTATAAAGGCGTTCTTCTGCGCGGCGATGAACAAAACGCCCTCCGCGGAATCCACCGCGTTTACCGAAGCCGGTCTGCCCACGTCGAAATTGAGTATGGTGCGAGGATATAATACTTTGCCGCGAAGGGGTATCACGGGCAGAATTCTTTCCCCATTTTCCGCGTTCGGCAGCACTTCTTTTATTTCGTCCTTTATTGCTTCGCCGTTATTTATTTTTTCTTCCATATATTCACCTTGAAACTAAATTTATAGACAATACTTGCGCAAAAGATACTCCACGGGTCTTTCCGCGTACGGAACGGTTATCTCCTTTGCCACCTTTTTAAGTTCTTCTCTCGCGTCGCCGACGGCTACGCCGTGCCATTCGCCCGACAAAAGCTCTATGTCGTTGGTAGAATCCCCGACGGCTATGACCTCCGAAAGCGGAACGTTATAATATTTTGCGAGGTATTCGACGGAAAATTTCTTATCGTACCTCTTGTCCACGACCTCGACGAGTATGGGCGCGCCGTTGTTCGCGACGAGCCTGTCGCCGTATTTCGCGTTTATTTCGTCTGTCGCGCGTTTGATTTCATCCTTTTCGCCCATTCCGCCGACCTTCAGCACCCTCTTTTTTTCGTCGAGAATGTACTTAACGAGTTCGGGGGTATGCACGCCCTTTACCTTGCAGGACGACTCGTAAAACTCGGTGTACGGACATTCGCAAGAAAGGTGCATAACGTCGTCTATATCCGCGAGCGCGGCAATACCGCGACTTATGAGATAGTCCGCGACTTCCGCCGCGAGCTTATAGTCCATTCCGCCCTCGAAAACGGTTTTGCCCGTCGCCACGTCGTTTATCATCGCTCCCTGATAGCTGATAACGAGACCTTTAAGTCCGTATTCTCTGCATATAGGCAGTATGGACGAGAACATTCGCCCCGTGCATACGGCAAAAATGCCGCCCTTTTTTTCGTATTCCTTTATCGCCGCGACGGTTTCGGGTTCGATTTTGCCGGGGGCTTTTCCGAGCGTTCCGTCGAAATCGCTTACAAACAGCTTGTATTTCATCTCTGAATCAGTCCTTCTTCGGTAAGTTTATCCATAATGTTCTTCGCCTGAATCTTGCCTATCCCTTCCACCTCGGTAAGCTCCTCTTCGGTTGCGGAAATAATTCCGCCGAGGTCTTTAAACCGCGCAAGCAGCGCGCGTTTTTTCACCTTGCCCAGTCCCTTCACCCCGTCGAGTACGGAGGAAAGCGAGCGTTTGCCGTGCAGCGTTCTGAAATAGGTTATCGCAAAGCGGTGCGCTTCGTCTCTGATTCTTTGGAGCATTCGGAGACAATAATCGCTTTTATCGAGAAGAATCGGCTCGCTTTTATCGGGTAAAAACACTTCTTCTTCCCGCTTTGCGAGAGAAATAAGGTCTATTCCCTCTATATTTAGCTCGTCGAAAACCTCTTTTACCGAGGAAAGTTGACCTTTGCCGCCGTCGATTATCATAAGGTCGGGCTTCGGGAACTTTTCCGCGTCGGTGTTCATTCTCTCGAACCGCCTTTTAAGCACCTCTTTAAGACTTCTGAAATCGTCCGCGCCCTCGAAACTTTTTATGCGAAATCGCCTGTATTCGTTCCTGTCCGCTTCGCCGTTAGTAAAAACAACCATACTGCCGACCTTATCCACCCCCGAAATGTTTGAAATATCGTAACACTCCATACGCTTCGGAAAGTTTTTAAGTCCGAGCTTTTCTTTAAGCGCGGCGCACGCCGCGACGGTCATATCGTTTTTATGCTTTATCTTATACACCGCGGTGGAGAGATGCTCTTCCGCGTTTGCCTCCGCCATTTCGGCAAGCTGCCGCCTTACCCCCTGCTTTGCGCAGAGTATAGTAGTTTTTCTGCCGTGACGAAGCCTTAAAAATTCCGAAACGGCTTCCGCGTCCGAAATCTCTTCGGCTAAAATTATCTCGTCGGGAACGTCCGCGTTGTCGCGGTAATAGCGAAGAATAAATTCCGAAATCGCCTCCGCGGAAGAAAGAGACGCACTCTCGAAAGAAAAGTTTTTACCGCCGCTCATTCTGCCGCTTCTCACGAACAGAATATTCACCGCCGAATAGATGCCGTTCGATTTATACGCGATGACGTCCGCGTTTATGAACTTGTTAAGAGCGGTTACTCTGCGGAGCTTTAATTTATCGAGCGCGGCGAGGGCTTCTTTATATTTAAGCGCAAGCTCGAACTCTTCGTTTTCCGCCGCCCTCGTCATTTTCTCTTTAAGCGTTTTTTCCGCGCCCGAAATATCGCCCGAAACGAAATCCACCGCTTCTTTTACCCGAACGGCGTACTCCCCTTCGGAAACGAGCCCCGCGCACGGCGCAAGGCAACGCTTTATGTGATAGTTAAGACACGGCTTTTCGATTTTTCCCGCCGAAAGCTTTTTGTCGCACGGACGGAGAAGGTATAAAAGGTTTACCGTATCGAGAATCTGCGAAACCGAAATGCCGCCCATAAACGGACCGAAATACCTTGCGCCGTCCTTTTTTATCTTGCGCGTGACCGTAAAGGTCGGGAACGCTTCTTTAAGGTTGATTTTCAGGTACGGATAGGTTTTGTCGTCCTTTAAGAGTATGTTATATCTCGGCTTGTGCTTTTTGATAAGGTTGTTTTCGAGAGACAGCGCGTCTATCTCGCTCGGCGCGATTATATAGTAAAAGTCGGCGATATTACTTACCATCGCCATAACCTTTTCGGTCTTTACCGAGTTGAAAAAATATTGTCTTACGCGGTTTTTAAGGTTTTTCGCCTTGCCGACGTAAATAATCTGCCCGTCCTTGTCCAGCATAACGTATACGCCGGGGTTGGTCGGAAGATTTTTTATTTTGTCCTCTAAAACGCTCACGGTATAAGTATAACACGATTTCGATACATTTATCAAGCAAAACGCGGAAGATATGATTTATGCGGGGCGAAAAGGTATTCCGCGAGGGCGGAGAGAACGGTCCCCCTTATGAGACCGACTATCTTTTTTTAGCGCACGCAAAGAGCTATAATACAAGCGAGAAAACTTGCTTGCAAGGGTTTTCGAGCGCAGTGTTTCAACGGAAACGGCGATTTGGCGAAGACAAAGCGCAGGCTACGACGGTTGCCCGCGACAAAATTTATTTTTGTCGCGTTTCGACGTTTTAATAAATGAAAAAAGAAAGGATGTGCGGATATGAATTTCTTACTTACCTTCCTCGAGGGGCTTGCTTCTTTTATATCGCCGTGCGTACTCCCCATGATTCCGCTATACTTGTCTTATTTTGCCGGCGAGGACGATTGGGACGAGCAGGAGCCAAACGCGGCTTTAGACGGCGAGGAAGTTTCAACCTGCGAGGAACGGGCTGACGGCGCGGACGAGGCGGTTCTTACGACGGTTGCCGCCAAAAAAAAGACGGGCGGGAAAAAATATCGCGTGCTTATAAGGTCTTTGTTTTTCGTTTTGGGGTTTACGCTTATGTTCGTCGTTTTCGGCGGACTTGCGGGACTTATAAGCGGATTCATAGTAAAGTACAAAACGATTATAAACGTCGTCGCGGGCGTCGTAGTCGTCTTGTTCGGGTTATCTTATATCGGGCTTTTCGGATTGCCGTTTTTTAAAGGGCTGACGAAGTCGTATAGAATAACCGGAGTATGGTCGGCGTTTTTGTTCGGCATCGTGTTCGCAGTGGGCGTGGGACCGTGTACCGGCGCTTTTTTGGGCTCGGCGCTTGCGCTCGCCTCTACCTCGGGAACGGTATTAAAGGGCGTGCTGTTACTTTTATGTTATTCGCTCGGCATAGGGGTGCCGTTTATAATAACCGCATTGCTTACGGACAAAACGAAAAAGCTTTTCGGTTTTATCAAGAGACGTTTTAAGGTTATAAAAATAGTCAGCGGCGGCTTGCTTATCGTTATGGGCGTTTTGATGGCGGCAGGCGTTATGGATAAGCTCGGCGCGATTTTAGGTTAGGAGGCAATAAAATGGTAAAGAAAACGGTTGTGACGATAATAATAGCGATACTTCTCGTCGGCGCGGTGGTAGGCGGATATTTCGCGTACGAAACGCTGTCGAAAACGCACGAGCCGTCGGGCGGCGGTATTACGGATAAAGGCGAAACGTATAAGGACTTTGCCATGACCGACGCGGACGGTAACGCCGCGCGCCTTGCGGACTTTATCGGAAAGCCGGTTGTTATTAACTTTTGGGCGTCGTGGTGCGGTCCGTGCAAAAGCGAGCTTCCGCACTTCGACAAGCTCGCCAAGGAATACGGCGACGACGTGCGCTTTCTTATGGTAAACGTCTTTTACGATACGAAAAAGCAAACGCTCGATTTCGTCTCCGACAGCGGTTATACCTTTCCCCTCTACTTCGACGACAGAGAGTCTGCCGTGAAAGCTTACGGGATTACCGCCGTCCCCCAAACGATTTTCATAACGGAGGACGGTACTATACTCGCAAAGCGTTCGGGTGCGATGAGCGAGGCGGTTCTTAAAAATTATATAACGCAATTACTGCGCGGTCAAACCGTCCCCGAAGATACGAAACCGGACGACACAACGCCCACGGACACGAAACCCGAAGATACAAAGCCCGAGGACACGAAACCCGAAGATACAAAGCCCGAGGACGCAAGTCCTCCCGCGACGGTCGGGAATTATAAGGACTTTGCCATGACCGACGCGGACGGTAACGCCGTGCGCCTTGCGGACTTTATCGGAAAGCCGGTTGTTATTAACTTTTGGGCGTCGTGGTGCGGTCCGTGCAAAAGCGAGCTTCCGCACTTCGACAAGCTCGCCAAAGAATATCGCGGACAAGCGGAATTTTTGATGGTGAGCGTTTACCTTCAAAAGGACGTCGTAAAGGAATTCGTCTCCGATAGCGGTTACACCTTTTCTCTCTACTTTGACGATAACTCGGAAGGCTCCGCCGCGTACGAGGTTACGGGAATACCCGTGACGGTGTTTATAACGGCGGACGGGAACGTAAGCGGACAAACGATAGGCGCGATGAGCGAGGCGGCGTTACGGAGCCGTGTAGCGCAAATATTAAACTGACGGAGGTATATGAAAATGTTAGTAAACGTGACGAAGGAAAGTTTTAAGAAAGAGGTTACGTCTTCCACGAGACTCGTCATCGTGGATTTGTACGCGCCGTGGTGCGGACCGTGCAAACTGCTCGCGCCGGCTTTAAGCGAGATAGCCGAAAAGCATGCCGACGCGGTCAAAGTCGTTAAGGTCAACGTGGACGAGGAAGAGAGCCTCGCCGTAAATTTAGGCGTTACGAGTATTCCCACGGTATTGTTTTTCAAAAACGGTAAGCGGGTTTTCTCGTTCGTAGGAACGAGAAGCGCGTCCGAAATAGAAACGATGATAAAGCGCCTGTCGTAATCGTTTTTCTATTTAATTTATAATCGGATTTTTATCCGAGGGCTATCGCAAGTCGCATGGTTTTGTAGCTTGCGATAGTTTTTTTACGCAAAATCTAAATTTGCAACCTTTCTCGCTATGCGGAAGAGTAGTCGCTTGTGCAACTTTGACACGTCTTGCGGAGGGCGCGCAGGCAAGACGTTAACTATAAGAAATTTTTATAGAAATGTGAAAAATTGTTCATATATTTCGTTGACATAAAGGAGTGGCGGTAGTATAATGCAATATGAAAAAAATTTCATATTTGGAGAAAGATTATGAATATTGCCGAATTAAAAAACGTCAGCCGCGTGTATAAAAGCGGCGACCACGAGCTGAAAGCCTTGGACGACGTGACGATAGGTCTCGAAGAGGGAAAGTTCGTCGTCATATTAGGACCGAGCGGCGCGGGGAAAAGCACTCTCTTAAACCTCCTCGGCGGGCTTGACAGCCCGACTTCCGGCACGATAACGGTAAGCGGACAAGACATATCGAAGCTCTCCTCGGACGAGCTTGCGAAATACCGCGCGACGACCGTCGGTTTCGTGTTTCAGTTTTATAACCTGATACCTACGCTCACCGTAAAGGAAAACGTGGAGCTGGTAAAGGAGATTTCGCCGGACGCTTTCCCCGCGGAAAAGATGATAGAAGAGGTCGGGCTTATCGACCATCTAAACAACTTCCCCGCGGAGCTTTCGGGCGGCGAACAGCAACGGGTTTCGATAGCCCGCGCGCTCGCAAAAAACCCGAAAATCGTTCTTTGCGACGAGCCGACGGGCGCGCTCGACTCGGCGACGGGCGTTCTCGTGCTTAAACTTCTTCTTAAAATGGCAAAGGACTACGGCAAAACGATTGTCGTGGTAACGCACAATCAGAACATCGCTAAAATGGCGGACGTGGTTATAAGGGTTAAAAACGGCAAGATAAAGGCTGTGGAGGCTCAACAAAACCCCCTTTCTGCGGACGAGGTGGAGTGGTAATATGCTCTTAAAAAAACTTTGGCGGACGATGGGGCTATATAAGGCGCAATTTATCTCTATGATAATTATGATTGCTTTAGGGATAGGCGTATTCGTCGGCTTCAATATGGAATGGAAAAGCATCGAAATAAACACCGCGCGCTTTTACGAGGAGACGGGTTTTGCCGATTACAGGCTGGTAAAGGAAAAGGGCTTTTCGACAGAAGAGCTTAATAAAATCGCCGCGATAGACGGCGTAAAAACGGCGGGCAGGTTTGTGTCGTTTAATACCGCCGTTTCGGGACAAGCCGACAAAACGGTTGCCGTCGCGGTGACCGAGAACCCCGAAATTTCTTACGTTATGCTCGTCGAGGGCGAGCCTTACGACACGGAAAACGAGAACGGAATCTGGCTTTCCGACAAGTTCGCTTCGGCTGGCGGATTTAAGGTCGGCGACGAAATGACGCTTACTTTTCAGACGCTCTCTTTCAGGCTCACCGTAAAAGGGCTTGTGAAAGCTTCCGAATTTCTCATCTGCACGAGAGACGAGTCGCAGCTGATGCCGAAATACGACCAATACGGATTCGGGTACGTTTCCCCCGCAACGTACCGAAAAGAATACGACAACGGGCTTAAGGCGGCGATTGCCGAAAAACTTTACAGAAGCGACGAGAACGTTATTTCAGACGCAGAGAGAAACGCAAAGCTCGAAAACGGCGTTTATGCGGAAACGGCGAACGCCATGTTTACCGCGCAGTACGGAGAGAGAAGCGGAACGGAAGTTTATTCGCAGATAAACGTTATTTCCGATTTAGAAAAAAAGGAAATGAAAGCGGCGGTGAACGCGGCGCTCGGCACGACGACGATTGTTCTCGGCAAAGACGAAACGACTTCCTACGCGGGACCGCAGGGCGAAGTGGACGAGGGCAAAACGATGGGCTCGATTCTTCCCGTAATGTTTCTGCTTATCGCCGTGCTGACGATGGTTACGACTATGCATCGTTTAACGGCGAAGGAAAAAACGCAGATAGGCACGCTGAAGGCTTTGGGTTTTAAGGATAAGCGCATAACCGTGCATTACACCTCTTACGCGCTTATGATAGGCGTAATCGGTTCTCTTCTCGGCATTGCGCTCGGTTACGGAATAGCGTATTACATTATGAATCCGCAAGGCATGATGGGGACTTACCTCGATATGCCGTACTGGAAAATAAGCATGCCGTGGTTCTGCACGTTGATAATAGTAGGGATAATAGCTCTCCTGACCTTTATAGGGTATCTTTCCGTAAAGCAGATGCTTAAAGGCACGGCGGCGGACGCGCTCCGTCCTTACACGCCGAAAAAAGTTAAAAACCTCGCGATAGAAAAAACGAAGCTGTGGAAAAAATTTTCCTTCGGCACGAAATGGAATCTGCGCGACGTTATGCGGCACAAGTCGAGGACGTTTATGAGCCTTTTCGGCATTATAGGCTGCACTATCATTCTCATCGGCGCGCTCGGCATGAACGACACCATGCAGACGTTCCTGAACACCTACTATAACGAAGCGATGAATTATAATACCCGCATTTATCTTGCGGACGACGCGGATAAAGAAACGGCGGAGAAAATCATAACCGCTTTCGACGGCGATTGTTCGGGTTCGGTTGCGGTCGAAATAGACGAAAAAGCGTTGTCTCTCGACGTGTATTCGATAACGAAGGATACCGTGCGCTTCCCCGCGAGCGGAATGGACGGGTACGTCACACTCTCGGATAGCGGCGCGTACGTTTGCGAAAGAATTGCAAGGGAATTCGGCGTCGGCGCGGGAGACTCTCTCGTCGTCAGTCCGTTCGGACAGGATAAATCGTATACACTCGAAATTGCGGGCGTGGTGCGTTCGGTATCGGAAAATATAGCGATAACCCCCGCGTACGCCGAAAAAATAGGTCTGTCGTATACGATAAGTTCGGTGTACTCTTCGGCGGATAAAATAACCGTAAGCGAAGCGATAAACGCCGACGCGAATTTCAAGGCGGCGGTAAAGACCGTTCAGGATAAAAACGAAATCATAAAAACTTTCGATACCTTTACCGAGCTTTTAAGAACCTGCGTTTTGGTGCTTATACTTGCGGCGGTGGTTTTGGGGCTGGTGGTTTTATATAACCTCGGCGTTATGAGCTATACCGAAAGATACAGAGAAATGGCTACGCTTAAAGTCGTCGGCTTTAAGGATAAGAAAATTGCGGGGCTACTTATCGGGCAGAACCTTTGGGTGACGCTCGTCGGCGTAGTCGTAGGTATTCCGTGCGCGATAGGGTTATTGAGTTACCTTATCGTCGCGCTCGCAAGCGAATACGAAATGAAACTCGTGGTTTCCGCCGCGACGATTATTATAAGCACTCTTATGACCTTTGCTGTTTCTTTCCTCGTCAGCGTGCTTGTCGCGAAAAAGAATAAAAAGATAGATATGGTGGAAGCTCTTAAATTCGCGGAATAACAGCCGTTAAAACACTAAAAAGCATACAAATTTTTTCATTATACAACCTTATAAAAGTCGATAGCCCGAGGATTTTTCTTCGGGCTATCGGCATATAAAAACTTCAATAAACGCCTTCCTCTCGTTAGTCGCGCCGCCGCAAAAAATTGCTTTTGAGGCGGTTTTTTCGCGCGGAAAAAAATTTCAGGTAAAATTAACAAAAGCTGTCGGTAGGGGGTTGATTTATTTTTATCCGATGCTACAATGGCGGCGAAATCGAAAAGGACGGCGGCTTTTAAAGCTTTATCGGTTTGTTTTACGAAAAAAGGGGGCGATTTATGCGGAAAACGCTCGAAAGGCTAAAACTCATAGACGACGAGCTTGCAAAAAGAAAAGAACGCGACTATCTCGCAAAATACAATTCGGGCGAAATAAAGCACTTAAAACAGCTCGCCTTTCATAAGTGCCAAAAGAAAAACCGCTGGGTTTTCGGCGGCAACCGAAGCGGTAAGACCGAGTGCGGCGCGGTGGAGGCTTTATGGCTCGCCTTGGGGATTCACCCTTACCGCCAAAACAAAAAAGACGTGTTCGGGTGGGTGGTTTCACTTTCTCAACAGGTTCAGCGAGACGTGGCGCAGGCTAAAATCCTGCACTATCTTCGCCCCGACAAGATAGTCGATATTACCATGCTTTCGGGCAGAAAAGATAGCCCCTCGAGCGGAGTTATCGACCAAATTCGCGTAAAAAACGCGCTCGGCGGCGAGTCGGTGATAGGTTTTAAGTCCTGCGATCAGGGACGTGAAAAATTTCAGGGTTGCTCTCTCGATTTCGTGTGGTTCGACGAAGAACCGCCTAAAGATATTTACGACGAGTGCCGTATGCGGCTTCTCGATAAAAAGGGGGATATGTTCGGCACGATGACGCCGCTTAAAGGGCTTACCTTTCTGCACGACGAGATTTATCTTAACTCCCGCAATTCGCCCGAGGTCTGGTGCGAGTTTATGGAATGGGCGGATAACCCCTATCTCGACGAAAACGAAATAGCGGTTCTCACCGCCGCGCTCCCCGAAGACGCGCTCGCAACGCGGCGGTACGGAAAGTTCGCGGCAAGCGCGGGGCTCGTGTACCCCGAATTCGACGAAGGCGTTCACGTCATAGACCCGTTCCCCGTGCCGAAAGAGTGGTACGACACGATTTCCATAGACCCCGGGCTTAACAATCCGCTTTCCGCGCACTGGTACGCAGTCGATTACGACGGAACGGTTTACGTCGTTGCCGAACACTTCGAGGCGGGCAAGGACGTCGGGTATCATTCGGAAAAAATCAAGGAAATTTGCGGGCGGCTCGGCTGGCACGCGGGAAAGTACGGCAGAATCGAGGCTCTTATAGACTCGGCGGCTAATCAGCGCACCCTTTCTTCTATGAAGTCGGTGAGCGAACTGTTTTCGGAATACGGCATCGCGGTAAACCCGCACGTCGACAAAGACTTGTTTTCGGGACTGCAACGGGTGAAAAGTTATCTTAAATGCGTGAACGGCAAGCCGAGGATTTATATTTTCCGCTCCTGCGTAAACCTCATAAGAGAACTGAAGACTTACCGATTCGCCGAGGGCGACCGCCCCGTGAAATTCGACGACCACGCGCTGGACGAATTGCGGTATTACCTTATGACGCGCCCCGACAATGCGCTTCCCGCAAAGCCGAAAACCGTTCTCGAAAAGAACAAGGAACAACTGATAAGGAGAGTGGTAAATGAAAATAAGCGAAAACTTAAAGGAGGCAAAAACCGATAAATCGGCGGTTAAAACGCCTAAGAAAAGCGCAACGAAAAAGCCTTCCGCAAGAAAAAGCGCGGCGAAAAAGGTTGCCGTCAAAAGGGTTGCGATAGCAAATGCGACGAAAAAAACCGCCGTGGCGAAAAAAACCGCGAGCGGGCAAAAGACGGGAGACGTTAAGACCGCGCTCCTTAAAAAGGCGATGGGTTACGACGCGGCGGAAATAACCGAGGAATATTCGGTGGACGAAAACGGCGAGGTGTCGCTGTCTAAAAGAAAGGTTATAAAAAAGAACGTTCCGCCCGACGTCGCGGCGATAAAGTTTATTTTAGAGTGCGAAGAGGGCGAAGAAAAACCGCTCGAGGAAATGACGGACGAGGAGCTTATCGCGGAAAAGGAGCGGCTGCTTTCAGAGCTTGCTAAAGAGGGGTGAAATTACGTGCAAGGCGTAGTGAAGGCAAAACGTGAAAAAAGTCACAAAAATAAAAAAGGAGATAAGGCTTAAAAGTGGAAAAAAAGTTAACTAAAAGCCGCAAGGAACAGGATAAGTTCGTAGAGGAGCTGGTCCGCGACGTAGAGAACGACTTCAATCGTCGCAGATCGGCGCGGCTTCCTTACGAACGGCAATGGGAGCTGAATATGAATTACCTCAAGGGCAATCAATATTGCGACCTTAACCTTCGCGGCGAAATCGAAAACGAGGGCGCGGACTTCTTCTGGCAAAACAGGGAAACGTTCAACCATCTCGCGCCCATTATCGAAACGCGGCTCGCGCGGTTTTCTCGCATATCGCCCGTGGTATCCGTTCGTCCCGCCTCGGACGACGACGATGACGTGAGCGGAGCGGCGGTTGCCGAAAAACTCGTTTCCGCCGCATTCGAGCGGGTAAACGTCGCCGAAGAGGTGCGACGGGCTACCGTTTGGAGTGAGACGTGCGGCTCGGGGTTCTATAAGGTGTTATGGGACGAGAACGGCGGTGCGAAAATAGGCGAGCTGAACGGCAAAGAGGTGTTCGAGGGCGACGTGAGCGTCTTTGCCGTTTCGCCGTTCGAGATCTTCCCCGACAACCTCTTTGCGGAAAGCTTTGACGAGCTTTCGAGCGTTATCCACGCGAGAGCCGTCCCCGTCGCGGAAATCAAGCGAAAATACGGCGTGGACGTTCTCGGCGGAGACACGGGCGTTTATTCGCTTAACTTTACCGCCGCCTCGGCGAACGCGGGCTCCGTAGCGCAAGGGTTTACGAACGGCGGAATTTCGGACGGCGTGCCTTTACCCTCGCTCGGCAAGAACGTCGGGGGCGGCTCCGTCCTTTCCGATTCGGCTGTCGTTATAGAAAAATACGAACGCCCCTCGGAGGAATTTCCGAACGGCAGAGTTATTACCGTCGCGGGCGGCAAGCTCCTCTATTACGGCGAGCTTCCGTACCTTAACGGCGCAAACAAGTCGCGCACCTTTCCGTTCGTCAAGCAAAACGGCATTTCGTCGGCGGGGAATTTTTTCGGCACGAGCGTTATCGAGCGGCTTATCCCCGTTCAGCGCGCGTACAACGCCGTCAAAAACCGCAAACACGAATTTATCAACAGACTTTCTATGGGCGTTATGACCGTGGAGGACGGTTCCGTGGACGTGGACGACCTCGAACGCGAAGGCATTCCCCCGGGAAAAATTCTCGTATATCGTCAGGGCGCGAACGCCCCCGAAATGATGAACGAATTCTCTATGCCGAACGACTTTAAAGACGAGGAAGAAAAACTCTTAAACGAATTCTCGCTGATAAGCGGAGTATCCGACGTCGCCTCCTCGGCGAAAAGCTCTCTCTTAAGCGGCGCCGCGCTCGAGCTTTTGATAGAGCAGGACAACGAAAGGCTACTGCTCCCTGCCGAAGAGATACGAAAAAGCTATCTCGAGGTGGCGCGGTTTACGGTAAGGCTGTACTCGCAATTCTCCGTCGGCGTAAGGCGGATAAGATATAAGGACGAGCTGTCGCGCACGCGCGTTCTCTACGCGGACGGAAAGGCTCTTTCCTCGGACGACGTATACCTCGAAAACGAGAACGAGCTTTTATATTCGCAAAGTTCTAAACGGGACACCGTCTTTAAGCTTTACGAAAGCGGACTGCTTTTCGGCGAGGATAAAAAGCTCCGCCCCGCGACGAGAGAAAAGGTGCTTGCCCTGCTCGGGTACAAGGACTTGGACGGCGAAAAGGGCGTTTCGAGACTGCACGAGGAAAAAGCGCAAAAGGAAAACAAAATACTGTTAAAACGAGCTGTTTCCGCAGACGAAGTGGACGACGACTCGGTACACGTCGCGGAACACGTCAGATACGTTTTGTGCGAATACGACGAGCTTTCGGAAGTCGCGCGAGAGAGAATTTACGCGCACATAAGGCTTCACAGAGAACGCCTTGCAACCGCCGCGGCGGGAAACGGCGAAGACTCCTTCCCCACGAAAAAATAATATATAACGGAGAACATTATGACCGAAGAACTTAAAATTGAACAAACCGAAGGCTTAAACGCGCAAGCCGCGGAGGCGGAAGCGAATACGGGCGCGAAAAAAGACGAGGTCTCATACGGAAAGTTTAAGGACGCGGACGCCCTTTATTCCGCTTATAACTCCTTGCAGGCTGAGTTTACCAGACGCTGTCAGCGGCTTAAGGAGCTCGAAGAGGCGGACAAAAAAACGGCGGAACGCAAAAATCTCGGCGAAACGGACGAAAAAGACGGACAAGCATCCTCTTGCGGGAGGCGGGAGAACGCTCCCGATAACCCCCGTCCCGAACGACGTTCTTTGCCGAACGAAGAAGAACGCGAAAAAAACTCAACCCGTGCAGACGCTTTAAAACAAGACTTATCAATCGAAGCAAAAGGCGACGAGGCTCCCGAACGGGTTATTTCCGAAAAGGAAAAAGAGGACGTTCTTAAAGAATATTTAGAGGGTATTCTTACGAAAAAGACGGGAGCGGTTTTAATGGACGGCGCGGGGGCAAGCCTTAAAACGCCGCGCGCTCGTCCGAGAACGGTGGAGGAAGCGGGCAAACTTTTCCGTGCCTCCGTCGTAAACGTTAAATAACTGAATTTTATAGGAGAAAAACATGGCAATTACTTTGGCAAACGCGGACAACGCGCTTAAATCTTATTATCTCGACGCGGTTTCGGAGCAGCTCGGCGGCGCAAACCCTTTCCTCGCTAAAATAAAGCAATCCACCGACAACGTGTGGGGCAAGGAAGTTAAAAAACTCGCAATTTACGGCATTAACGGCGGTATCGGGGCAGGTTCCGAGGACGGCTCTCTCCCCGCGGCGAAAGGCAACAACTACGCGCAGTTTACCGCTACCTTAAAAAACCTTTACGGCACGATAGAAATTTCCGACAAGGCGATAAGGGCTTCGGAAAACAACGCGGGAGCGTTCGTTAATCTTCTCAACGCGGAGATGGACGGGCTCGTGAGGGCTTCGTCTTTTAACCTCGGCAGAATGCTTTTCGGCGACGGCTCGGGAAAGCTTGCCGCCGTCAAGGCGGTAAACGGCGAATTCATCACTGTAGACAGCGCAGCCGCATTGGAAATCGGAATGGAGGTAGAAATAAGGACCTCTGCGGGAGAAATTCTCGAGGCAGTCCCCGACGGCGTCGTTTCCCTCGTGGACAGGACGAACAAATGTATTAAAATAACGACCTCCTCGACGGTAAACAGCACGAATCTTCCTTCGGGGAGCTGTTTTTACCTAAAGGGTTCTTACAATAACGAAATCACCGGTCTCGGCGCGATCTTCTCGACGACGGGAAGTCTGTACGGCGTTTCGAGAGCGGACAACAGCTGGCTTAATCCCTACGTGAAAAGCTCGGCAGGCACGCTCACCGAGCCGATGATTCAGACCGCGCTCGACACGATAGAGGAAAACGGCGGCGCGCCCGTAAACTTTATCGTCTGCTCGTGGGGTGTCAGAAGAGCGCTTCAAAAGCTTCTCTCCGCAAACAAACGTTTCGTAGAGACGACCGAGCTTGCGGGAGGCTATAAAGCTTTGAGCTATAACGGCATACCCGTGGTAGCGGACAGGTTCTGCCCCGCAGGCACGATGTACCTTCTGAACACCGACGACTTTACTCTTCATCAGCTCTGCGACTGGCAGTGGCTTTCGGACGACGACGGAAGGATTTTGCGCCAAATTGCGGGTAAGCCCGTTTATACCGCGACGCTCGTGAAATACGCCGAGCTTCTTTGCGACCGTCCCTATGCGCAGGGTAAAATAGCGGGAATTACGGAGGCGTAACGAATTTTTAGTTGTCGCGAGTCGACGCGATAATCTTTAATCGTCGATCGCGCGGCGCGCCGAATCGAAATAAACGGCTCGGCGCGCCGCGTTTAATTATAAGAAAATATCCGAAACGATGTCGGATAAAAAGGGTGAGAAAATGAAAGTTAAAGATATTATTTACGCGGCGGCGGGACTTCTCGGCAAGGAGAACGTCGCCGTATACCTTTCCGATGAAAACGTTACGGCGGGAACGGGCGTTATCGCCGAAGTTAATTCCGACGTGAGGCTCGTCAACGTTTTGCTCTGCGAAATCGCGGGGAGCTACCTGCCTATGCTTAAAAAGGAAACCCCCGTCCTAACGAGCGGCAGGCTTTACTACTCCGACCTTTCCGAAGACGTCATGAGAATACGTGAGGTTTTAGACGAAAACGGGGAGCCGGAATTCTTTGTTATTCATGCAGAATACGTCGTGCCGAGAAGCGCGCCCTCCGCCGTGATTTACGAATATATGCCTTCCTCGTACGGGCTTACCGATGATATAGGCGATTTTGAAAAGCCCGTTTCCGTAGCCGTTTTAGCATACGGACTTGCCGCGGAAATCTGCCTCTCCGAGGGAAGATACAAGGAATCGGTTTTCTGGCGCGAGAGGTTTTCGGACGGGCTGTCCGCCGTCGTTCTGCCGAAGTGCGGGCGAGTAAAGAGCAGGTGCTTTATATGAAGAAAAGTATATACGAATTCGGTGCGGCGAAAGACCTTTTCTCCGCGCTGAAAACTTATTCCGTAGACGCGGAAAAGAAAGCGTTCACCGACCAAAGCGCGGGAGACGCGGCAAATAAAACCCTCCTCTTCAGGAACACGGGGCTAACCCTCCGAAACAACGTGAAAATAAAGCGGACGTATTTTGCGGGCGGAAGCGTTTTCGTCTATTGCTCGGACAAGGCGGTGTACGGATGCGGGGATCTGTCCTCCGCTTCCGCCGCAACACCCGTTAAGGTCTCCGACAAAGTTTTTTCCGAAGAACCGCTCGTTATCCCCATAACCGAATCGGGCGCGGGAGCGACGATTATCACCGGAAAAGAGGGTGCGGTTATCGTCAAAAGGGATTCCTCCGACGGAGCCTTTACGAGCGAAGCGGTAGATGTGCCGAACGGAACGTGTTTCGCCGTGTGCGCGGGACGGCTTTTCATAGCGAACGGGCGCGATTTATTCTTTTCGGAAAGCTACGACTGTACGAATTTTTCCACGGGAGTGGAAAGCGAGGGAAAAATAATCGCGGACGGCGATTGCGGGGAGATAATCGCGCTGCACGCGGTGTGCGACGAGCTTTACGTTCTCGCGAAAAGGCGCATACTCGTGCTTTCGCCAAAAGGCGATATTGCGGAATGGTCGCTTAAAAGGGCGTCGGCGCAAGGCTTTTCCGCGCATGCGGGCTTCGCCGCGGGGTGCGGAAAATACCTCGTCTTTTTATCTGACAACAGGCTGTATAAATACGACGCGTCGGGACTTAAAGTCGCGAAATCCAAGCTCAACGACAGATTCGTATATTTAAGCGAAAGGGCGGGCAGCTTTAACGGCGCGTTCGTCCTTCCCCTCTTTTACGGAGAGGACGACAGAACATACGTTTACGATCCCGAGACGGACGAGGAATTCCTTCTGCCGAAATTTTACGCGGTTTCAAGAACGGGCGGACTTGCTACCGACTCTACTCGTAAAACGATTTATAACCTTACCGCAGGTATAACGACGGACGGCGAGGGCGGTAGTCAAAGCGAAATAGGCGGCTCGCCGTCGGCAATAGACCGGCTCGGCACGAATTACGACTTCGGCTCGCTTGCGAGAAAAAACCTCGTTAAAATCGCCGTCAAAGCGAGCGGCGCGGGGACTATCAAAATCAGCGGAGATTCCGCAACCAAAAGCTTTTCCCTCGCAAGCGGTTATAACGACATCGCGGTAGGCGTCGTTTCGAGAAAATATCGCCTTTCGTTTTCCGCGGACGACAGCGATTTCGAGCCGCTGTCAATAACCTTTACCTACGCCGAATTATAAGTAAAACACACCGAAACAGGAGGAAATTTTTATGCAATTTACCACGCCGACTACGAAAACGCAGATGTATTCGGTGCTAAAAGATATTTTCTATTATTACCGAATACAAAGAGAAACCTATCAACCGACTACGCTTGGCGGACTTACGTTGACGAGAGAGAACTATACCGCGCCGACCGCGGCGGAACTCAGAAGCAAAGCGGAAACGCTCGTCGCGCCCGCGCAGGAGTTGCGGCTCGCAAATTATAAGGGAGAAATCGAGGACGATATAATAAAACTGTCCGAGAAAAAGGCAAAAGTCGCCGCCGACCTCGTTTCAGACAAAAGCAAGGCGGAAAGCGAATACGAAAAGAGCAGGGCGAGGATAGAAAAGGAAGTGGCGAAAAAAGGGCTTTCGGGCTCGAGCGTCGCGCTGTCCCGTCTTACCGCGCTCGAGAACGAGAAGAACGCCGAGCTCGCCGTTCTAAATTCCGCCGCAACCGAAAAAACGAGCGAGTATTCGGCGCAGATAACCGCGCTCAATACGAAAAAGGCTAACGCGGAAAGTCACTTCTCGTCCGTGTGCGAGAAAGAAATTCTCGCAAAAATCGAGGAACTTAAGGACAAAGAAGAGGAGAAAAAACGCGACGTTTCGCGGTATAACAACGGGCTGTCCGAAAAGGAACAGCGGTATGCAAACACCGTTAAACAAGCAAGCGCAAACCTTCAGCTTAAACACGCAAGCGTAATAAACGCCACCGAATACACGCAGGATCAGCTCGTGGAAATCGGATATTACACCGACGTCATAAACTGCGTCAGCGGATACTACGACACGTTATCCGCTCAAACGGCTTTTTCGGATATGAAAAACGAGGGCAATCTCATCATTTATCTCGGCGATTATTATCCCGACTTACTTTATCTATACAGAACGCGCGCGGGGCTATAGCACCGCGCGCATTCTTTCGTCGCCTCTCACCTACGCTTTTTTACGGGCGAAGTCCTTTTACCTTGTCCGTAAAAACTCGAATAAAAACTCGGCGAGGCTTTTGCGTATAAAAAAACTTTTCTTTAACAAAATAAGGTTAGCCGCTAATTCGACTCTATAACGGCTTTAAAGCGGAGGGCTTATGCAAGAACAAAAAACGGGAATAGTGAGACGGTTAGACCATCTCGGCAGAGTGGTGCTTCCTAAAGAAATGCGCAAAACGCTCAGGTGGAAGGACAACGACCCCTTGGAAATGTACACGGTAAAGGACGAACTCGTCATAAAAAAATATTCGCCTGCGGGAGCGATTCTCCCTTATGCGGCGGACGTGGCGGAGGGTATTCGCGAGCTTATGGAAAAACCCTGTTTTATCGCCGATACCGACGAAATAGTTTACGTCACCGGCGGCAAATACAGAGAACTCGTCGGCAAGAAAATTTCGGACGAGCTCGATAAAATCATACGAAACGGCAAAAGTCTTTTGCTGTCTAAGGCGGACGGCGGCGAAATCGTCTCCCCCGTTAAAAACGAGATTTTTACCGCCGAAAACGAGATTATCGTACCAATTTACAAAAACGGCTACGGCTACGGCGCGGTGATAGCGATAGGAGGAGAGAAAGACTCCGCGTTTAAAGGAGACGACGTCAAAATCGTCAGACTTGCGGCTTCGGTGCTTGCGCGGAGCGTCGGCGAATAACGGGCGGCGCGGCGTGTCTTTCATAAACGGTACGACAACCGAACGCTCGGAAAAAAGAAGAATACTTTCGGGCGCGGCGGTGCTCGGAGCGGGAACGTTCTTCGCAAAACTTCTCGGCGCGCTGTATCGCATACCGCTTACCGCTCTTCTCGGCGGGACGGGAATAGGACTTTATCAGCTCGTTTTTCCCGCGTATACCGTTATGCTCGATTTCTCGGGTGCGGGCGCGCCGTCCGCCCTTTCAAAACTGATTGCGTGCGAGAATGAGGATATAAGGGAAAGACGGGCGTGCGACTATCTCGCGGCGGGCTTAAGGCTTTTTGCCGCGCTCGGCGCGATTTTTTCGTTGTTTACCTTCGTTTTTTCGGGAATACTCGCGCGGGCGCAGGGCGACGAAAACGCTTTCCTGTCTTATGCGGCGATTGCACCCGCAATTTTTCTCGTGTGCCTTATAACCCCGTTTCGCGGATATTTTCAGGGGCTTATGGATATGAAGCCGACGGCGGTCTCGCAGATAACGGAGCAGCTCGTAAAGCTCGTTTTCGGACTTTTTTTCGTCAACCTTTTTATGCCGAACGTCCCCCTTGCGGCGGCGGGCGCGGCTCTTGCGATAACCGTTTCCGAAGGCGCGGCGGCGGTTTACCTGTATTGCGCCTACAAAAAACGCAACAAAAGGCTCGGCGTTCGGTTTTCGCTCGATAAAGCGGATAATTCTTTTCTCGCAAAAAGGCTCGTAAAAACCGCCGTTCCGATAACGCTCGTCGGCGTTATTCTCCCCCTGTCGGCTATGGCGGACAGCTTTATCGTCGTAAATTCTTTGAGCGCGTACCGCTCGGACGCAACGGCTTTGTACGGACTGTTTTCGGGAGTGGCGACGACGATAGTCGGACTTCCCGTAGCGGTGTGTTACGGCGTAGCGGCGGTGGCGATTCCCGCGGTTTCGGGAGCAAGCGGCAGGGACAACGAGCGCAAAAACGCAAAACGGACGATTTTATTGACGCTCGCCTTGTCCGCCCCGTGCGCGTTAGTCCTCTTCATTTTCGCGCCGAACGTTATAAATATTTTGTTCCGCTCTATCTCGGAGGAGGAGCGCGAAATTTCCGCAACTCTTCTTAAAATTCTCTCGCCCGCGGCTACGCTGCTTTCTCTTTTACAAACGCAAAACGCCGTGCTTATCGCAAAAAACAGGCTTTACGCGCCGATTTTATCTATGGCGACAGGGGCGGCGGCGAAGCTTTTAATCGAAATCGCGCTCGTCAAAAATCCAAGCGTTAACGTCTACGGCTGCGGATTTGCGGTAATCGCTTGCTATTTTATCGCCGATTTGATAAACTTTATAGCGTTAAAAAAAGAAAAAGCGCCGTATGCGGCGGCGCACGGGCTTCATTATGCAGATAAAACCGATACGAATAGGAGAAATTATCGCGCCGAATAACGTTTTTCTCGCACCGATGGCAGGTTATACCGACTACGCTTTCAGAACGCTTGCGCTTTCGCTCGGGGCGGGATTTTGTTTTACCGAACTCGTCAGCGCAAAGGGTACGGTATATAGGGCGGGCGGCACCGCGGAGCTTCTTTATTGCGGCAAGGAAAGGAAGGGCGGAACCTCGGATATAAAGCGCACGGCGGCGCAGCTTTTCGGGAGCGAGCCCTATTACATACGCGCGGCGGCGGAGAGCGAGGAGCTTAAAAATTTCGACGTCGTGGATATAAACATGGGTTGTCCCGTGCCGAAAATTTATAAGAACGGCGAAGGGAGCGCGCTTCTTTCGGATATTCGCCGCGCGGAAGCCGTCGTCAAAGCCGCGGTCGCTTCGGGCAAGACCGTAACGGTGAAAATCCGCACGGGGTTAAAGCGCGGCGACGATGTCGCGACGGAGTTTTGCAAAATGGCGGAAGCCTCGGGCGCAAGCCTCGTGACCGTCCACGGCAGAGTGCGCGAGGATTACTATTCTGGAGAACCCGACTTTGCGGCGATTACCCGCGCAAAAGCGGCGGTTAATATTCCGATTATCGCAAACGGGGGGATTTTTACCGAACAGGACGCCGATACAATGATAGAAAGAACGGGCGCGGACGGCGTTATGATAGCGCGCGGCGCGATCGAAGACCCGCTGATTTTTTCGCGGCTCACGGGTACGCCCGCCGAAATGACGAAAAAAGAGTTTATTTTGGGACAATTAAAGCTCGCGGCAGAAAGAAAGGGAGATAAAAGGGCGGCGGTGGAGTTTCGCAAATTCGCGCCCTACTACCTAAAGGGAATGACTAATGCGAAAAACGCGAGGATTGCGCTCTCCCACGCGGAAAACAGCGCGGACATAGAGGAAATTATAAACTCCCTCTTCCTCGACTAACGTCCTTTTTGTTGACTAACGTTCCGCTTTTCCCACCCCTGTATGGCGGCGGGAAAGGTTTATGACGGGCAAAACGGCGCGCATACCGCCCGCCGTTTTCCGTTTTTTCTATAATTCTCTCTGTAATTTTTGCTGTAATTTCGCCGTCGATTTATTCCCCCGCCGCCTCTTTCAGCTTTTCGGTGAGAATCGCATCCGCATTGATAATTTCGGGAGCGACGTAGGTCGGCACTACCTTATGAAGCGTCTCTTTCGCAAGGTCGTCGTCGCCGGATTCCACCGCGACGCGAAGCTTTTTAAGCCGTTCCTCCAGCTTTTCGGGCGTTATCGGCACGTCCTTTTCCACGAAAATCATATCGTTGTCGGTCTTACCGAGCTGTTCGGTTTTTACGAGCAATTCCTCGTAAAGCTTTTCGCCGGGGCGCAAGCCAGTTTCGACAATATCTATGTCCTTATAAGGTTCCAAACCGCAAAGCCTTATCATATTTTCCGCAAGGTCCAATATTTTAACGGGCTTACCCATATCGAGGACGAACAGTTCGCCGTTTTTAGCCATCGCGCCCGAGGCTAAAACAAGCTGACTCGCCTCCTGAATCGTCATAAAATACCTTATTATCCGCTTGTCGGTTATGGTAAGCGGTCCGCCGCTTTTTATCTGCCTTTTAAAAAGCGGAATAACCGAGCCCGCGCTCCCTAAAACGTTGCCGAATCTCGTTGCGCTGTACGTCGTATAATAGGACGTCTTGCTATGCACCTGTATCATCTGCTCGCACATACGCTTGGTCGCACCCATAACGTTCGTCGGATTCACGGCTTTGTCGGTAGAAACCATCATAAACCGTTCCGCCTTGTACTTTTCGGCAAGCTCCACGCTGTTTAAGGTGCCGAACACGTTATTTTTTATCGCTTCGCAACAGTTATGTTCCATAAGCGGAACGTGCTTGTGCGCAGCGGCGTTTAAGACGACGTTCGGGCGATAGGTCGCGTACACCTTTTCGAGAGCCTCTCTGTCGCACACCGAAAGAATTTCCACCCGTAAATCGAGCGCGTTTCCGTAGACGTTTTTCAGCTCCTGCTGAACCTCGTACGCCCCGTTCTCGTAAACGTCCAAAATAACAAGAATTTTGGGGTGCATTTTTGCTATCTGACGGCAAAGCTCGCTGCCGATGCTTCCGCCGCCGCCCGTTATGAGAATAACCTTGTCCCTGTAATACGCGCAAGTTTTTTCGTCGCTGACGTAGACGGGTTTTCTGAACAAAAGCTCTTCTATATCGAATTCGCGGAGAAGCCTTTTCTGCGCGCCCGCCTGTTTCACTACGGGATAGTCGTAAACCTTTACTTCGCAACCGAGTTGCTTATATTTTTCAAAAACCTGCTTCTTAACCTCTGCGTCGAGCGACGGCTCCGCCACGATTACGCACTGTATCTTGTGTTTATCGAGAAGCTCTCTGTTTATCGCGTCGGTACAAAGTACGGGAATATTATAAATCTGTCTGCCGCACTTGTCGTTTGCGCTATCGATAAAAAGCCTCGGCGAATACTCCGAATATTTGTTTGCGATAAACTCCTCCGCAAGTCCGACTCCCGTACGCCCCGCTCCGATTATAGCCACGTTGGTTTTACGCGCGGGAGCGGTGATCTCGCCGAGCGTTACCGTGTTAAAAGTAATAATCTTAACCGCGTTGCCGAGAATTTTGCCGAGCTTATTGTCGCTTTCGCAACACTTGTACGCGTAACGGTAAAGCATCCTTATGCCGAGCGCGAACACGAGCGACGTGCCGACGACGGCAAGCGAACGCGCCACCGCAAGATGCGTCTCAAACGGCACGAATCTTTCTACCGCGATGAGCGCGACGGCGGCGCAAACGTCCGCTATAAGAAGCCGTAAGTAGCTTTGTACTCCGCCGTATCTCCAGACCTGATTGTATATCCCCAATAAAAATCTAAAAAAGAAAACGAGCGCGCAGGCAACCGCAAAATGCACGAAAAACTCCACGCTCCCGAAAAGCTCCGAGCCCTTATCCGCGAACAAAAGCAAAAAACAAGCGGTCAAAAGAATACAGAGGTCGTAAAATATCAATAAAAACCTATTGATATAAAACGTCTTTCCTTTCTTTCCCTTTTTTTTGCAGTCGTTTTCCTTTCGTAATTTCATTCCTTCTTTCTCCGTCTGATATTTCTTTCCCTTCTTCTTTCGTCGCAGAACGTCGCGAACACCTATGTTTTAATATTTTAGCACTACGGACGAAAAAAATCAACTTATTTCGATAGAATGCGCAAAATTAGTCGCCCTTATTCCGTTTTTATTGTAGCGGCTTATAGAAAATTTCCCGTTCGACAGCTTCCGCATAAGCTCCACCGAAAAAACCTTTTCTCTCGCCGCCGAATATTTGTAGCGTTTTTCGCTCTTTGCGGAATATAATATCGTAGACCAAACGAAGGAGGAATTTTCTAATGTGCTGTTTATTCGGCTGTAATAATTGCGGAAACCGTCCCGCCCCTATCCGAGGACCTATGGGTCCCGCAGGCCCGCAGGGCGCAAGAGGTCCTATAGGTCCAATGGGACCTACGGGGGCAACCGGTGCGACGGGGGCAACCGGTGCGACGGGGGCAACCGGTGCGACGGGTGCGACGGGAGCTACGGGTGCGACGGGTGCTACGGGGGCGCAAGGTCCTTCCGGTACCAACGACGTTTTATACGCAAGCTCTGCGGCAAACACCGTTGCGACGAATACTATCATACCCCTTACGCAAAACGCCGCGACGGCGGATACGACGATGAGCGTTTCTGCGAACGCCGTTACGGTAACCGACGCGGGCTACTATCTCGTGAGTTATTTCGTAGACGGCTCGGTGCCGAGCGGCGACCTTACCGCCACGCTGTATTTGAGCGGTTCTGCGGTTTCGGGCGAAACGATAACCCTGACCAACACCGCAAATTCTAATTCCGCGGCGGGCAAGACGGTTCTGATATACGTGACGGCGGGCGGAACGCTCTCTCTTTACAACACCTCGACAGAGACCGCGACGCTCACGGGCGCAGGGCTTACCGTAATGAAAACCGCGTAAAACTCGGCATAAAAAACGCCCCGAAGCATTTCTTTGTTAAAGGACAGCAAAGCGGGCGATATTAAAAACTCGGGGCTTCTCCGTTGCTCCGAGTTTTTCGTTTAGTTTTCCGAAAGCGAACGTTCGCCTTAAAAACGCCGCGACCGAGGATGCGACCGCAACGGACGAAAAGAGCGAGGCAAAGTCATAGTTGTGCCTCTCCGCACATATCGCCGCCCGTATCGCCAAGCACATCGCCGTCGTCCGCGGTCATTTTCCGCGCCGACTATTTAGTCGCGCCCGTAAAGAGACTTTACGTTTTCGGCGTTATAACCCTTATCGCTTCTATCGGCGTATTCGCCACCATGGGAGTAACGGGAATTTACACGTTGGGTTTAGCCGCATATACCTTCGTAACGGGCTTGTTCTTTAAGGACGTTGCCGCGACCTACGAAGCAAACGTGGCGAAGCTCGCGAGCGAAGAAGCGGAGCTTAAACACGCGGAAGAAGAAACTGCGGCTCTCCGTACTAAAAACAAACGCATAGAAGAGGAAAAAGAACGCGCAAGAAAAGCGGAAAACGACAGACTTCGCGACCAGCAGAACGCAATGTTTCAACAGTTTATGCAGCAGCAGATGATGAATATGCAAGCGGGCGGAGCGACCGCGCAGAAAGCTCCCGAAAACGTTGCGCCTGCGACACCCGCCGCACCTGCGGCAACCGCCGATACCTTTGAAACGAAGGCTGCGGAAGCTCCCGCCTCTACCGAGGGAACGACCGAGACTACGGAAAAAAGCGAATAATCGCACGATTGCACACCTGCACATTCAATATAGAAACACTACATAAAACTACTACGCCCGCGAAAAAACTTTCGCGGGCGTAGTAGTTTAAAGAAAAGTATTCATCTTTGAAAAAGTACCGTTTTGCCGAATCTATGCAAAGCGGCGCGTCGGTTTTTAACTTGCGCGAGAAAAAACTCCTCCCCACGCCTTTTATAAAGTCTCCATTATTGCAGACAGAGTTTCTTAAAGAGAAGCACCCATACGAGGTCCACCCAACCGAAAACGATACCGGTAGGAATAGTCACCAAAATACAAATAACGAGTCTTAAAACTCCGCCTTTTTTGAGCCACGTCGACCATCTTACAACGATCTCGGTAATCCAGTTTACGCCGGGGATCAGAAGAAGTAAAATCTGAACAAGGCGACTTTGCTTATTAAACCAAGTCATAATCTAAAAACTCCTTTTTTTCTTTATATTATCACTTTTATGCCGTTTTGTCAATAAATATAGCCCTTTGCGCTGATTTTTATAAACTTTTGTAGATCCTAAACCAAAGCCGTGCCTTTTTAAGGTTGAAGATTGAAGGCATCGCTTCGGTTCGGTTTTTTCTTTTTGACCTATATCGAGCTTACGCGCGCGGAGGAACCGTCTCGACTCTATTCACGAATATCGAGGACGTTCAGAATTCTTTTGAATGTGTCTTGACCGTCAAGGCAAGTATCTCTAAGCCAGCTTTTCTCTTGATTCCAATTTGCAAGTCCTCTGTAATAAAAAGCCTTTTTGGAATCTTCTATAATAAAAGGAATGATATTAAACCTGAGGCACTCTTTTAAGGCAATCAATCTGCCGACTCTGCCGTTTCCGTCTTGGAACGGGTGAATATATTCGAAGTCTGCATGAAGCTCGATAATATCGTCGATTGTTATATTGCTTGTAGAATTGAAATCCGCGACGAGTTTGTTCATCGCTTTGTGAACTTCGCTCGGCTTGCAAGTTTCTCTTCCGCCGACGGTATTTGTTCGCTTTTTATAATCTCCGACGGCAAACCATTCAAGAGAGGAATCTTTCGTGCCTTGCTTTAATAGCAAATGCAAGTGCTTGATAATATCTTCGCTCAAAGGATCTAATGCCTTGTCGATCACATAATCGATTGCTCGGAAGTGATTGCTTGCTTCGATAATGTCGTCTACAGGAATACCATCGCCGACGTCTATCGTTCTCGTTTCAAAAATCAACCTCGTTTGGTCTTCCGTAAGTTTTGAGCCTTCGATGTGATTAGAGTTATAGGTCATTCTGACTTGTAATTCATGATAAAGTCCGCCTGAAATCTTAGCTTCTTTTTCTTCACGCAAAATTTGCAGAATGTGATTATCGCAAACTTCTCTGAACAAATCGTCGGGACTACAATGCAAGAAACCCGCTATCTTGACAAGCACATTATTGGCTATTTTCTCACCCTTTGACATTTTGGCAATAGTTCTGGATGAAATACCGAGTTTGGTAGTTAAGTCGGACTTGGTTAAACCGATTTCCTTGAGCTTATTTTTTAATGGCTTATAAGAATACATATCTGTCTCCTATTTTCTTTACTTATTATACCACAATAAAAGCAAAAAGTAAAGATAAAATAAATAAAAAGTAAAGGTCGCCCGTGGCACAATACGGATAAATTCCTTTGCCCCCAAAAAACGTCTCGCGCCGAGTTTTTGTCTCGCGTTTAGATTGACATAAAACGCGCCTTATGCTACAATTATCGGGAAATATCGAAAGGGAAGTAACCTTATGCAAAACGTTTATAAATCCATAGACAAGCTCGTATACTTCGCAGAGAAAAACCTCGGGCTGGAAAGGCGCAACCGCGATTACGTAAAGAATGCGATTTTCAATCTTTTCGACCTTGACGCTTACGACGACAGAATTGCCGAAACCGAAGATTTTTCGGAAGTAGACAGCCTTAAAAGTCCCGAAAAGCTCGTTGCGGAATTTAAAGAAGCCTGTTTAAGCGCGGGGCTTTTCGAGGAGTGCGAAGCGGAAAAATACTGCGACGCCGTTATGGGCGAGCTTTCCATGAGTCCGAAAGCCGTCGAAGACGAATTTTACGAGATAGAAAAGACCGAGGGCGCGAAAGCCGCTACCGAATGGTTTTACGATTATTCGGTCAAGAACGACTACGTCAAAAAGGCTAAATTAGACCTTAATCCGCGCTTTGAGGAAGCGGGGCTTATCGTCACCATAAACAAAGCGAAACCCGAATTCCGCGACGCGAAAACCGCGGCTTCCGGCAACAAGCCCAAGGGCGGATACCCGAAATGCAATATCTGTCACGAAAACGAAGGCTTTTCGGGGCGCAGTAAGCGCACGCTCCGCACCGTGAACGTTCGGCTTAACGGCGAGCCGTGGTTCTGGCAGTTCTCGCCTTACGGATATTTTTATCAGCACGGCATAGTGGTAAACTATAAGCACACGCCAATGCACGTCGATAAAGGCACGTTTTTAAGACTTATGGACTTTGCGGACAGATTTCCGCACTATTTTATAGGCAGTAACGCCGCGCTCCCCCGTATCGGCGGAAGCGTTCTCGCGCACGACCACTATCAGGGCGGCGGCGAAATTTTACCCCTTCAAAAGGCGGCGGCTTATAAGACCTTTGCGGCGAAGGGCGGCAAAAACGCGGTAGTCGAAATTCTCGAATGGCCGGGGACGGTCGTCCGCATTGTTTCGGAGGACAGAGAAGTTATTGCCGAGCTTGCCGACGCGATTAACGAATGCTGGAAAGATTACGATAACCCCGCTCTGGGGCTTATCTCCCACGGCGAGGACGGGGAACTCCGCCACGCGGTCAGTCCCACCGTCGTTAAAACCGCGCGCGGCTATGAAATGAATATCATTTTAAGAAGCAACATCACGAACGAAGAATACCCCGACGGCGTATTCCACGCTCACCCCGAATTCCACGTCATCAAAAAGGAGTCGATAGGGCTTATCGAAGCGCAGGGCTTGTTCATTCTCCCCGGGAGACTCGACGGGGAATTAAAAGAACTCGGCGATATAATTTCCCACGGGGAAGCGTTGCCCGAAAAATTCGCGGACTTTAAGATGATTGCGGAAGAGATTAAGGCGATTGCGGGGAGCGACCTTTCTCGCGAGAACGTGGAAAGGGCTACGAAAAAAGAGCTCGGCAGCGTTTGCTACCGCATTTTGCAGAATACCGCGGTATTCAAAGACAGAAAAGATACAGAAGCCTTTTTGAAGCTTGCGGGCGTTATCGACTGAAAATAACGGGCGGTATCGACCGAAAACAAAACGGGAGAATAAAGATTAAAAATGGAAAAATACGATTATAAAATTTCCGCCGCGGGCAGGGTGAACCTTATCGGCGAGCATATAGACTATTGCGGGGGCAAGGTCTTCCCCGCCGCGCTGTCGCTGAAAAACACCGTTTACGCGCGCGCCAACGGCACGGATAAAATAAATATTTCTTGGAGTACGTTAAGCGAGAAAGTTTCTCTCGATATAAACCGCCTCGAGGACTATAGAGGCTTAAAGTACGGCAATTATCAGGCGGGCAGCGCGCTTATGTGGAAAAACGCGGGGCATAAAATAGTCGGCGCGGATTTATATATGGACTGCACCGTGCCGTTCGGCAGCGGACTTTCTTCCTCTGCGGCGATAGAAGTTTCGACCATTGCGGCTTTAGGCACGCTTGCGGGAGAAAAACTCGACACCGTGGAAATCGCGCTTCTGTCCCAAAAAGCGGAGCGAGAGTACGCGGGCGTGAACTGCGGCATTATGGATCAGTATGCTTCCGCTTGCGGAAAAAAGGGCGAGGCGATGCTTCTCGATTGCAAAACGCTCGATTGCGAATACGTTCCCGTAAAAACGGGCGAATATTCTCTCGTGCTTATAAACTGCAAAAAACCGCACAACCTTGCGGACAGCAAATATAACGAACGCCGCGCGGAAACGGAAGAGGCGTTGAGAATTTTAAGCCCCGTTTGCAAAATTTCCTGCCTTGCGGAGCTTACGCCCGAAAATTTCGAGGCGAATAAAAGTCTTCTCGGCGAAATCGTGAGAAAAAGAACCGAACACGTCGTGTACGAGTGCGACAGGGTTAAAAAGGCGGCAAACGCTATGCGCGAGGGGGATATGGCAAAGCTCGGCGCGCTTCTCAACGCTTCGCATAAATCTTTGAGCGAGCTGTACGAAGTCACGGGCAAAGAGCTCGATACCCTTGCGCGGCTTGCGCAAAGCCACCCCGCATGCGCCGGCTCGAGAATGACGGGCGCGGGCTTCGGCGGGTGTACCGTGTCGCTCGTGAAAACCGCGGAGAAAAAGGCGTTCGAGGAATTCGTTCTCGAAAACTATAAAAAAGAAATCGGTTACGCCGCCGAATGTTACGAAGCGGAAATCGCGGACGGAATAATCGTGGAAAAGCTGTAAAAAGCCGCGCGCGCTAAAAACGCGAACGTTCAATGTAAAGGGTCAATTAAGAATGGAAAACAGAAATTACGTTTACGAATTTGAAAAGAAAGGTTTCGGAATGTTCGTGCATTTCGGACTTTATAGTATCCTCGGCAAGGGCGAATGGATTTTCACCCAAAACGGCGGAACGGACAAGGAAAAATATTTCGGACTTATAAATAAATTCAAGGTCAAAAAGACTTGGGCGAAGGAGCTTGTCGCTACGGCTAAAAAAGCAGGTTGCAAATATATAACCCTCACCACCCGTCATCACGAAGGCTTTTCGCTTTACGATACCTGCGGACTGAACGAGTTCGACGCGCCCCATTCGGCTACGAAAAGAGACCTCGTGAGCGAGTTCGCGGAAGAGTGCAACAAAGCGGGCATAACGCCGTTTTTCTATCACACCCTTCTCGATTGGCATAACGAGGACTACGAAAAAAATTTCCCCGCGTACATAGACTATCTTGTAAAGAGCATAGAAATCTTATGCAGAAATTACGGAAAAATCGGCGGGCTCTGGTTTGACGGAATGTGGGATAAGCCGAACGAAAACTGGCAGGAAGACCGCATTTACGCAACCATAAGGAAATATCAGCCGGAAGCTATGATAATAAACAATACGGGGCTTTCGGAGCTCGGTAAAGTCGGGCACACGGAGCTTGACAGCGTGACTTTCGAGCGCGGCAAACCCGCGTTCGTGGATAATTCCGACCGTCACCGCGCGGGCGAAATGTGTCAGATTCTTAACGACCATTGGGGTTATGCCAAAAACGACGTTAGCTATAAATCGGTAAAAGAGCTTATAGAAAACCTCGTCGATTGCAGAAAGTACGGCTGCAACTTCCTATTAAACGTAGGTCCTACCGCTAACGGCACGCTAAAAAGCATAGATAAAGGCATTCTGGAAGAAATCGGCAAGTGGGTGCGGTTTAACAAAAACTTTATATACGACGTAAAGCCCTGCGAAATAACCGCCGAAAACGCGGACGTGGTGAAAGCGGGCGATTATTACTACGCGCTTATAAAAGACGTGCCTATGGCGGCAAACGCCAACGTTCAGCTCGGCGGTACGATAAAGAAAGTAAAAATCAACGCGGACATAAAGAACGCGAGATGGCTTGATAGCGGCAAAGCGATAAAGGTGAAAAAGAACGAGTTCGAAGCGACGCCTTTTAACTACGGCACGAGTATGCACGTAAGAGTCGCGCGCTTCGAATTAAAATAATTCCGTATTATTATAAGAGCGGGCGGCGCATTTTGCGCCGCCCGCTTTCTGCTTACGTTGTGTTTCTTAATTAAAATTCAATCTTACCCGATATATAATCTTTAAGCTCGGCTATCGGAATACGCACCTGCTCCATCGTGTCTCTGTCGCGGACGGTAACGCAATTATCGTTTTCGGAATCGAAGTCATACGTTATGCAGAGCGGCGTACCTATTTCGTCCTCTCTCCTATACCTCTTGCCGATAGAACCCGTCTCGTCGAAATCTATCATAAAATATTTGGAAAGGTCGGCGTAAATTTCTTCCGCTTTTTCCGAAAGCTTTTTAGAAAGCGGGAGAACCGCCGCCTTATAGGGCGCAAGCGCGGGATGCAGTCTCAAAACAGTCCTCACGTCGTTCTTGTCGGCGTCTAAAACTTCTTCTTCGTACGCGTTGCAAAGAAGTGCCAAAACGCTTCTTTCAACGCCGAGCGACGGCTCGATAACGTACGGAATATACCGCTCGCCCGTTTCCTGATCGAAATACGAAAGGTCTTTGCCCGAGACGTTTTTATGCTGCGTCAAATCGTAGTCCGTTCTGTCCGCAACCCCCCAAAGCTCGCCCCAGCCGAACGGGAACAAAAACTCGAAGTCCGTGGTCGCTTTAGAGTAAAAGCATAGCTCTTCGGGCGAATGGTCGCGAAGTCTGATTTTTTCTTCCTTAAGTCCGATAGAAAGCAACCACTCCTTGCAGAAGTTACGCCAGTAAGCAAACCATTCGAGATCCGTCCCGGGTTTACAGAAAAACTCAAGCTCCATCTGCTCGAACTCGCGTACGCGGAAAATGAAATTCCCGGGGGTAATTTCGTTGCGGAAAGATTTTCCGATTTGCCCTATGCCGAACGGAATTTTTCTCCTCGTGGTACGCTGAACGCTCACGAAATTCGTAAAAATGCCTTGCGCCGTTTCGGGACGAAGATAAACGGTGTTTTTCGCGTCCTCGGTAACGCCCTGAAAGGTCTTGAACATAAGGTTAAACTGCCGAATATCGGTAAAATTATGTTTTCCGCAGGTGGGACAGGGAATATTATGCTCTTCGATAAACGCTTTCATTTCGGCGTTGGTAAACGCGTCTATGGGTTTTTCGAGCTTAAAGCCCGTCTCCGCGCACCAGTCCTCGATGAGCTTGTCGGCGCGGAAGCGTTCGTGACACTCTCTGCAATCCATAAGCGGATCGGAAAAGCCCGCGAGATGCCCCGAGGCAACCCACGTCTGCGGATTCATTAAAATCGCCGCGTCGAGACCGACGTTATACTTGTTTTCCTGCACGAATTTTTTCCACCACGCGCGTTTGACGTTGTTTTTTAATTCCACGCCGAGAGGACCGTAGTCCCAAGTATTGGCAAGTCCGCCGTAAATTTCGCTCCCCGGGAAGATAAACCCGCGATTTTTGCAAAGATTGACTATTTTATCCATAGTGTTTTCGGTTTTCAGTTCTTTTTCCGCCATATTGCACCGCCGTTTGATAAGTTTTTGGTTTTGACAAGAGACATTGTACAATAAATAGCCGTTTAAGTCAAGTAAAGACGACTGTTTCGAGGTACGGATTTACAATAAATATTTAAATTCGCTTTGGTATTTTAAAATTTTATGATATACTTATCGTTATAGAATAAAAAATCGGCGCGCGTCGATTTTCACGGGTGAGAAAGTATGGTAGAAGCTACGAATTTTATAGAACAAATCATCAACGAAGAATTAGAGAGCGGAAAGGTAAAAAGCGTTTACACGCGTTTCCCGCCCGAGCCTAACGGGTATCTGCATATAGGTCACGCAAAATCTTTGTGCCTTAACTTCGGCATTAAAGAAAAATACGACGGCAAGTGCAATCTGTTTTTCGACGACACGAACCCTTCCAAGGAAAAAACCGAGTTCGTGGACGCGATAAAAGAGGACATAAAGTGGCTCGGCTTCAAGTGGGATAAAGAAACCTACGCTTCCGACTATTTTGAAAATATTTATGCGTTCGCCGTGGAGCTTATAAAGAAGGGCAAGGCGTTCGTGTGCGATATGAGCCCCGAAGAGATTTCCGCCTGTCGCGGCACGCTTACCGAGGCGGGCAAGGAAAGCCCCGCGAGAAACAGGAGCGTGGAAGAGAATTTAGAGCTTTTTGCCGCCATGCGTGACGGGAAGTTCCGCGACGGCGAAAAGTGCCTTCGCGCGAAGATAGATATGGCTTCGCCGAACATCAATATGCGCGACCCCGTTATTTACAGAATATTGCGCCGTACCCATCACAGAACGGGCGATAAATGGTGCATATATCCCATGTACGATTTCGCGCACCCCATTTGCGACTATATGCAGGGCGTAACCCATTCGTTATGCACTTTGGAATTCGAAGATCACCGTCCGCTCTACGACTGGGTGGGCATAGAGCTCGGCTTTAACCCGAAACCGCGGCAGATAGAGTTCGCAAGGCTCAACGTGACCAACCTCGTTATGAGCAAGCGGTATCTTAAAAAGCTCGTGGAAGAGAATTTCGTGGACGGCTGGGACGATCCGCGTATGCCTACGCTTGCGGGTATTCGTCGTCGCGGCGTACCTGCGGAGGCTTTGAAAGATTTCTGCGGCAGAATAGGCGTGTGCAAAGCTAATTCCGAGGTGCAGATAAGCTATCTCGAAGCGTGCATAAGGGAATACCTTAACCTGAATGCGGAGCGCGCGATGGCGGTTTTAAATCCCGTCAAGGTGACGATTTCCAACTATCCCGAGGGCAAAATGGAAGAGGTCGAGTTCGATATAAATCCGAACGAGGAAGAGAAGAGGACGAGAAAAATCGCATTCTCGCGCGAGCTGTATATAGACGCGGACGATTTTTCGCTGAATCCCCCGCCTAAATATTTCAGGCTTAAAAAGGACGGATACGTAAGGCTTAAATCGGCGTATATAGTGAAGTGCGACGAGGTGATAACGGACGAAGCGGGCAAAGTTAAAGAGCTTATCTGTTCTTACGTTCCCGAATCGCACAGCGGAAGCGATACTTCGGGCATAAAGTGCAAGGGCGTTATACAGTGGGTGAACGCGGCTACGGCGAAGGACGTGGAGATAAGAAAATACGGGCATCTTCTAAGCGACGAGGAATACGCGGGGCAAGATTTTTCCGAGAGAATGAACACGGACAGCGTGAAGGTATTCGGCGGCAAGGTCGAACCGTACGTTATGGAAAATCCGGACGCGGACAAAGCGTATCAATTTATCCGCACGGGATATTTCAAGAGATTGAAGCTAAAAGGCGGAAAGGAAATCTTGTCCGAAATAGTGTCGCTTAAAGATAATTTTAATAAGTAGAGGGTATTGCCGACGGTTTTTCGTTAAATATCCTCGATAGAATAAACAGTAAAAACCCCGTCTCGGGAGCGAAAAGTTCCGCCCCGAGGCGGGGTAATTTTATTTTGGTTTTGTTCGTTAAAACGGTCCTATCCAGTACACGGTCTTGCAGGCGTAAAGCACTAAGTTCCCGTCCGAAAGTTCTGCGGTAGAAGCGTCGAACACCATGTCCTCCTCAAGGTAAACATACCCGCCGCTCACCGTTTTGTATACCCAACCGCAATTCTTTTGGTCGATTTTAGGAAGTTTGTCCTTAAAACTCTCCCCGTGTAATATCTCGTTTTGCGCGACGGTCGTTTCTTTATTGACAGTCAGCTTTTCTTTCTCGTTGTACGGCTTAAACTCTATGAACGTCCCTTTGTTGTTTAT
This sequence comes from Bifidobacteriaceae bacterium, assembly GCA_963610935.1. Classification (GTDB taxonomy): domain Bacteria; phylum Bacillota; class Clostridia; order Christensenellales; family Borkfalkiaceae; genus UBA1259. Next base: position 10,020 of record CAVDPT010000003.1, on the reverse strand, counting down.
ACTATATTCTCTTTCAACGGCGTCGATGAGGTTATACACTATTACGCATTGACGTATTACTACCTTGGCAACGAGGGTTATCGCGCCGTCCGCACCGAGAAGCGAATCGCTCGCAAGCGTACCCGCGTCAACCTTCGTTTCTTCCCCGTCCGCGACGACTACCCAACCGTCAAACTTATAAAAGCTATTTTCGGGGACCGCCTTCGGAAGATACCCCTCGAACGCTTTGCCCTCTTCGATTTGCGCGCTCGCTACAGAAGCCTTGCCGTCCACCGTAGAAGACAAGTCGCCGTATTTAAGCTCGTATTGTACGGTATATTTCTTTACTTGCGGCGTTCCGTTTTTCTTCCATCTCGCATCGAAAGTCTTATCGCCCGAATCGGCTTTGGTTATCTTGTTCGTAAATTGCGTGCCGTCCGAGGTCTCGTCTACCCAGCCGAGGAATTCGTAGCCGTCCCGCACGGGAACGGGAAGAGTATACTCCTCGCCTCCGTTATACGAGGTCTTGTACTCGCCCTCGATTGTACCGCCGTTAAGTTCGTAGGTTATGGTATAAGATACCGTCTCGGGATCGGGATCGGACTTCCCGCAGCCGCCGAAAAGCATAGAGCAAGCAAGCAGCACGACCAAGAGAATAACCGCCGTTTTCTTTATACCCTTCATATAGTCCTCTCATCATCATTTTTGTCGCGCGGAACCTGCTACAATCATCCCGCGCAACGATATTGTACTATAAAGCGCGCCGTCTTGTCAAGCTAAACGCAAAAAAACCGCGTCGACCGCGGTTTTACCTTGCTCTCTCGTGCGCTACGCTCCGTACTTTGCCATTATTTTAAGGAGCGAGGACAGTCCGTCGTTTATCCTGTCTTTAAGTTCCTCCGAGCCGCCGCCCCTTTCCGCTTCGGAGAGGCTCGCTTCCAAGTCGTGAATTTGCTTTCTGTCGCTTTCCTTAAGTCCGAAGTAGTCGAGCCTTGCGATAACGTTTTTGACGTGCGAGCAGTCGATTTCGTCGAAAAATCCGCCGTTTCGCCCGTCCGCGCCGCACGGCGGACGCTCGGCGCGTTCCGTATTCCTCACTCCCGAAGCCTCGGCAAGCGGTAAGTCGTCCGCGCAAAACCCGCTGCGGACAACGTTTTCCTCGAAATATTCCATAGGCGGCTCCACCGTCGTCGGTTCTTTTACCGCTCCGCGCGCGGTAAAGGGTTGCCGAAATCGGTCTTCCCTGTCGCCCGTACGCGAAGTCTCCGTCCGAAACGCCTCACGTCCGCCCTCCGCGAACGTCCGCGAAAAATCGCTCGCGTCTCTTATTTTTTCGTCTATAAACCTCGCAAGCTCCAGCCGTTCCTTCGTCGTCTCTCTTGCCCGCTTCTTCTTCCTTACGGGGAGAATAAATAGCACGAGCGAATAAAAAAGATACAAAAACGCCGACGAAAAAAGCAGCTCGCCGCGTATCCCATTTAATGCGTAGAGCGCGCCGATAAAGCCCGCACAAAGAGTGCAAACCGCGTAAAATTTGCCCCGCGCCCTTCCGCCGAAACCGCATTTAAGAACGGCGAGGAAAAAGAAAACCAAAAACGCCGCGGAGGTAATCGCGCCGCACGCGATTACCGAAATTTCGCCGTACTCTTTCGCGAAAACAGTCAATGCCGATAAAATATCCTTTAACATAAAAACCTCTTTGTCCGATAATACCCTTTCGGGCTTGTCGAATAAGAGGCGTTTCGTGTTTTTTTAGGGGAATAAAGGGGAAAACCCGCTCTTGTCCTCGTGAAGACGCGAGGTTCGGCGGTATATAAGTCGATACTAAACCTCCGTTTCGTACCCCTCGAAAACGTTTACGAGAATTTTTTTCTCGACCGTTAAGCCGAGAACCTTTTCTACGGCGTAGGCATAGAGTTCGAGCTGTTTTTTATACCGCGCTTTAAGGGCGTTTTTATCCTTTCCCGAATATTTGTAATCGACGATTATCGCCCTGTTATCCTTGACGGCGAGAAGGTCTATCACCCCTTGCAAAAGTACGTTCTCGTCGCTTGCCGCGTCGAAAATCATATTTGCGGGGACATTCACGGTAAACGGCTGTTCGCGATAAAGGGTATATCCCGAAAGTCCGCTCAGCGTTTCGCATTTCGCGGCGCGCTCTATCCGCGAAAGGTCTACTCCTTTAACGGCTTCCTCGTCTAAAAGTCCCTTTTTCAGGGCGGCTTGTATCTGCCCCGCAAAGTCGGGATTATCAAAGTCGTAAATCTCTAAAATTCTATGCGCAAGCACGCCCTTTTCGTCGTCCGTCTCGCCGAGGAACATGCGGTTTCCGTTAAGCTTTTCGGCGGTTTTTTCGCGGCGGAAGGAAAAGCTCCGCTCCGCAATCTCGGTGACGGTGCTTTTCAGCGGCAATTTGGTCGCCGCCTCGAACGGATAGCGATAGGAAAACGCCCTTTTCATCTCGTCCGTAAGCGTCTCGTCCGCTTTCCCGACTAAAACCTTGCGCCTCGTTGCGGTAACGTCGGTATACGCGAAGTCGTCTTCCGTCCATTCGGTAACGGGCAAAGATCTCGGAATATAATCGAGAAACTTATCCGCGCCGCAAAACGCTTCCTTTCTCTTGTCCTCTTTCCCCTCGAAGGTAAGGTGCAGAGAGTACCGCGCCCTCGTCGCCGCAACGTAGAAAAGCCGAAGCTCCTCTTTAACGCGATTCTCGCGCATTCTTTCCCTGAAAAGTCCGCGAAGCGGCGTTTCGTAGACCACTCTTTTTTCGTCGTCGAAATACCTTGTCGCGATTCCGAGCGTTCTGTCCGTCAAAATCTCTTCGCGCTCCTCCTCGCTGTTTGCGCGGCGTTCCAAACCGCAGACTATGCACACGGGAAATTCCAGACCCTTGCTCGCGTGAATGGTCATGACGCGCACGGCGTTTTCCTCTCCGCCCGAAGGCACCTTGAACAACTCCTCGGCGTTTTCGGTCTTATCTATAAACTCCCTGACGGTGTAATTTTTACCGCCGTACGTCGCCGCCGCCACGAACCCGTGCAATCTTTTGACTTTTTCTTCGCCCGAATCCGAAGCGAGAAGATAGTTTTCGTACCCGCAGTCCTCTATAAGCTTTTCAAGCGTGCCGCCCGCACCGAGGAAATCGGATAAAAACCGAAGCTTATCTATATATTCGATAAATGCGCATACCTTGTTTTTAAGCGCGCTTCGACAGCTCGCCTCGCCGTCCGTTGCGCAATCCGTTGCGCCGTTTTTCCCGCCGTATTCCGCAAAGTATAAAAACGCGCCCGTAAAGCCGTTTTTCCTGCCGTCCTTGCCCGCTTCGTCCGAATACAAAAGAGATATTTCCGCAAGCTCCTCCTCGGTAAAACCGCCTATCGGCGACAATAGCACGGATATAAGCGGAACGTCCGCATAAAAGCAATCTACGAGCCGCAACGCGTTTATGAGCGTCGCTATCTCCTGATAGTCGCACACGTTTTCCTTTACCTCGGAGGCGACGGGTACGCCGCGCTTTATAAGCCCCGTAACCAGCCCCGTGACGTAGGCGTTGCTTTTGTTGCGCGTGAGTATCGCTATATCCGAATAGCCGATTTTACGCGATTTTCCTTCTTTGACGTCGTAAAACTCGCGTTTCAACTCCTTTCTTATTATCTCGGTAACGAGCGAAGCTATAAGCGGCGAATCCTCCGCCGCCGCGGACGCGTCCTTTTCTATATCGTATACGCGCGGTTCTTCCTTTTCCGTCCTGCGCTTTTTCTCGTTTATCAGAAGGTGCAACTCCGCTCTGCCCGTTTCCTCTTCGGGGAATACCCCGCCCGAAATCAGCATAGAACTACCCGCATAGTCCGTCCCCGAGCTTTCTTTGGTCATCGAGTAGGAAAAGATAGCGTTTACGGCGTTTATGACCCCCTCTGCCGAACGGAAATTGTGATTAAGGAGAATCGTTTTTTCCCCGCGCTCCTTCATCGCTTCGAGCTTTCCTCCGAAAATTTCGGGGCGGCAACCGCGGAAGCCGTATATACTCTGTTTAACGTCCCCCACCATAAACAGATTGCCGTCGGAGACTGCGGAAATAATGCTCTCCTGCACGCCGTTCACGTCCTGATATTCGTCCACGAAAACGTATTTATACTTCGCCCGCACCGCCTTTTTTACCTCTTCGCATTGAAGTGCCTTTAAGGTAAAATGCTCGAGGTCGGAAAAGTCGAGCAGGTTTTCCTTTCGCTTTTTTTCGGCGTATCTTTCCCGCACGGCGAGCGCCGTAATCACGAACGCGCGAACCTGCCGAGCGGTTTTCTCGCTCCGTTCCTCGTCCGTTTTTTCGTCGGACAAATGCTTTTTCGCGCGCTTTACGACGCCTTTATAAAACGCGTCCCTTGCGGAAACGACAAGCTCTTTGGCTTTTTGCTCTTCTACTGATAGCTTCGTGCCGAAATATGCCTTTACTTCTACGTTCTCCGCCGCCGCGTATGCGTAAATATCCCCGCTTTTCGCGCGCGAAATCTCGTCTGTTAAAAGCTCCGCAAACCTAACGCCCTTTTCGTTGCCCGCTTTCTTAAAAAGTCTCCGCGCTTCCTCCGCCGCGAAAAATGCGGCTTCCGCTTCCTTGTCGAGGTATTTTTTATACTCCGCAAGCGTTTTATAAAAACCCTCTTTTTCGCAAAGCGCATAAGATTTCCGCAAAAATTCTTCGGGGTTTTCCTCGGAATCCGCAAAGTTTAGGACGGATATGACGTTTTCCTTTAAGGACTTGTCCGAACGTTTTTTCCTATAACGCGCGGTGAGGGCGAGAAAATCCTCCTCCCTTTTCCCGTAAAGCTCGCGAAAAACCTCGTCCGCGCTCTCGTTTTTCAGCTCTTTCGCGTCGTCCTCGTCCGCAATCTTAAAGTCGGGCGAAACGTCCGCCGCGAAAAAATATCTGCGAAGAAGGGCGGCGCAGAACGAATGTAGCGTGCAAACGTCCGCCGACGCGACCTCGGTCAGCTCGTCGGCAAGCGAGTCGTCTCCCTCGTTTATCTTTTTTACGAACGCGGCTTTGAGCTTTTCCTTCATCTCCGACGCCGCGGCTTCGGTAAAGGTCACCGCGAGAATTTGGTTGACGCTCGCTCTTTTCTCCGAAACGAGACGGATAAGCCGCTCTATCATAACGAATGTCTTGCCGCTTCCCGCAGACGCCGAGACGAGAAGATTCCCGTCGTTGTGAAAAACCGCTTCTCTCTGTTCTTTTTTGAGCTCGGTCATGGCTTCTCCTCCTCGTCCCGTACGCGTTCGATAACGTTCTTCACGGCTTTTTCTATAGTCTCGTCGCTTACGCTGCCGATTTTACGCGCGGATATATCCTCCGCCCTGCACACCGCCTTAAATTCGCAGTATTCGCAAACGCCGAGGCGCGGCGACGGCGCGACGAATCCACGCTCCATAGCCCGTACCGCGTTCTCGGACACGGCTTTAGCGTAGTCGATAAAAGCGGACAGCGACTCCTCGTCCACCGTTTCGGGTTCTCCGTCCTTACCCCTCGGCAAAAACTCCGCCTCCGCGACGTCGCACGCGAAGTTTCCGTCTGCGCCGCCGCCTTTTTCCGCTACGCGCGCCGTCCGCCCGATAACGAGCGAAGGCTTTTCCTCGTCGGATTTTAGGTATTCGTCGGCAACTTTCATATAGTACGCCCCCGCGGGCTTAAGTCCCTTTTCTCTCACCGCCGCCGAGTAAAGGTATAATTGCAGTTTTTCGCCCGAGAAGAGAAGTTTTGCGGAGTCGTCCGCCGCCCCCGTTTTATAATCTATAACTCGGAAATACTCGTCCTTTCTGTCTACCCTGTCGATCTTACCCTCGAGCCGTACCCTGCCGCCCGCGAGCTTTACCGACGGGTATGCGCAATACGCTCCGTCCCCGAACGACGCCTCCGTCCTGTCGGGCTTAAAGCCAGAACTTTTGAGCCAGCTTCTCGTGCGGTTACAGAACCTCTCGCACTCGACGAGCGTCCTCGTAAGCGAGGTCTTTTTCTCGTCGTCGGAGGAAAATATCCTGTATTCGGGTTTTAGGACTACCTTTTCCGCAATTTCGTTAAACAGCTCGTGAGAAGCTTCTTCGCTCTCCACGTCCCGTGCCTTGCGGACGTATTCCTTAAATATCTCGTGCATAAGATTCCCGACGGAAAGCCCCGAAAGCTCGCCCTTTTCGCGCGTTTTCGCGTTGAGACCGTGGCGGAAATAAAATAGATACGGGCATTTGTAAAAGTCCTCTATCGCCGTGGGACTCGTCACGTCTTTAAGAAGAACTTCTCTCTTTGCCGTAAGCCGCTCTTTAACCTCGGCGTTGGCGTAATCCGCTATCTTTTCGGCGTTTTTACCGTCCGTCGCGCGGTAGTAAGAAGTAGCCGCCGTAAAATCGGCAAGCTTTCCCGAAGCAAACCGCCCCGCTTCTTTTGCAAAGGTATTAAGCCCCTGCTTTTCGGTTATATATCCCCCCGCGCTCTCCACTCCGCAAAGGGTAAACGCCGCTTCCGCAAAGCTTAATATCTCGCCTCGGGAATTCTTTTTCCCGCCCGAATAGAGCGGATAGGAAAGCACCAGCCTTTTCTCGAAAGCGGATAACCCTAAAGCCGTTTCTTCCCGAAGTCTATGGTTCACCACGCGGATTTTAGGCTCGATTAAAACCTTTATTTCGGACAACGCGTTTATATCGCCGTCGGATAAAACGGCGACGTCCGATTTGACGGCGGGAACGTCCGAGGTAAGTCCCGTCGCGAAAAGATAGTCGGCTTTAGTGAGCGCGGCTTCCTTGAAGCCCCCCACGAACACCGCGTCGTTATACTGCGGAATGACGGATAGCTCCATCGCCGCCACGCCGCTTAAGAATACGCTCTTAAACTCTGCGGCGTCCATACCTTTTTCCTCGCCGAGAATATTTTTTATTTCTTGTAAAACGGCGGTCGTCGCCTCGTAAATTTGCGCATTTACCGCGCTTTCCACACGTTCTCCGAGCTCCTCGAGTTTTTCGGTAAACGCCTTTATTTTTTCCTCTGCGTTGAGCCTTATAAGGAGCTTTTCCACGTCGAAAACCTTTAGATAGTCGCAAATTTCGGCGCGGAACGCCTCAAAAGCCGCAAAATCCTCTTCGGTCTCCGCGGGAAGCTCTTTATCGAGCGGACGGCGGAAATTGCCGTAGCGGATATTGTATTTTAAGAGATAACTTTCAAACCTGTCGGCAAAGGACTTGTCGTCCGCAACGAGCGGGTTTTTATAAAACGCGGCAAGCTCCTTTTCGCCGAAGCCTTTTCTAAACAGCTCCGCATAAGCGGTAATAAGGGTGACGAGCGGGTGCGACGACGGTTTTTTCGCGCGGTCGAGAAAGTACGGTATTTCATAAAGCGAGAACGCCTCTTTCACCGCGGTTTCGTATAAATCGGGGTCGGGGACGATGACCGTAAAGCTTTTATACCTCGCCCCGTCTATTACCTTCTTCTTTATTATCCCCGCGATTTTTATAAGCTCCCGTCTCGGATTCTCGGCAACGAAAAAGCGCACTTTGTCCGTTTTGAATTTTTCGCCCGCAAAGGCTTTGGGATCGAAAAGCCCGTTCGCGATTTTCGCGCCCTCCTCGGAAAACTCGCTTTTATATTTTTCGTAAACAAGCTTCGCGCCGACAGACTTTGCCGTTCTCTCGAACGTGTCCCCCGCCTCGTTGACGTAGGCGTAGCCGTTGTCGCCGCCGACTAAAATCGCCGTCGTTTCGGCGGCTTTTTTGAGGAGCGCGGCTATCGCCTTTTTTATCTGCGCGGTAAAACCCGTAAAGCCTATTATATATACTTTTGCGCCCGCGAGCTCCTCGTCCCTTTCGATGACTTCGGGAAGCGTCGCCATCGCGCCGCTTTGGTCGGTCAGGGCGTTTTCCTCAAGGTAATTTTCGTACGCTCCGAAAATATCCGCGACGTCGGCGAGCTTGTTCTTGAGAATCCCCTCCGTCTGCGCCGTCGCGGTCTCAAGGACTTCCGGTGTAACGCCCGCGCTCTTTAACTGCACGATAAGCTCGAAAAGAGAGGGCGCGAGGTCGGTTTTGCCCGCGTTGAAACATTTCAGCCGCACGGTTTTGAGAATTTTTTTCACCGCCATGGCGGAGCCCTCTTTGGACAGGACGTTGCCACCCCGATTTCGCGCGCGCAAAAAGTTACCGAACGAATATACCTCGGTATTAAAGCTTCCCCCGAAAGCCTCCGCTATCCGCCGCTCGGTCATGAGCGAGATTTTCTCCTCGCAAAAAACGAAGTTTTTTCCTCTCGGCGAATTGCTGTTTTCTTTTAGTTTTGCAATCAGCGCGCTCTCCGCTCCGAAGTACGAATCGGCAAGAACGAGCCGCGCTTTTTTCTCCGCGTTACGCATAGGCGGGCAAGTTTTTTCTTCCATACCTTTATATTGTATCATATAACGCGGACAAAACAACGATTTTTTAACCTTTGTTTTAAAAAATAAACGCAAGAGATTTTACAATCGCGGGTTTTTATGGTATCATATTGCTGTAAAACCTACAAATTTACGCGAAAAACCCGTGGAGGCAGACCTCTTCTCGAATTTTCGCGAGACTTTTCGGAGTATAAATATGAGAAAAAAAATATCGGCGGTGCTTTTAGCCGCGCTTCTTTCCCTAACCTTTCTCGCCGGCTGTTCCTGCTCGTCGGGGAGGTCTCAACTCGGCTTTAACAACGCCTTCCACGGCGGCGGCGAAACGGGTGACCGCAGCAAAAATCCACCCATAGGATATACGGAAACGCTCGTATACGAGGTGGTTTCGAGCGACAAGGGCTACGATTACGAGAAGGACGCCTCTATAACGGACGACCTTTTAAGGTGCGAAATAAAAGGGGAGTACACGGTTACTCTCGAGGTAAAAAATTCGCTTCCGACGGAAATCACCGACGATTTTTCTACGGATATAGAAATCGGCAACTGGGTTTATACGCTCCACACCGAATTAACGCTTAACGTGAAATATGATTTGAACAGCAAAAACGCGGACGACGCCATCTCTTATGAACACAAAGATGTCATCGACTCCGAAATTTATTTCCTGCCGTTCTCGGAATCCTACGCGCCGATATATTCTGAAACCAAATCCGAGTACACCGTCGTTTCGTTCGGGAACGACGCGGCGACGCTTTCCGCCGTCGAAAGTTTTTCGAAGATAAAATATTATCAAAGCTCGTACGAAATAACTTCCGGCACGGTGCAATACTCCGTGTCGACGGCAACAAACGCGGACGTTAAAGATTTAAAGGACGTGGAGCAAACCAAAAGCTACGACTACTCGTACAAAACGGTTATCGACAACGCCGAGCTTTTGTTCGCTATCCGCAATATCAAGGTAGACGTAGATTCGACCTTTAATCTGCCGACCGTTTCTCCCGCGTACGGCGAAGCGACCGACCTTGCGGTTAAGAACGTTCAAGAATTCGACGACGACGCGAACTTCACCTATAACGGAGCGGACTATAACGGCAAAATCAAGGTGAAAGAGCTTGCGTATTACGTCAATTCGCAAAATAACAGGGGCTCGAAACAATTAGTGTACGTACAAAAAAGCGGAATTACGATCGGCGACGAAACCGTTGACCGCGCGCTCCCCGTCAAAATGGTGTCGCCCCTCTTTGCGTACGGCTCGTTCTCCTACCTCGGTTCTTTGGTGTACTCCCTAAAGTCCGTTCAAAGCATAGAGCCTTAATTAAAGCATTAAAAGCCCCGCGCCCTCTCTCTGGTGCAAACCTAAAAGTTTGGATATAAAACCCAATTATGGCAAAGAGAGCGGGGAGGCTGGCGTGTCACTTCACACGCCAGCCTCCCCGCTTTTTTGTTACTATTTTTTCCCTCGCCGCTCTCTCCTCCGCCGCTTTTTTGCTTGGCTTTCCTTTTTATAGCGTCTCGCAAAGGTTTTATGGAGATTCCCCCTACGACAATCTCATTTCCAAAAGCAGTTTATCCGCGATGAGGGCGATGAACTCTCCGTTGGTGGGTTTCTCCGCTCCCACGTACGCCCGTACCCCGA
>CAVDPT010000002.1:0-153297 GCA_963610935.1 Bifidobacteriaceae bacterium | reverse complement strand
AGACGGTTTTATGCCGCGAAAGGTTCTTGACGTGAGAAAGGAGTGTGTCAGGCTACTCAAGATTTAGCCGACGAGCGAAGAATTACGGGGCGATTCGCCAAGCGGTAAGGCAACGGACTCTGACTCCGTCACTTCGGCGGTTCGAATCCATCTACCACTGCCAAACAAAAACACCTGCTTAAGGGTGTCACCATTAGGGAAACAGGCGTAGGCGAAAAACTTACGCCTATTTTCTTGTCTTTCAACGAGATTGCGCTTTCCCACGCGGAAATAGAGGAAATTATAAACTCCCTCTTCCTCGACTAACGTCCTTTTTGTTGACTAACGTTCCGCTTTCCCCGCCCCTTTATGGTGGCGGGAGAGGGTTATGACGGGCAGAAGAGTTATGACCGGCAAAAGGAACGGCGAAAACGCCGTTCCTTTTGCCCAAGTTTTTATTGACGCTTGCCCTTTATGGCGCCATTCTGCACGGCTTTGACTTGCCTACCTTGACGGGCGAGTGCTGCGTAGCATCAGCGGAGCAGAAGGAAGCAGTATAACACATTAAACGAAAAACTACGATAATGCCGTCTGCCGCCAATCTTCGGCAAAGAAATCGTGCCTTTCGGCAATCGGGACGAAGTCCCTTTAAAATTCAAAAAGCAATAAACTTTGTTTACTGCGGACTGCACGGCTTTGACTTATCTACCTTGACGGACGAGTGCTGCGTAGCATCAGCGGAGCAGAAGGAAGCAGTATAACACATTAAACGGAAAATTACGATAATGCCGTCTGCCGCCAATCTTCGGCAAAGAAATCATGCCTTTCGGCAATCGGGACGAAGTCCCTTTAAAATTCAAAAAGCAATAAACTCTTTTTACTGCGGACTGCACGGCTTTGACTTGCCCACCTTGACGGACGAGTGCTGCGTAGCATCAGCGGAGCAGAAGGAAGCAGTTTTCCTTTTAAAATTCAAAAAGCAATAAACTTTGTTTACTGCTTCCTGAATAATATATGATAAGGGGGAAAATGATGAGCTTTTTTATCGTCGCAGGACGTATCTCCTTTCGACACTAATAATATACTACTTTCGATTTTTTTTGTAAAGTATTTTTACGGCGTTTTTAAAATTTTTTTGATTTTTTTTGAAAATATTTTTCACTATTTCCCGAATATGGCGATATTTTGTTATAAGTTATCATATTTTGTTGTTATAAATCGTTTTTATCCGACAAAGTTTTCAAAGCGGATTTCTCAAGCCGTCGGCACGTCCCGCAAATAATAAAACCGAAGCCGAAATTATTTCGACCTCGGTCTGTTTTTTATCCTTCGCCCTACTTTTATCTGAACAAAATTCTGTAAAGCTGCGCCGCGCCCGCAAGAAGCGAACACACCGCGGAAACAATTGCGCCCGCACCGAGAGTAAAGTTATCGTTAAGATTGGTAGCGCCCGAATTGAATACGGTAAACTGCGGCATAAGGAAGAAAAACACTCCCGCCACGACGAACGCGCCCGCCGCGATAAATCCCGCGAACTTACTTCCCTTGCCCATTGCGCCGAGTATCGTAAACACTATACCGCCCGCAACGAGAATATAGGAAATAAGATTCATTATAGAAAACTCTAACACGGTATATTTAGTACCGACAAACGGAACCGTTCCCTGATAGCCGAAGGTCGCTTCCATACCCTTAAAGGTTGTGTCGAAATCCTTTATGCCGATAGACGGCACGAACATCATAACGATAGCCACGATGCCGAGAAGCACCGCAATCGCGCTTATTGCAAGCGCAACGGTTTTGTTCTTTTTTCTTTTAACCATTCCACGCTCTCCTTATTATGTTACGCCTTTTTAACGATGGCGGTGACTTCGGAAATACAGGTTATAGCGGGAAGAACGAGGCAGTTGCCCTTCGCGTAGCCCGCGTCTTCCAAGCTCTTTACGAAAGCTTTCGCGTCTTCGTTTTCCGCAACGTTTTTAACGTGGTCTCTCACGATTTCGTTGTTGTCATAGAACTTTTTAAGCTCTTCGGTAGACTTGAACTCGATAACCATGGCAATTTTAATGAGGTCTTTGGTGAAAACGTGCATATTCACGCTGATTTCGTCTTCTTCCAAAGCCTTCTTAATATCGGAAGTAAAACCTTCCATCGTCTGGCTTTCGGAATAGCCCTCGTTCTCAAACGCTTTTTTGATCGCGCCGTAAGAAGACGAGCAAGCCGCAAAGCTCATAGCCATCACGACGCACATAACGAGCGTCGCTACGATTGATATTTTTTTCATTTTTTCTCCTTTTTCGGACGGGTATTTTTTAGCTTCCCCCGCCTTTTTTCTTACGAATATTATACAAGATAACCTCTTCCTTGTCAATACAATTTTTTCTCGGCAACGAAATCGTTTACAAACGCGCGCCCTATGTGCAATCGCCGCAAGCCTTTGCACTAACGATTTTAGGCGTTTTACGCGAAAAAGAAGAAAAAGTCCGAGATATTCCGGACTTTTCGCTTTTTGATTTGCTTTTTAAGTTAAGTAAAGCCTTACTCGCCCTTGAAGGGAAGAAGGTCTACGAGCCTCGCACGTTTGATGGCGGTGGCAAGCACTCTCTGGTGCTTTGCGCAGGTACCGGTCATACGGCGGGGAAGAATCTTTCCGCCCTCGGTAACGTATTTTTTCAGGGTAGCCACGTCCTTATAGTCGATGGCTTCTACCTTGTTCTGACAAAATGCGCAAACCTTTCTGCGGGGAATTCTCTTGACAAATTTTCTCTCTCTTCTTTCGGGAGCGGCTTGTTCGGAAGCCTCCGCGGTATTTTCCGCGGGCATCGTCTCAACCTGTTCGGTCGCTACGGTTTCTACCGATTCCTCCACGGAAGTCACGTTTATATTTTCTTCCATAAATTTTAATCTCCTATGATAAATAATAGCGGCGCGTTGCCGTTAAAAGGGAAGCTGATTGTCGTCGATAGCTTCCAGCTGGGGACGTTCTCTTTTCGCCGCCGAAACGTTCGGCTCGGACTCGTAATCGCCCTGCGCGCTCTTCGGCGTCAAAAATTCTACGTCGGAAGCCACCACGTCGGTAACGTTTCTCTTTATGCCGTCTTTATCTTCGTAAGAACGGTTTTGGAGACTGCCGATGATGGCGACTTTATTGCCTTTTTTAAGATATTTGCCGCAGTTTTCCGCAAGTCTGCGCCAAACGGTGATATTGAAAAAATCCGTTTCGCGCGTACCGTCGCTGTTTGCGTAATCTCTGGTAACGGCAACGGCAAAGGAACAACGAGCAACGCCCGACGGCGTCTCGTTAAGCTCCGGATCTCTGGTCAAATTTCCTATAAGTATAACTCTGTTCATAATTTATCCCCGCCCTATCTCTTCGTAATAAGACGTCTGATAATGCCGTCTGTGATTCCCGCGACGCGCTTAAGTTCGACGACGAGCGTTCTTTCGGCTTCGAAAGTCATAAGAACGTAGTAGCCTTCGGTCTTGTAGTTAATGGGATATTGAAGCTTTTTTACGCCCCAACGGTCGGTTTGTTCGACAACGCCGCCGTTTCCCGTAACCAAATCCTCGAACTTCTTGATAACGCTCTCTTTCGCTTCGTCGGTGAGAGAAGCGTCGAGAATATAAAGCATTTCGTATTTAGTCATTTTTTTACCTCCCGGACTTATTCGGCTCGGAACGTTTATCCCGAGCAAGGTTATTTTTAACGCGGAAGATTACGCTTTTCCGCTTTTCTATAAGATTATACCGATTTTTTGCGCTTTTGTCAACGGTTTTTAACGCGCATACGCCCTTTTTTCGACGCGTATGTCCTTTAATTCTTGTCGAGCGTGCGTTTCAGGAATTGCCCCGTGTAGCTCGATTTTACGTTCGCTATTTCTTCGGGCGTGCCTTTTGCTATAATCGTGCCGCCGCCCGAACCGCCTTCGGGACCTAAATCGACGATATAGTCGGCAAGCTTTATCACGTCTAAATTGTGTTCTATTACTATTACGGTATTGCCCGCGTTTTCCAGCCGCTTTATAACCGAGCAAAGCTTATCCACGTCGTAGGAATGTAGCCCCGTGGTAGGCTCGTCCATAATGTAAAGAGTTCTGCCCGTGGCGCGCTTCGATAGCTCTGTCGCGAGCTTAACCCTCTGCGCCTCGCCGCCCGAAAGAGTAGTGGAGGACTGCCCGAGCCTTATATACCCAAGCCCCACGTCCTGCATAGTTTTGATTTTATTGTAAATGCTCGTGACGGGCTTAAAAAACTCGCACGCTTCGTCCACGGTCATTTCGAGAACGTCGCTTATGCTCTTGCCTTTATACTTAACCTGCAATGTTTCCCTGTTATAACGCTTGCCCTTACACACCTCGCAGGGAACGTACATATCGGGCAAGAAGTGCATTTCTATCTTTATCATACCGTCGCCCTCGCAGTTTTCGCACCTGCCCCCCGCGACGTTGAAAGAAAATCTGCCCGATTTATACCCGCGCTCCTTCGCGTCGGGAGTGGCGGCGAACAAATCTCTTATGAACGAGAACGCGCCCGTATAGGTTGCGGGGTTCGAGCGCGGCGTTTTGCCTATCGGCGACTGGTCTATCGCTATAACCTTGTCGAAATGCTCCGTTCCGAGAATTTCTTTGTATTTTCCTTCGCGCAGTTTCGCGCCGTTAAGCCTGTTCGCGAGCGCGGGATAAAGAATTTCGTTTATAAGCGAGCTTTTGCCCGAACCCGAAACGCCCGTAACGACGGTGAGAAGTCCGACGGGGAATTCCGCCGTAACGTTTTTAAGATTGTTCTGCTTTGCGCCGACTACCGTAAGCCATCTGTCGCCTGCTTTTACGCGTTCTTTCGGCACTTCTATTTTTCTTCTGCCCGAAAGGTAATCGCCCGTAATCGAGCGCGGCGCGGCTTCTATATCGGCAACCGTGCCCGTCGCGACGACTTCGCCGCCGTGCACGCCCGCTTTCGGTCCTATATCCACAATATAGTCGGCGGAACGGATAGTGTCCTCGTCGTGTTCGACGACTATGAGGGTGTTGCCGAGGTCGCGGAGCTTTTTAAGTGTTGCGATAAGCCGTTCGTTGTCCCGCTGATGCAGACCTATGCTCGGTTCGTCGAGGATATACAGAACGCCCGTAAGCCCGCTGCCTATCTGGGTTGCGAGCCTTATTCTCTGCGCCTCGCCGCCCGAAAGCCCTACCGCGCTTCTCGCAAGGGTAAGGTAAGAAAGTCCCACGTCTTTAAGGAAGCCGAGTCTTGCTCTTATCTCTTTTATAATGGGCTTCGCTATCATCTCGTCCGAGCCTTTGAACGCGAGATTATCTATAAAATCATATAGTTCCGCAACCGAAAGCTCGGTAAGCTCCGCAATGTTCTTGCCGCCGACGGTGACTGCGAGAGCCTCTTTTTTAAGTCTTTTTCCGTGACAGGTCTTGCACTCCGAAACGGTCATATACCTTTCGATTTCGCTTTTCACGAAGTCGCTCGTCGTTTCGCGATAACGGCGTTTGAGGTTGGGAATAATTCCCTCCCACGACGAATAGTAGCTGCCGTTAAAGGTGTGCGTTTCGTAGCTCATCTGAATTTTTTCGCCGTCGTTGCCGTAAAGCAGAATGTGATAAATTTCGGGCGGTAAGTCCTTTACGGGCGTGTCGAGCGAAAAACCGTAGTGCAAAGCCAGCGAATTGAAATTCATAATCGCCATTTTCCCGTCGCCGATGTTCCAGCCGGACACCGTCATCGCCCCCTCGCGAAGGGAAAGATTCGGATCTTTCACGATAAGCTTTTCGTCTATTTCGTTGTTGAAGCCCAAGCCGTGACATTCGGGACACGCGCCGAACGGATTGTTGAAAGAAAACAGTCTCGGCTCTATTTCTTCTATGCTCACGCCGCAGTCGGGACAGGAATATTTGGTGGAATAAAGGGTGGTTTTGCCGCTTGTCTCCGCGCCCGTCCCCGCAGCCGCGCCCATATTGCCGCTTGCGTCCGAAGCCGCACCGACCTCTTCTATCTCGACGAGACCGTCCGAAAGCTTTACCGCTGTTTCCACGCTGTCGGTAAGGCGTTTTTCTATGCCCTCTTTAACGACGAGCCTGTCTATAACGACGCTTATGTTATGTTTAACGTTTTTTTCGAGCTTGATTTCCTCGTCGAGGTCGTACACGATGCCGTCTATTTTGACGCGCGCGTAGCCGCTTTTTTTAAAGCCCGCAAGCTCTTTGACGTATTCGCCCTTTTTGCCGCGCACGACGGGGGCGTTCACGAGAATTTTAGTTCCCGCGGGAAGTGCGGTCACCTTATCGCAAATCATATCCACCGTCTGACGGGTAATTTCTCTGCCGCAATCAGGGCAATGCGGAACGCCCGTTCTCGCAAACAGAAGTCGCATATAATCGTAAATTTCGGTAACCGTGCCGACGGTGGAGCGCGGATTGTGCGAAGTGGTTTTCTGGTCTATGGAAATCGCGGGAGAAAGCCCGTCTATCGAATCCACGTCGGGCTTTTCCATCTGCCCCAAAAACATACGCGCGTAGGAAGAAAGGCTTTCGACGTATCGCCTTTGCCCTTCCGCATAAATCGTCTCGAACGCGAGCGTGGACTTGCCGCTCCCCGAAAGCCCCGTAAACACCACGAGCTTGTCACGCGGAACGGTCACGTCTATATTTTTAAGGTTATTTTGTCTTGCGCCTTTTATTACTATATTTTCCATACTTAATTTCCTTAATCAAAACGAGCCGCGACCGAAATAAACACGCCGCCGTTCACCTTTTAGCGGTGCGGAGCTTTATTTTAAGCCGAGTTATCGTATCGCGGATTTCTATACATTTCTCGAAGTCGAGGTTTGCGGAAGCGACTTTCATAAGAGCTTTCAGCTTTTCTATTTCTTCGGGAATGTCTTTTGCCTTCATATCCTTGGTTCTGTCCGCTTTTTTGGTTATTTCTATCGTGTTCACCACGTTTTTCACTATGGTTTTCGGTATTATGCCGTGCGCTTTGTTGTATTCGTCCTGAACCTTTCTTCTGCGCTCGGTTTCGTCAATCGCGCGGCGCATACTGCCCGTCACGACGTCGGCGTACATAATCACTCTGCCCTCGGCGTTACGCGCGGCTCTGCCTATCGTCTGAATGAGCGCGGTTTCGCTGCGCAAAAAGCCCTCTTTATCCGCGTCGAGTATCGCCACGAGCTTTACCTCGGGCAGGTCTAACCCCTCGCGCAGGAGGTTAATGCCGCAAAGCACGTCGAACTCGCCGCTGCGAAGCCCCGAAACGATGTCTATACGCTCCATAGTGTCTATATCGCTGTGCATATACCGCACCTTAACGCCGTTTTCTTTAAGGTATTCGGTAAGGCTTTCCGCCATTTTCTTTGTCAAAGTGGTGACGAGAACCCTGCCGCCGCCCTTTACCGCCGCGTTTATTTCGGTCAGAAGGTCGTCTATCTGATTTTTGGTGGGCTTAACGGCGATTTCGGGGTCGAGAAGCCCCGTCGGGCGGATAAGCTGCTCCACCACCTGCCCCGCCTCTTTCATTTCGTAAGGCGCGGGGGTTGCGGAAACGCATATAAGCTGACCTATGCGCGCGTCGAACTCTTCAAAGGTGAGCGGGCGGTTGTCGTAAGCGGATTTTAAGCGGAAGCCGTAGTCCACGAGACTCTTTTTCCGCGAGCGGTCGCCGTTATACATCGCGCCTATCTGCGGAATGGTCATATGCGATTCGTCTATAAAGGTTATAAAGTTTTTGGGGAAATAATCGAGGAGGGTAAACGGCGGTTCGCCCACGCTTCTGCCGTCGAAATAGCGGCTGTAATTCTCTATTCCCTTACAGAAGCCTATCTCCTTTATCATTTCCATATCGTAATCGGTGCGCTGTTTAAGTCTTTGCGCCTCGATAAGCTTGCCGTCTTCTTTGAAAAAGCGAACCTCGTCCTCCTCGTCGCGTTCTATCGCGAGGGTCGCGAGATTAAGCTTTTCCTCTGCGACGGCGTAGTGACTTGCGGGGAATATGACCGCGTGTTTTAATTCGGAAACGACGTTTCCCGTAACGTATTCCGCTTCGCAAACGCGTTCGACGGTATCGCCGAAAAATTCCACGCGAATATAAATTTCGGTGTTGGAAGAGGGAAAAATATCCAGAATATCGCCGCGCACGCGGAAAGAAGAACGGGTAAAATCCACGTCCTTACGCGTATACTGAATGGCAACCAGCCTTCTTATAAGCTCGTCGCGGCTTATTTCGTCGTCGGGGCGGACGGAAACCGCAAGGCGGTAATATTCCTCGGGCGCGCCGAGTCCGTATATGCAGGAAACCGAAGCCACCACGATAACGTCCGAGCGTTCCGCAAGCGAGCAGGTAGCCGAATGGCGGAGCTTATCTATCTCGTCGTTTATGGCAAGGTCCTTTTCTATATAGGTATCGGTGCTTGCGATATAAGCTTCCGGCTGATAGTAATCGTAATAAGAAACGAAAAATTCCACGCGGTTTTCGGGGAAGAACTCGCGGAATTCGTTGCAAAGCTGTGCGGCGAGGGTTTTATTGTGTGCGATGACGAGCGCGGGGCGGTTGACGTTTTTTATAACGTTCGCCATGGTAAAGGTCTTGCCCGAGCCCGTCACGCCGAGAAGAACCTGCGTTCTTAAACCGTCGTTGATGCCCTCGGTGAGCTTTTCTATCGCCTGCGGCTGATCGCCCGTCGGCGAATATTCGGAATGAAGTATAAAATCTCGTTTTTCCATAGTTTTTCTGTTTTAATAGGTTTTGCCGTTTTTGTCGGCGTTTTCATGAAAAAATCGCTTTCAGAATAAGCCCTACGAGAAAGCTCAATGCCGCAAGAGCCACGGTAAGCCCGAGTCTGAATATCAGGTTACGCCGCATAAGCTTTACGCTGCGCGGGAACCCCTTTCCCTTTTCGGTAAGCGAAACGCAATACACCGTCTCGCCCTTTCTATCCGAATACACGAGGTCGAAGTACCCGTCCGAAGCGAGATCGCTCACGATTTTTTCCACGCCCGAAAGCGTTTGCTCCCCGCCCGTCTTTTTTATCAAATCGGCGGGGCTTATAAGGACGGCACGCTTATCCTTACACTCTTCGTAAAGCGCGCCCATTACGCGCGTTTCGGCTTTACTTAACATCACGCGCCCCCCGCGAGCAGTCTGATAACCGCCGCAAAAAACGCGACGACCGCGCCGCCCGACAACGCGCCCAAAAACGCAAACGCGAAATATCTCTTTTCCGCGCGGGATTTTTCTATCTCCTCGTCAAGTCTTTGCTCGAACACGAGCCGTCCTTTCGTAAGGGGCGAAAGGCAAATTTCCGTTTCGTCCATATACTTAACGCTGATATACTCTTTTGCGGAAAGAGTAAGAACGCATTCCTCCACCCCTTCCGCGTCTACTCCGAACTCCGCGGGCATTGCGGAAACGAGCTCTTCCACGGCGAAAATTTTATATCCGCCGCCGCTGCACTCTTTATCTATATATTCGAGAAGAGCAAGACATCTTTTATCGAGCATAACGCTACCACCCCGTCATATTTTGGGTAAAACGGCTCGATTATATACCGACGCGTCCGCAAAACTCGCAAAAAAGCGATAAACAAACGTTCGCATACATTGTACCGCAGAACGCAAAAAAACGCAAACGTTTGGCACGGAAAGGACAAATTTCAAACTATTTCCTTTCCTGCCGCCCGTCCGCGTTCGTTTTTCTGCGGGTTGATTTTCCCGCGCTTTCGCTATTTTTTGCTTTGCGCCCTGTAAACAAGGGCGGAAACCGCCAGAATCGCCGCCGTATACGCAAGAGTTATAAGCGCGTACGGGAAAATATCGCCGTAAACGCCCTTCACTGCGGAAGCCGCAGGCTTGACGGTGGCGAAGAACGGCAGCGCCTTGCACACCGAAAAGAAGCCGCCGCCGAGCGATTCGACGGGCATCCACACTCCGCCGAGAAGCCCCGCCGCGCATATAAATATCGAGGATACAGGTCCTGCCGCTTTATCGGACGGCGCGACCGTGCCTATAAAAATTCCGCAAGAGATATAAAACAGCATAGACGGAATAAGATAGACTATCGCGACCAAAAGCCCGACGGAAATTTTAAGCCCGAATATTAAGGCGCAGGCAAAAAACAGCACCGTCTGCAAAAGGCACACGGGCAGAAACGCGAAAACGTATGATAGATAGTATTCTATCGGCTTTAAGGGCGAAACGGAAATTCTCGTCATAAACGCCGATGTTTTGTCCGAAGCAAGTCCGAGCGCGATGAAAAGCATTGTGAACGTGTAGCCGAACACCGCTATCCCCGCCGAGAAATTTTCTATCTCGAACATAGTCGCGCCCTCTTTCGGCACACCGCTCATAATAAGCTCCGTCATAACGAGCATGACTATCGGAAACAGCACGCAGAACACGAGCGAAAGCGGTTCACGCACGGTTTCCTTGATATTACGCACCGTCAAAGCCTTAATCCTTGTCATAATCGTCTCCCGTGAGCCTTAAAAACGCCTCTTCAAAAGAGTTTTCGCCCGCTTTTTCCTTAATCTCCTCCGCCGTCCCGAGCGCGAGAATTTTGCCCTTTTTCATTATCGCCACTCTGTCCGAAAGGGCTTCCGCCTCTTCTAAATAATGCGTGGTGAGTATCACCGTCATCTTGCCTTTAAGCCCTTCTATTTCCTTCCAGAGATCGCGGCGCGCGCGTACGTCGAGTCCCAAAGTCGGCTCGTCTAAAAAGAGTAACCGAGGCTCGGAAATGAGAGCCGTTGCAAGAGACAGCCGCCTTTGCTGTCCGCCCGAGAGCTTGCCCGCAAGCCGCCCCGCAATCTCTTCGAGCTTGAATTCCTTTATAAGCCTCTCCGCGCGTTCCTCCGCGTTTTCCGCGCCGTAAAGACTTGCCGCAAGCAAAAGGTTTTCTTTTACGGTCAATTTTTTCGCGACCGCCGTTTCCTGCGGGGAAAGGTTGAGAAGCTTTTTCACTTCCGCCGCCTCTTTCGTAACGTCCTTGCCGCACACCCGCACTTCGCCCGCGTCGAAACCGGTAAGAGCGCAAAGCACTTTTATGGCGGTGGTTTTGCCCGCGCCGTTCTCGCCGAGAAGGGCGAAAACCTCGCCCTCTCCTACTACGAGATCAATCCCGTCCACGGCGACGAACTTGCCGTATTTTTTTACGAGACCTTTAATTTCAATCGCCTTTTTGCTCATTTTTTAAGTATCTCCTCCGCCGAGAGTTTATGAAAACGCGAACCTTACTCCGACCGTAACGCCACGACGGGGTCTTTCTTCGCCGCCGCACGGGAAGGTATTATGCCCGAAATAAGGGTTAAACACACGCTTATGGCGACCATGGCTATCGCCGCCAAGGGATTAAGCACGGCAAGACTCCCCGCCGACGGTACCAATTTGGCAAGAATAAGGTTTATGGGGATACTCAGAAGGTAAGTAACGCCCACGCCGATAAGTCCCGCAAACAATCCTATAAGGAAGGTTTCCGCATTGAACACGTTGCCGACCTCTCGCTTTGCCGCGCCGAGCGCGCGCAGGACGCCTATTTCCTTCGTCCTCTCGACAACCGAAATGTAGGTAATAATGCCTATCATCACGCTGGAAACGATAAGCGATATAGAGGTAAACGCCACGAGAACGTAAGTCACCGCGCTCACCATGGTGTTGAGCATACCGAACATCATACTCATCATATCCGAATAGGTGATTTTGATTTTATTGCACTCTTCCTCGGTGATTTCCCCCGCCGCGAGCCGATTTTCGCAACGCACGTTCCACTCGTCTATGTATTCTTTGATTTTTTCTTTCGCCTCGAAATTCCTTGCGTAAACGCTGATTTTGGACGGCGTATCGACGCCGGCAAGCGTTCTCGCGGTGAACGTTTCGGGATCCACGTCGCCCATCGGCGATTTTACCGTAACCGTTCCCTTTTCGCTTGACTTCGCCGCCGCCACGATTTCGCTATCCTTATTCTTTTCAAGTACCTTGCGGGTAAGCGCGCTCGTATAAGCAAAGCCCGTACTAAGCACTCCGCTGACGTTCTCCTTCGCGCGGATTACGCCCACTATTTCAAGCTTTTCGCAAGCGTCCTTGTTTGTGTTGTTGAAAAAATAAGCGTCGCCGTACTTTTCATACATTACGTCGTTGGAAGCGAGATAAACCTCTTTCCCGACGATTTCTTCTATGGCAAAATCCTTTTTGTCCTCGAATTTAATATCCGTCGTTGTAGACACGTCTTCCGGCATTTCCATACGCAGATACCCGAGAAGGGCGAGGGTTATATCGCTTATGCCGTTGTACTCGTCCACCACAAGGACTATTTCTTTGTATCCGTCTTCGTTAAACGACGGAAGCCTGCCGTACAGAACGTCATACTGATCTTCGATAAGTTTTTTACTGTCCGGCATGCGACTTATCGTGGGAATATATTGACGGACAAAGCTCGTGTTAAGTCCGAGCGCCGAAAGAAGTTTATCGTTATACTTCTTTTCAATGGCGTTTACGAGATTATCTACGGACATAAACGTCGGCTCGGCATTCTCCCCGCCTATGGTTATATCGGTATAAAAGTAGTCGTTCATATCGAAACCGTACGAGTACATTATATCGTAATAAAGCGACTTATCCGCCTTTTCGAGATAGGCTAAAAATCCCTCTTCCGACGTATCGTCAAGCTTATTGTTTTGAAGCATCCCCGTGAGCTTGTCGAAAGCGCGTTCTACGAGAACGTTGTTAAATTGGGGGAATTTTTCGCCGAAGTCGGTTTTTTCCGCGCTCATAAAGGTCGATAAATCTACCGAGCTTTCGCTTATCGTAAGCGGATAAGAGGCGAGCGTATCAGTCTGCATTCGCGTCATATACGCCGAAAAACCGTTCGAGAGCGCAAGCACCAACGCCACGCCGATTATGCCGATGCTCCCCGCAACCGACGTGAGAATAGTCCTCGCTTTTTTAGTGAAGAGGTTTTTAAGAGAAAGCGCGAACGCCGTCTTAAAGCCCATTTTAGGTTTACGAAGTTTTTTGTGCGGTTTTAACTCGGCTTCGGGAACGAACGGATCGCTGTCGCCCTCTACCTCGCCGTCTAAAAGGCGTATGATTCTCGTCGAATATTTTTCGGCAAGCGCGGGGTTATGCGTCACCATAATCACGAGACGGTCTTTCGCCACCTCTTTAAGTAAGTCCATAACCTGCACGCTCGTTTCGGTGTCGAGCGCGCCCGTCGGCTCGTCGGCTAAAATGATTTCGGGGTCGTTGACGAGCGCGCGGGCTATCGCCACCCTCTGCATCTGCCCGCCCGAAAGCTGATTCGGCTTCTTGTGTTCCTGTCCTTTAAGCCCTACTTTTTCGAGCATTGCGGCGGCTCTCGCCCTCCGCTCCTTTTTACCTATGCCCGAAAGCTCCAAGGCAAGCTCGACGTTCGATAGCACCGTCTGATGCGGTATTAAATTATAGCTCTGAAAAACGAAACCTATGCAGTTGTTGCGATAAGCGTCCCAATCCTTGTCTTTATAATCTTTCGTTGACCTGCCGTCTATTATAAGGTCGCCCGCGGAATATCTGTCAAGACCGCCGATGACGTTAAGAAGGGTGGTTTTGCCGCACCCCGAAGGACCGAGAATAGAAACGAATTCGTTTTTGCGGAACGCCATACTCACGCCCTTCAGCGCGTTGACCTTAAAATCTCCCTCGCCGTAAACCTTTTCTATCCCGCAAAGCTTTAAGGCGCATTCCTCTCTCCCGCGAGAAACGTCTGCTTGCGTTTTTGCCGCCGAATTTTCCATATCCTTCGTCTCCTTCTTCTTGTTTTCGTAATAAATCTTATATATTATACTATAAATTCTTAAAAATGTCTTGAAAATACCGCTTAAAAACGGAAAAAACGTCAGTAAAACGGCGCGATCGTAATTTTTCGGTCGCGCCGCGCTTTTTTAATCTATTATGTCGTTCATTGCGGAAACGAACTCGCCCACGTCTTCTAACGATAGCCCTTCGAGCATTCTCGCCTGCCCGTACAAAACGAGCGCGTACTTTTTGAGTGCCTCTTTATCTGTCGCGTAAAGCTCTTCGAGTTTATTGAGAATCTTGTGATCCGCGCTTATTTCGAGAATCTTGTCCGCCTTAACCTTGCCGTCCGCATTGGGCATAGAATTAAATACCTTTTCCATTTCTATGGTAACGTCGCCCGCGGAAATCAGGCACACGGGGTAGGTTTTAAGGTTGGAAGTGAGCCGCACCTCTTTGACCTTATCCCCGAGGTCGTTCTTTATCTCTTCTAAAAGCGCCTTGCTTTTCTCGTTCTTTTCTTTAAGAGCCTCCTTTTCCTCCTTACTGTCGAGCGAGAAATCGGCTTCCGAAACGGATTTGAATTTCTTGCCTTCGTATTCGTCCAGAATTTTTGCGACGAACTCGTCTACGCCGTCTTTAAAGAAGAGTATTTCGTAGCCCTTTTCTTTTGCCTTTTCTATCTGCGGAAGCTTTGCTATCTTCTCGTAGCTCTCGCCCGAAGCGTAGTAAATCTCCGTCTGACCTTCCGCCATTCCTTCGACGTATTCTTTAAGCGAAACGAGCTTTTCTTTTCTCGAAGAATAGAACATAAGGAAGTCCTTAAGCTTATCCTTGTTCATTCCGAAGCCCGAATAAACGCCGAACTTTATCGCAAGTCCGAATTCCTTGAAGAGTTTTTCGTAATTTTCTCTGTCCTCTTCCATCATCTTTTTGAGTTCTGCGCTTATTTTCTTTTCTATGCCGTTCGCGATGACCTTAACCTGTCTCGACTGCTGCAAAATTTCACGCGAGACGTTGAGCGACAGGTCGGAGGAATCCACGACGCCCTTGACGAATCCGAAATAATCGGGCAGAAGCTCCTCGCACTTTTCCATAATCATAACGCCGTTGCAATATAGCTTTAAGCCCTTTTTGTAGTCCTTGGAATAATAATCGAAGGGCGCGCGCGACGGGAAGAAGAGAAGGGAATCGAAGTTGACCGCGCCTTCTATCTTGGAATACACGCTGCGGAGCGGGTTCTCGAAGTCGTGGAATTCGGTCTTATAGAATTCGTTAAGATCCTCGTCCTTGACCTCCGCTTTCGGTTTTTTCCAGACGGGAACCATACTGTTGAGGGTTTCTATCTCGGTTACTTCCTCGTATTCGGGCTTATCGTCGGGCGAACCCTCTTTCTTTCTCGAATGAGTGACCTCGGTCTCTATGGGATAGCGGATATAATCGGAATAAGTCTTTACGAGCGAAGAAATTTTATATTCCTTTAAGTAATCGGAATACTTAAAATCGTCGGTATCGGGCTTTAAGGTAAGCACGATTTTAGTACCCGCGCCGTCCTTTTCGGTTTCGGTCACGGTGTAGCCTTCCGCGCCCTCGCTTTCCCACTTATAAGCCTTGTCCGATTTATAAGCCTTGGAATAAACCTCTATTCTGTCCGCAACCATAAACGCGGAATAAAAGCCCACGCCGAACTGACCGATAAGCTCTTCGTCCGTCTTGTCGGCGTTTTCCTTTTTAAAAGCGAGCGTGCCGGACTCCGCTATCGTGCCGAGATTCTTTTCAAGCTCCTCTTCGGTCATACCTATACCGTTATCCTCTATGGTCAAAGTTCTCGCCTTTTCGTCGCGGGAAATTACTATCTTGAAATCGGAATTAACGGTGGTATCGGTAAGCGAAATGAATTTAAGCTTGTCGATAGCGTCCGAGGCGTTGGAAATTATTTCCCTCAAAAAAACGTCCTTGTTGGTGTAAATAGAGTTGATCATCAAATCGAGTATCCGCTTCGATTCGGTTTTGAATTGTTTCATTTATTTTGCCTCCGTAATTTTCAAAACGTTATTTTTAGCACTCTCTATCTTCAAGTGCTAATTATATTATAGTCGGAGCAAAAATTTTGTCAACCTTTTTTATAGCAAAAAGAAAAATTTTTATAGGTAAATTTAAGAATTGCCCGTATAAACGGCAGGTGAAAAAGGCACGGCGATTTTTCCCTAAAAAACTAATCTATCATATTCGCGAGACGGCGCAAAGATAAACGCCTGCGCATATACGGGTGATATTTAAGTCCTTCCTCTTTAAGCTCCTCGGACACCGCTATTTCTTCGTTCGTAAGCGGCGCGCCCGCGCGCTTCATCGCCGCGCGTATGGTTTCCGCACTCGGCACGGAAGAAACTATTCTCCGTATCTTATCCCAGTTTTTCTCTATCGACGCGGGATCTATGCCGTCAGTTATCGTATCCGGAGTATTCAAAGCCCTCACCTCGTCCGCAAGCTCGCCGTAAACGGCATACACCTCGTCCCAGTCGGTGACTTCTTCGTGCGCCGTAACGCTCTTCTTCGCCGCAAGCTTTTCGTACAAATCCATAATAAGGAGCGTCGCGACGCCGACTTTTCTGCCGTGGAAATCCGAAAGCTCGCCGCGAAGCAGTTTTTTACATTCCCAGAAATGCGAAAGTATATGCTCCGTGCCGCTCGCGGGGCGGGAGGTCTTGGTGAAGCTCATGCCTATCCCCGTCAGAAGAAGCGCCTCGAAAACCGCTTCCGCGCTCTCCTCGTCCCTTGCCGAAACTCTGTCCGATAAACTCATAATGCGGTCGGTCGCCATGCGCGTCAAATCCGCCACCTTTTCGCAATAATATTCGCCCGTTATAAGCGAGGAAACCTGCCAGTCGATAAGCCCGACGTATTTCCCTACCATATCGCCGAAACCCGCGCCTTTAAGCACTGCGGGAGCGGCGGCGAGAATTTTGGTATCGCCGATAACGACCTCGGGAGACTTCGCCGCGTAGGTTATTTTGAAATTCCCGTTCACGAGGGGAGCGTTGTAAGAAGCGAAGCCGTCCATACTCGCGGCGGTGGCGAAAATACAGAGCGGCTTATCCGTCTCCGCGGCGGCTTTTCGGCATATGTCGTTAAGTGACCCCGTCCCTACCGAGATCACCCCGTCAACCTCTTCTAAAAGCTCCCTTATCGCCTCTACCTCGTTGACCGTAGCCTCTCGCAAATCGCGGTAAATTTTGGTTTTAAGATTAAAATTTTTGAGCGCGGAGACAATGCCCGAAGCGGCTCCCATCGTGTTTTCGTCCGCGACGAGAAGGAGTTTTTTCCCGAACCCGTTGCGCTTTAATATCTCGCCCGTTTCGGCGGTAATTCCGCTTCCCGCGGCGATTTCTTTTATGGTAAGCTCGTGCGATTTTTTGCACTGGCAGTCGTTGAATTTTCTTTTAAGCTCTTCTAAATCGAACATATTCTTTTTCTCCCTATTGTAATTCGTTGTAAACCTTATAGCCGCCCTTCCCTACGGCGACCTTTACGCTGCCGCAAACGTCGGTACGGAAAATTTCGCAATCCTCTCCGCAAACGCTAACGAATCTTTTAAGGGTTGCGGTTGCGGGGTGTCCGTAATGATTATAGCCCGTGGAAATCACCGCGTTTTTCGGACGAAGCGCGGCTAAAAACTCTTCGGACGACGCGTCGTCCGCGCCGTGGTGCGATACCTTTAAAAAGTCTATCCCCTCGAGGCAAACGCCGCCGCCCCCTATAGAGAAAAGCCCCGCGACGTAGTCGATAAGTATACGCTCTTCTACGTCCTCGCCCGCGTCGCCCGTAAACAAAAACCGCACGCCGCACATATCGAGATAAATCACCGCGGAAATATCGTTCTTAACCTGCTCGCTCGGCTCGTCTACACCGTTAAACTCGGCGTACTCGCTTTCGGGAAACCCCGTCGGCGCGGGAGACAAAAACGTGAAAAAGAAATCCTCGCCCGAACTCCTTTTGTGTTTTGCCGAAACCTCCGTTTCCGCGCCGCATTCTTCGAGCGCCGTCTTTGCGTCGTTAAAGGAGGGATAACGCTCGGGAGCGAAAACGAGCGGAATATACGCCTTCTTCACGGGGAATTTTTCTATTATCTCCGCCGCGCCGCCCGTGTGGTCGGAATCAACGTGGGTGAGAACGAGATAATCGAGGTCGCTTTTCCCCGAAGCCTTTATCGTTTCCGAAATTTTTTCGAAATGAACGTTCCCCTCTTCCCCGCAGTCAATCAGCATATTTTTGCCGTCGGGGAATTTTATATAAATCGAATCCCCTTCGCCCACGTCTATAAAGGTAACCGAGCCTTTTTCTTCCTCGTTTGCCTGCGAGCTTTCTTCGCCCGTCTTATTCGCCGTAACTTGCGAATTATCAGCGTTACCCCCGCAACCGACGAAAACCGAAAAACAACATATCGACAAGAACAAAAGCGCGAGAAGTCTCGGCGCAAAATACTTTTTCAATCCGAACCTCCTCGCGCTATTTTATTTTTCCCCTTGTAACTTTGCTAAATCGGCTTTAATTTTCGGCATTTTCTCTATCGCCGTCTTATAGCCTATCTCGTACATCTCGTCGCCCGCGTAAAAAGAAGTCGCGCGGAAACCCGTCAGATCGGGTTTTAACATAACGTCCGAAAAGTCGTAGCCCTTCTGCCACGGTTTTTCCACGTTCCCCTTGAAGGTAGGTATAAGTCGCGATAAAACTCCGCCCTTTTCCTCGTGATTTTTAAGGTCTATCGCAACGACGTAATCCGCGCCCATACCGCGAACGAGGTCTGCGGGAACGGAATTGGTGAACGCGCCGTCCACAAATCGTTTTTCCCCGATAACGACGGGCTTGAAAAACGGCGGCATTGCGGAAGACGCGCACAAAGCCTCTGCAACACTGCCCGAATCGAAGACCTTTTCTTTCCCCGTGTCCACGTCGGTGGCAACAGCTTTGAACGGCTTTTTAAGCTCCTCGAAAGTAAGCGAGCCTATATACCTGTCTATCACGCCGAAAAGCCCCGAGGTGCTCATATTTATCATAAAAAAGCTTTTAATCTCGCTAAACTCCACACCGCGCAGAAGTTCCGTAATGTCGGTGGAAGAATATCCGTCCGCAAAGAACGCGCCTAAAATACTGCCGATACTCGTCCCCGCAAAGCAGTCGAAACGAATATCGTTTTCCTCGAAAGCGCGCATCGCGCCGAGCTCAGCAAAACCCTTTGCTCCGCCCGAGCCGAGAGCCAATCCTATCTTGATTTTTTTAGGTTCTTTTTTTATTCTGAAAAGCTTTGAAAAAAATCCCACTTTTAATACTTCTCCACGGTATCATCGCTATCGGCGGCAAGCGTCGGCGCGTTTTCTAAAGGCTTTGCCGCGCTTTTTTTAGAGGAGCGCGAGACCTTTATTATAGTGAAAACGAGAAGAATCAGCGCGAGCGCGAATAAACCGTATAAAATATAGTCGAGCGCTTTTAATTCCCACACGGCGAGACAAAGCTCCGCAAGGGCGGAGATTATAAGCCCCGCGACGAGGTTTCCCGCCGCGACGGGAAGCACCGCGTCCTTAAACTTAAGCCCTAAAAACACCGCTATCGCCGTACCCGTCCATACGCCCGTCATAGGGAGCGGTATCGCAACGAAGATAAACACGCCGAGCGCCTTATAAAACGTCTCGGAACGAGCGCGCTTTCTCGTCTTGTCCGTTTCCTTTTTAAGAGTTTCCTCCGCCTTATCCGCAAAGTAATTTTCTATTTTGCAGGCAAAGCCGTTTACGAATTTTATTTTCTTTAACAGTTTCAGCACGGGGATAAGCAAAAAGAAAATGGGGAAAAAGACGAGCGTCGAACCGACGAACGAAAGCCCTAACGCTTCTAAAAACCCGAAACCCACGCCCCGCGCGAAAACTATTCCGCCTTTAAGTTCTATAAGCGGCACGAACGACATAATAAGCGTCGCCCACAAATCGTTTCCTATCGCTTTGCTTAAAAATTCTACCATAACACCTCTCGTTCGCTTTCTTTTTTTGCCAAATATCAGTATAATGTATACAGTAAAAAAAATCAACCGAATAAACCGTAAATTTAAAGGCTATTACCTATGACCACTCAAAAAATGTTATCCGTCCTTCGTAAGGGCGTGGAAAAATACAAAATGATTAAGGCGGGCGACAAAATCGCCGTCGGCATTTCGGGCGGCAAAGACAGCATAACTCTCTTTAAGCTCCTTGCCGAATACCGCCGTTTTTCTCCCGAGCCGTTCGAGCTTATGGGAATTTCGGTAGACCTCGGCTTCGACGGCAAGCGCGGCGATTTTTCGCGTATAAAAGAGCTTGCGGACGGCTACGGCGTTCCTTATATCGTGGAAGAAACGGACATCGCGGAGGTGGTTTTTAAGGTCAGAAAGGAAAAAAGCCCGTGCGCTTTATGCTCCAAAATGCGTAAAGGTGCGCTGTACGACGCGGCAAAGCGCGAGGGCTGTAACAAAGCGGCTTTGGGGCATCATTCGGACGATCTTATAGACACCTTTCTGCTCTCCCTTTTTTACGAGGGAAGGCTTTCTACTTTCGCGCCGAAAAGCTATCTCGACCGCACGGGGATAACTCTCATCCGCCCGATGATTATGCTTTCCGAAGCGGATATAATTTCCTATTCCAAAGACCTGCCCGTAACGAAGAGCTGTTGCCCCGCGAACGACGTTACCAAGCGTCGGTTCGTCAAGGACGCGGCGAGAGAAATCGCAAAAACCGTGCCTAACGTGCGCGAAATGATTTACACCGCGCTCACCCATCCCGAACGCTATAACCTGTTCGATAAATTTGAAAAAGAGGTCGATTTATTTTAACCCGTGCGCTTCGGATTTATCCTCTCTTAACTTTTCGGTCGGAATAGTTCCGACCGATTTTCTTTTGGCAAAAAGCGCGAACGTCGCCAGCGTTATACAAACGTTTACGATAAGTTTTTTCTTGCTTTTTTTCTGCATAATTTTTTATACGGCTACTGAACAATGTTATGAATTTCAGCCGCCGCCTTTTTTATTTTTCCAACTTTTTCAATAAAATGCTTTCGCCCTTTTCGGTTACGATCATATAGCTCGCTATCGAAAGCATCAGTGCGAAAGCCGCCGCAACCAGCAGGAACAGCCGCACGGAAAAGCCCGCTTGAAAGATTTTCGTCGCGACGAAAGCGTAAAGCCCCGCAAGAACAAACGCCGCTATCGTCGTAACGAACACCGAAGCCGATTGCTTTACGACCTGATTTTCGCTTTCCCAGTTCATTTTGGGGAGCAAAACGTTTATCAGAAGTCCGCCCGTCGCGGCGAACGCCGTAATGCTCAACCCGTTAAAAAGCAGAAGCAGTATATCGGTTATTTCATACAAAAGCCCTATCCCTATCACGAGCGAGGAAACGACCGCCGCGATCGCGTATATTATAAACGAAAACAGCATTTTCGCCTTAAGCAGCGATTTAAGCCTTACGGGCATCGTTCTTATCACCCAGAAAGAGTTGCCTTCCATAGAAATCGAACATGCGGACGAGGGAGACAGGACGTACGAAAACGCGAACATTGCGGGTGCAAACGCCGTAAAAGTCGCGCTCGACGCAACGATATAGGGGTTTTTCTCTGCCAGAATCCGTATGACGACTACAAAGCCTACCGCAACGACAACCGAGATAACCGCGCCCATCAGGCAGTTTATAACGTACATAGGGCAGGAAAAGAATTTGCTTCTTTCTCGCGAGAGAAGCGCGGCAAAGGTGCTTTTCCCTTTATAATTGCCGAGCTTAAACTTTTTATTCGTGCGCTTTGCGGTTATTATCGTATTGAACTTTTTATACGTAAGGCACACGAACACCGTCACCGCGAAAAGCGAAACGAAGTTTATCCCCGCGAAAATAAGCGAATATTTTATATCCGTCATCGCCTTTATCGCGAGCGGCGATAAAAAGTAGAGCTTGCCGACCACGCCGTTTCCGAGAGCCGACGCGCCTCCCTCGCCTTCTTCTAAACCCGAAACGAACGAAAGCACGAATATCCCCACGAACACGAGCGCGAAAACTATCGTCTGTATAATATTTTTCTTTCTGAAAAACGAGCCGACGACCGAAGCGAGCGTTCCGATAAGCACTGAGACGGCAAGGGTTATCATGTTCGCGAATATCGCGAAAATTACTATCGCAAGAATTGCCGCGCCGTTTAAAACGCCGCCGAAAGCCGCGTAATTCGCCGCGGCGGGTATTATGAACAGCAAGGTGAACGACACGTCCGCAAGGTACATGTAGCATAGCTTTGAAAGCACTATCGCGGAGTTTTTTATCGGCATCGAGGACAGCATATCGTAGTCTTTATAGCCGTATAAAACCGTACCCGTCGAAAAGAACGAGAACATAAACGAAGCTATCGCGGAAATTGCCGTCATATAAGGAATCAGAACGACGAGCTTTCCTTCCGCCGCAAGTCCCTCGCCGAACTGCCGCGAATAGTAATAACCGCAAAAGCCTATGCACGCGGCAAGAAAAAACGCGCACCCGAAAAGCGCCGCGCCGCTTGTTTTAGCGGCTTTTTTTCCGCGCTTTCCCCCGCGGAACGTTCCTATGAAATTTATCTTTACGAGGTTAAAAAAGTTTTTCATTTCTTTTAATCCCCGCGCGTTTTATCGGCGTTATCCGTTTTATTTTCGTCAAAGAAATCCGCGCTTTCGCTATGCGTACTCTTTTCGCCCTCTATTTCGAGGAAGATACTCTCCAAGCTCTTATCGCCGACGATTTCCTTCATCGCGCCTTCCGCTACGAGCCTGCCGTTCTTTATTATGCCCACTCTGTCACAAAGTTTTTCGGCAACCTCTAAAACGTGAGTGGAGAAAAATATCGCGCCGCCCGCATTGCAAATATCGCGCATAATCTCTTTAAGCTTATGCGATGCTATGGGATCGAGTCCTACGAAAGGCTCGTCCAGAACGAGGAGTTTGGGGTTATGTACGAGCGCGGAAATGATGACGAGTTTTTGCTTCATTCCGTGCGAATAAGAACCGATAAGGTCACCGAGGTTTTTAGTCAGCTCGAATTCTTCGGCGTACCGTCTTATCCTTTCGTTTCTCTCCTCCTTGCCGACCTTAAAAACGTCGCACACGAAATTGAGGTACTGAATACCCGTAAGATAGTCGTAAATATCGGGGTTGTCGGGAACGTAAGCGATAACGCTTTTCGCCCCGATCGGATCTTTTTTGACCGAAATTCCGTCCACGAGGATTGTTCCTTCGTCAAAACCCATAGCCCCGACTACCGCTTTTATCGTGGTGGATTTCCCCGCGCCGTTATGACCGATAAAGCCGTAAATTTCGCCGTTCTTAACGGTCAGAGAAAGGTTGTCCACGGCGACGAAATTGCCGTATTTTTTGGTGAAGTTTTTAATTTCGAGCATTATATTACTCCTTCGTTTTTTATTTTTTATAAAACCGCAAGGTTTATCATTCGTTAAAAACGCGTTTATAGTCGCAGTCTGCTCTTATCGGTATTTCGCCAAGGCGTGGCGAATTGCTTGCAAGTATAAGCTTCATATTTCTTCCTCTTCTTTTATAAGCTCCGCAACGTCGCCGAACGCAACCCGCGTTTTTACTATCTTTATATATCCGTACGCCTCGTTCTTTTCGGTAAGCTTGCCGCTCGTCGTAACGTATCTTTCTCCGTCGTAATATCTTACCGTAACGAGGTCGCCTTTTTTAAGTCCGCGCATCACAGTAGAAAGGTTTTCCGCACGCTCCTCCGAAAGCTCTTCTTTTTCGCAGGGCGGACTTTCTTTTTCTTTTACCAGTTTATCGTATCCGCGAAGCGCGGCGAACGCGCCGAATTGCTTTGCCCGCTCCGAAACGGGCATTTTTTCGCGTTTTATGCTATTCACCGCCGTTATGCCCTCCTATCATTCTGTTTCTTTCTTTTCCCGTAGCCTTCGGCTCGAAGCTCGTGCCTTTAAGAATGGCGTTCTTGCCGAATTTTTGCTTTATATCTATCACCGTTTTCTGCATAACGTTTTCTTTTTCGTCCTTTTCGGGGGTGGAAAAAAGGTCGTACACGGTGTATTCGTTCGGAACGAGATTATTAAGCCCCACCGTGATTTTACGAATTTTCTCGGTTACGGGAACGAATTTATCGTACAGTTCGGTAAATTTTTCCATAATCTTTTTATACGACGAGGTATATTCCGCAAGCTTTGCCGAGCCGCCCGCGGGTTTCGCCGTTTTATCCGCAAAACCGACGTAAAAGGAAACCGAATTAGTTAAAAGCTCCTTTTCGGTTATTTCGAGAACCTGCCCGTAAACCATTTCTTTCAGCACGGTGTATCCGTCCGCTCTTTCGTAGTCCGAAAAAAGTATCTGACTGTTCGACACCGAAGCCGATTTCGCCTTATAAGCCTTTATGTCCGCAATGGTGCACGGTTCTATTCCGTTCGCGTGGTCTATAAGGAGCTCTGCGTTCACGCCGAATTCCTTATACAACAGCTCTTCGCTGAAATGCGCCACGCCGTACAGGTCGTATATGCCGTAAGAAGCGAGCCTTGCGGCTATCCCCGCGCCCACGTTCCATACGTCCGTTATCGGGCGGTGACGCCAGACGGTCTTTTTAAAAAGCTCTTCGTCGAGATAGCCCGTGAAATCGTCCGAATGTTTTGCGGTTATGTCGAGCGCGACTTTTGCGAGAAAAAGGTTAGTGCCTATTCCGGAAGCGGCGCGTATGCCCGTTTGCCTGTACACCGCGTCGCGGAGCGTTTTGGAAAGCTCCTCGGGCGTTTTTCCGTACATTTTCAGATAGTCGGTAAAATCGAAAAAACACTCGTCCACCGAGTAGACGTGAATATCCTCGGGCGCGATATATTTGAGGTATATGGAATAGATTTCCGCCGATTTCTGCATATAAAGCTTCATTCGCGGCTTTGCGATGATATACTCTATGTTTTTCGGAATCTCGTACAGTCTGCAACGGTTTTTAACGCCGAGCTTTTTCATCGCGGGGGTTACGGCAAGACAAATAGTGCCGCTGCTTCTTTCGGGATCGGCGACGACCAGATTCGTCGTAAACGGGTCCAAGCCTCTGTCCGCGCACTCTGCGGAGGCGAAAAAGCTTTTAAGATCTATACAGGCGAAAATCTTGTCCATACCTTATGCGGAAAAAAGGCGGCGAAAAAGCCGTCCCTTCCCGAAACCCCCGTCAAAAATTTATTTTTCTATCCGCACCGCGTCGTAGCCGGCTTCCGTTATCGCCGCGATAACCTTTGCGGGGTCGGGTTCGCCTTTTATTTCCACTATCTTCTTTTTAAGGTTCACCTTAACTTTTTTAACGCCCTCGACGGATTCCGCCGCAAGAGTCACCTTCGCTTCGCAATGCTTGCACATCATACCTTCTACTTTGAATTTCATATCTGCTCCCATATCGGCGTTTTCCGCCGCTTTTTTATATTTTCTTATTCTTAACGCGTTTAAGACGACGAACAAAGAGCTTACGCTCATACACGCCGAAGCTATCATCGGCGAAAAATCGAAGCCTATCTTTGCGAACGCTCCCGCCGCTACGGGGATAAACAGCACGTTATAAAAGAACGCCCAGAAAAGGTTGCCTTTTATTATGCCGTTCGCCTTTTTGCCGAGCCTTATCGCGTCCGTAAGCGACAAAACGTTGCCGCTCGCAAGCACCGCGTCCGAGCTTTCTATCGCAATATCCGTCCCCGTGCCTATCGCAACCCCCACGTCCGCCGTGGCAAGCGCGGGGCTGTCGTTTATTCCGTCGCCAACGAACGCCGTTTTATAGCCCGCGTCGTTATACTCTTTAACCGCGTCCGCCTTGCCTTCGGGAAGAACGGAAGCGCGGTATTCGGATATACCCGACTTCTTTGCGATAAGCTTTGCCGCGCGCTCGTTGTCGCCCGTTATCATAACGGTCTTTATGCCGTCCGCGTTCAAAAGCTTTATCGCTTCTTTACTGCCGTCTTTAAGCTCGTCGAACAGCGCGAGAACGGCGAGAACCTTATTCTCCGAGGATAAGGCTATCACGGTTTTTCCGTCGTATCTTGCCGCCTCTTCCTCTGCGAGAGGAAGAAAATTGCCGAGCGAATATTCTTTTCCGCCGACCTTTCCTTTAACGCCCTTTCCCACGACGTACTCGAAGTCCTCTATTTCCGCATTGCCCTCACCCGCAAAAGCTATCACGGCTTCCGCAAGCGGGTGGTTGGAATTTCTTTCGAGCGACGAAATTATATTTTTAATCTCCTCGCCTGTTTTATCCGAAAGATTTTCAAAATCGGTCACCTTGGGCTTACCCTCTGTGAGCGTTGCGGTTTTATCCAAAAGCACGCAGTTTACCTCGGCGATTTTCTGTATCGCTTCCGCGTTTTTGAAAAGCACCCCGACCGAAGCGGCTTTGCCCGTCACCGCCATAATCGCCACGGGGGTTGCAAGTCCCAGCGCGCACGGACAGGAAATTACGAGAACGCTTATCGCGTGGCGGAACGCGGGGTATGCGTCCCCCGTCACGGCAAGCCATACGATAAAAGTGAATATCGCAAGCAGCGTTACTATCGGCACGAACACCGCCGCAATTTTATCGGCGAACTTCTGCACGGGGGCTTTGCTCGTCCCCGCGTTTTTCACTATCTCTATAATGCTCGAAAACAGCGTGTCTTTGCCGACCTTTTCCGCTTTTACCTTTAAATAACCGCTACGGACTATACTGCCCGAAACGACTTTCCCGCCGACGGTTGTCTCTTCGGGCAGGCTTTCGCCCGTTATCGCCGACTTATCGACCGCGGCAAGCCCCTCTGAAACGCTCCCGTCTATCGGTGCATAGTCGCCAGCTTTTAAAAGAACGATTTCGCCCTTTTCTATTTCGCCTACGAGTATCTGCGTTTCCTTGCCGTCTCTTATGACGGTGGCGATTTTAGGTATCATAGTGGAAAGCTTTTCTATTTCGCTGCCCGTTTTCTTTTTGGAAATTTCTTCCAGCCACTTGCCGAGCGTGACCAAGGTCATCACCATTGCGGAAGCCTCGAAGAACGGGTGATCGTGCGCCTTCCCCTCGAACGCCATAACCGTCAACGCGACGCTGTACAAATACGCCGCCGCCGAGCCGAGCGTTACGAGCGCGTCCATATTAGGCGAACCGTTCAATACCGACCGCACTCCGCTCGTGTAGAACTTGAAGTTTATCGCGATTATAACGAGCGCGAGAACCGCCTGAATTATAAAGTTTATTTTATGCTCGGGTACGGGAAGACCTATCATTCCGCCCATAGCGAAGTACATTAAGGGGAGTAAGAAGACGAGCGATATCAAAAAACGTTTTTTAAGCTTTTTAACGGCGTCGTCCTCTTGTGCCTTACCGTATTCGCCCGCGGTATAGCCGAGCTTTTCCACCGCGCCGATAATCGCCGCGTCGGAGGTAACGCTCTCGTCAAAGGTAACGTCCATAGACTTACCCATAAGCGAGACCGAAACCGAGGCTACGCCGTTCAATTTTTTCACGGCTTTTTCTATCCCTGCGGAACACGCCGAGCAGGTCATTCCGCCGACCGAATATTTTTTGTCCGTCATAGTATCACCTATTTAGTATTTTAACACATATTTTGCCCTTTTACAAGAAAAAATTTCCGCAAGAACTATCCTTGCGGAAATTTTTCGTTTTACTTTTGTTCGGGTTTTGATTCTTTCTGATTACAGCACCCGCAGCAAGACGAGCAATCGCACCCGCACGAGCTTTTACCTTTTTTCTTTCTTACCACCGCGGCTATTATCGTACCGATAACTATCGCCGCCGCGGCTATACCAATAACCCATTCCATAAGTTTTTACTCCGTTTTCTCTCTGAATTTTTTATTGCGGAAATATATCCAGCAAAGTACGCCCGCGAGAGCCGCCGCCCAGATAAACGCCGTCCACCACCAGCTGCCGATGGTAAATACCGCCGCGCCTACTATATAGGAGGCAACGAGCCAGAAGGCAAGCGTCCAGTGGTATCTCGACTTGTTCTGAATTTCCGATTTAGCGGTAGCAACCGCCGCGAAGCACGGGATAGTCGTCATATTGAAGGCTATGTACGCGAGGAGCGCGGGGTTAGTAGCTTTTGCAACGATTATCATTGCGCGAACAGAACCGATACCGTCTTCCGCACCGATAACGAGGTTTTCAAGAATTGCAAGCTGATCTGCGCTGATAAGTCCCGCATATTCGCCGCCGTCCGCAAACTTACCCGTGGCAACCATTTTCAGTATGCACGCGCCGATGGTAGCGAACATTGCGATAACGTTTTCTTTTGCGATAAGTCCCGCGATGATACCGACGACGAACACCCAACCGAATACGCCGAGCTGACTGCCGAAGCCGAGCGGGGTGAATATAGGCTGAACGAGCGAAGCGAGGTTCGCAAGGATACTCTGGTTGACGTCTTCGTCCGCAAGGAGATTCCAAGTGAACGAGAAGTGAGTGAGTACCCAGATAACGATCGTGGAAGCGAGGATTATGGTAAACGCTTTCTTTACGAAGTGTTTTACCTTATCCCAAAGGTGTATCATAAGGTTCTTGAACTGCGGCGCGTGGTACGCGGGAAGCTCCATTATGAACGGAGGCGTTTCGCCCTTTAAGGTAGTGCCTCTCATTATGATTACCGAAAGAATTGCCGCAACTATACCGAGCAGGTACATACTGTAGGTAATGAGGTCTGCGTTGGTACTCGTTCCCCATACTATCGCGCCCGCAACGGCGGTAAGGATAGGCAGCTTCGCGCCGCAGGAGAAGAACGGAATTACCCTGACCGTGGCGGTTCGTTCTTTATCGTCCGCCAGCGTTCTCGTGTTAATCATTGCGGGAACGGAACAGCCGAAGCCCATTATCATAGGCATAAACGCTCTGCCCGAAAGACCGAATTTCCTGAACATTCTGTCGAGAATGAACGCGATACGCGCCATATATCCGGAGTCTTCCAAAATAGAGAAGAACAGGAACAGTACGAGTATCGGGGGCAAGAAGGAAAGCACTGCCGCGAGACCTTCTATAACGCCGTTATTGATAAAGCCCTTCGCCCAGTCAGCCATATTGCTGCCGTCAACCGCGCCCGTTATCCAGCCGGTGATTTCGCCGACTATCATATCGTTCCAAATATTATTGACTATTACGCCGGGGGAGAACACCGCGCCGTCATAGAAGCAGGCAAGCCATCTCGCGCCGTAGGTAAGCACGGGGATTTTGCTGCCGAGACGACCGTCGGCGTCCGCAACGTATTCTTCTTCCTCGTAGGTATAAGTGCCGTCGCCGTTATCGGTAACGCCTTCGGAAGAAGTAGTAACGTATTTACCGTTTTCGTCCGCGACGTATTCGAGTACGAACGCGTCGTCGTCGTCCGTTTCGTAGACTATATTGCCGCTGTCGTCATGCTTTAAGAAGGTTTCGTTATCGGAAAGAGACGGCATCCATGCCTGATTGTCGTTAAATCCGTTCATAAAGAACAGGTTTTCGCTGAAAGTTAAGTGGAATATCGCGAAAAGTATCACGAGGAATATCGGAATACCCCAAATTTTGTGCGTCAAAACCTTATCCGCTTTATCCGACCTCGACATCGCGAATTTTTCTTTTTCCTTTTTGCTCAAAACGGGAGCGAATTTCTTGGATATGTATTTATATCTCGCGTCCGCAACGAGCGCCTCGAAGTCGTCGCCGAACACCTCGTCGTTAAAGGTTTTCTTAAACTCCTGCACCATCGGAACGGTTTCTTTATGCGCTTTCGCTTCGATTTCGTCCATTTCCACGAGCTTTATCGCGTGGAACAACGGGTTTTCCACGCCCTGCCCGTTGAGCGCGATTTTTACGTCGCCGATTAAATGGGTAAGCGCGGAATCTTCCAAGACGGTTACGCCCTTTCTCGGGGTTTTGCTCGCCTCGTACGCGCGCTCCATCAGCTCGTCGAGTCCTTTTTCTTTTAGCGCGGAAATTTTTACGACGGGAAGTCCGAGTCTCTTTTCAAGCTCTTTCTCGTCGATTTTGTCGCCCGCCTTTTCCACCGCGTCCATCATGTTGAGCGCGATAACTACGGGAACGTCTATTTCCATAATCTGCGTGGTAAGATAGAGGTTACGCTCCAAATTCGTGGCGTCCACTATGTTAATTACGCAGTCGGGCTTTTCGTCGAGGATATAATTTCTCGCGATAACCTCTTCGGGGGTGTACGGCGATAACGAATAGATCCCGGGGAGGTCTACTACGTTAATCGGTTCGGCGCATTTTTTATAGACGCCGTCGCGTTTATCGACCGTTACGCCCGGCCAGTTGCCGACGTGCGCGGTAGAACCGGTAAGGTTATTAAACAGCGTGGTCTTACCGCAGTTGGGGTTACCCGCCAAAGCAAATCTTTTCATTAAGCCTTTACCTCCATCGTCACGCAAGCCGCTTCCGTTTTACGAAGCGTAAGCTCGTAGCCTCTGATCGTCACTTCGATAGGATCGCCGAGCGGAGCTTTTTTGCGTAAAAAGATTTCCGCGCCGTTGGTTATGCCCATATCGAACAAACGTCTTTTGATTTTTCCCTCGCCGCCGACGGCTTTTACCACGCCGCTCTCGCCGATTTGGAATTCATCGAGTGTTTTTTGCATTTTTTGGCTCTCTCCTTATATAAAATTTATAATGATAACGTAGTTTTGTTTGCCGTGACGGCAGGGCGGCTTTTTTTCGGAAGCTCTCTGCCCCTTTCGCGGCTCTTTTCGGTTTTTACGCTACGAAAATTTTGGTCGCAAGCTCGCGGTCAAGGGCGATTCTTCCGTCCTTTATCTTGCAGATAACGCTCCCCGCCGAAGCGAGAACGGTTATTTCGCCGTTCACCGTTATCCCGAGACTCTCGAGATGCTTTTTCGTCTTATCGTCCGCGAGAATTTTTACGATCTTAAGCTCTTTATTGGTTGGTGCAATGACTATCGGCATATTTTCGCCTCCGTAAAAACAAATGTGAAACTTCTTTCATTTTTTAACGCTATCATATTATCACTATTATTTATCGTTGTCAACTAAAATGTGAAAGATTTTTCAATTTTTTTAAATTTTTTTCTTGCTTTTTTCGACGGGATATTGTAAAATAAAAGCGATATGAAAAACGGAATACGCGAGCCGCGACAAGAGCGGTCTATCGAAAAAAAGAAAAAAATCGTCGAAGCGGGCTACGAGTTGTTTTCGGAGGTCGGGTATTACGGCACCAACACTGCGGAAATCGCAAAGCGCGCGGGCGTGTCCACCGGCATAGTTTACGGGTATTTCAAGGATAAAAAGGACATACTTATCTGCGTTCTGGATATTTATCTCAACGAAGTTTACGAGCCGATTGCGGAGATGTTCGATAAGCTTGTCTCTCCCGTGGATTATAAAAAAATCGTACCGGAAACGCTTGCCGCCACGATAAAAATGCATAAAAAGAAATACAAGATACACGAAGCGTTACATTCGCTCGCGGGTTCGGACGCGGAGGTGAACGCGGCGTTTATCGCGCTCGAAGACAAACTTACCTCCCGCATATACGATAGACTTGCCAGCCTTGGGGAAAACACCGAATATCTTAAAGAAAAGATACATTTCGCGATGGGCTCTATTCAGAATTACAGCCACGAGTTCGTTTTCGACAAGCACGAGTATATCGACTACGCCGCGCTCGAAAAAATGGTCGTTACCGCGATAACCCACCTTTTCACGAGACGGTAAATAAGGGACAGACATATAAGGATAATTGCAAAGATAAGTATACTAAAGATATAAAAAACGCAGCGCGCTTTTCCGAAGCGCCCTGCGTTTTTATTTATCGTTTATACTTTGTCGGCAAAAAACGACGGAAACTCTCTTACGGTTTTTCTATGAGGGCGGAGTATATTCCGTCCTCGTCTATGCCGCATGAGGCGAGCTGCTTTGAGACGCTCCCGTGCGGAACAAATGCGTCTTTTATGCCGAGCACGGTGACTGTCGTCCCGACTTCTTTCCCCGCGTAATACTCCGAAACCGCCGCCCCGAAACCGCCGATTACGCTGTTTTCTTCTACCGTAAAAACCCTTTTTCCGATAAACCTGCTTAAAACGCTCTCGCAAAGCGGTTTAACGACTCTCGCTGAATATACCGCAACCTTTATTCCTTTCTCCCTTTCTACGCGCTCCGCCGCCGAAATTGCGAAATCGAGGACGCGCGCGCCCGCCGCAAATATCGCCGCCTCGGAGTTTTCGCCCGCCGCGCGACGCTCTATCCACGGCTTCTCGGCATACGATAATTCGTCGGCTCTGTCCGTACCTCCGCTTTTCGGATAGCGAATCGCCACGGGTGCTTCGAGCGAAAACGCATAGTCCAGCGCAAGTCTTAAATCTGAAACGCTCTCGGGCGTTAAAATCGTGAGATTCGGAACGTGCGTTAAAAAGGACAGATCGAACGCGCCCTGATGGGTTTTGCCGTCCTCTCCGACAAGCCCCGCCCTGTCGAGACAGAACACGACGGGCAATTTTTGCAGACAAACGTCGTGCAATATTTCGTCGTATGCGCGCTGCATGAAGGTAGAATAAACGGCGACGACGGGTTTTAAGCCGCCCTTTGCAAGCCCTGCGGCGAAGGTCACCGCAAACTCTTCCGCAATACCCGCGTCGTAAAAGTGGTCGGGATAGGTTTTTTCAACCGCCGAAAGCCCCGTGCCGTCCTTCATTGCGGCGGTTATCGCGACTACCCCGTCGTCCTTGCCTATTTTCTCGCAAAGATATTCGCCGAGCGCGACGGCGAACGCCCCGTCCGCGCAACGCATATTTTTGCCTACGCCGTGGTAAAGGTCGGCGCGCTCCTCCGCCTCCTTAAATCCCTTGCCCTTCGTCGTCTTGACGTGGAGCAAAATCGCTTTTTCGCGGCACGCGGTCTTAACGCTCTCCAAAATAGCCGTCAGCTCTTTAAGGTCGTTGCCGTCGCATACGCCCACGTACTTAAAACCGAACTGTTCGAAATAATTGTTGCCGCCGAAAACGCGCTTCAAAAAATCGCGTATTCTTCTGAAAAACTCGGTAACGAACGACTCCCCGAAAATCCGTTTTACAAAATTCTTGCTTTTAACGTAACCGCGACGCGTGGTGCTTTTCGAAATTCTTCTATAAAGCGCGTTACGGTTTTTCGATATGGACATTCCGTTGTCGTTTAAGATAACTATATAATTTTTCGGCTTTTTATCGTTTGCGGATATCGCCTCTAAATTAAGCCCGTTGACTATCGCGCCGTCGCCGACGACGGTTATTACGGTGTAATCCTCGCCGAGCTTGTCGCGTGCGGCGCAAAGTCCCAAACCCTGCGCTATCGAGCAACCCGCATGCCCCGTCGTAAACGCGTCGAATTCGCTCTCCTCGGCGTCGGGAAAGCCCGACAAACCGCCCGAAGTACGAATACCGCCGAACGCGTCCTTTCGCCCCGAAAGAAGCTTGTGCGCGTAGCACTGATGCCCCACGTCGAAAACGAGCTTATCTGCGGGGAAATCGAAGGTATGATAAAGCGCGAGAGTAGTCTCCACTATCCCTAAATTGGAGGAAAGATGCCCGCCGTTTTTACCGACGACGGATACTATCTCTTCGCGTAGCTCCTCCGCAAGAAGCTTCATTTCCTTATCGTTAAATTTTTTTACGTCGGAAGCCTTTTCGACGCGCGATAAAATTCCCATTTATTCTCTTTTCTTTCTTTTCCGTCCCGTAAAAATCAAAACTCTTTTCTCGTGCTTCTTGAAAACACCTTCAAAAACTCGGACATAGGTTCTTTGTTTTCGTATAAAATCGCGTAAACGGCGTTAGTTATAGGCATATCGACTTCGTATTCTTCGCCGAGAAGCCTTAAAGCTTTGACGGTAGAAACTCCTTCCGCAAGCTTCGTAAACGGCTCTTTTTTCACGAACATTTCCCCGAATTTTCTATTGTTGGAATATTCCGAGAAAAGCGTGGTTTCGTAGTCTCCCAGATGACACAAGCCGTAAGCGGAAAGCTCGTTGCCGCCCATAGCTTTGATAAGC
The DNA here is from genome assembly GCA_963610935.1 of Bifidobacteriaceae bacterium. Lineage (GTDB taxonomy): Bacteria > Bacillota > Clostridia > Christensenellales > Borkfalkiaceae > UBA1259. The sequence continues at coordinate 119,522 of CAVDPT010000002.1, read as the reverse complement.
CTTGCCACCTCTCTCGCGCCGCGCGCCATAAGCGGACCTTTGAGGGTGGTATATCCCGCGCCGTCGAGCATACCCGCGGCTATACCGATTACGTTTTTCGCCGCCGCGCCTATCTCGCTGCCGATAAGGTCGTCTCCGTAATAAAACCTTATAAGGTCGCTGCGAAGCCCGTCGCACAGCTTTTTTACGAGCGCTTTATTCTCGGAATCTATAACCATACAGTTGGGCTTACCCTGCGTGAACGCCTGTATATGCCCCGGACCTACCCACACCGCTATTTTATCGCTTGCGATGCCGCTCTCACGCATAATTTCCGAAAGCCTTTTGCCCGTTTCCTGTTCAATCCCCTTCATACACAGCACGAAAGTTTTGTCCTTTACGGGGAATTCGGTAACGCGCCGCATAAAACCGCGTAGCCCCTGACTGCTTATGGAAATTATGATTATTTCCGAAACGGACAACGCGTAACCCAAATCGCTCGTTAAACTTATCCGCGAATCGAGTTCTACGTACTCGTTCCGTCCGGTGGTTTTTAATACCTCGAAAGAACGGTTTCCCGCCGTCCCCCATTCGGTGACGGTATGCCCCTCGCGCGCCAAATACCAGCTTATAAACGAGCCCCATCTGCCGCAACCTAAAACGGTTATTTTCATACGTCGTTCCTCCCCTTCCGAGATTTTTATCGCTCCTATAAGTCGCAGAAAGTCCGCGGCTTTTCCCTTAAATCGTCTTTCTGTCCACGAAAGCGCGCGCGAGACTCACCTCGTCCGCGTATTCGAGGTCGGTGCCTATCGGAATACCGTGCGCGAGCCGAGTGACCTTTATCCCGAGCGGCTTAATTAGCCCCGAAATATACATCGCGGTCGCTTCGCCCTCTACGTCGGGATTAGTCGCCATGATGACTTCTTTAACGTTGCCGCCTTTAATGCGCTCTAAAAGCCCCTTTATGTTTATGTCGTCGGGTCCCACTCCGTCGAGCGGTGAAATCGTGCCGTGCAGAACGTGATACACGCCGTTAAACTCGTTGAGCTTTTCTATCGCGATAACGTCCTTCGGTTCTTTTACCACGCAAATCGTCTCTGCCGAACGAGTTCTGCACACGTCGCAAGTCTCGTCTTCCGAAAAATTGCCGCATATCTTGCAGTAGCGCACCTTCTTTTTGGCGTTTATAATCGCTTCCGCAAAATTTTGCGCTTCCTCTTCGGACATATTGACAACCTTATACGCAAAGCGTTGCGCCGTCTTCGCGCCCACCCCCGGGAGCTTGGAAAATTCGTTGATAAGTCTCCCTATCGGTTCTATAAAAACTTTCATCTTTATGCCTTGCTCTTTTTTCTATGCCGTAAAGCTTTTTTATACGCTAAATGCCGAGCCCGCCGAACGCGCCCATCTTCTCGCTATAAAGCTTATCCGCCTTTGCGTAGCCGTCGTTAAGCGCGGCGATTATCAAATCTTCGAGCATCGTAAGGTCCTCGGTATCCACCGCGCCTTCCGAAATATTTATCGACTTGACGACCTTTTTCGCGGACATAACCACTTTGACGAGTCCGCCGCCCGCGCTGCCCTCTATCTCCGTTTCTTCCATTTCAGCCTGCGCCTTTTGCATTTCCTCCTGCATCTTCTGCGCCTGCTTCATAAGATTCTGCATCTGATTTCCGCCGCCGAAACCTCCGAATCCGCCTCTGTATCCCATTTTGTATCTCCTTGTCTCAACCTTTATTTTGCTTGTTTTTTTAATACTTTATAACCACTATATCGTCGCCGAACAGTTTTTTCAGTTTCTCGCTCGCCTCGTCCACTTCGGAAAGTTTCTTTTCCGCGCTCGGCTCTTCCACGACCAGCTCGAACGGCTCGAATTCGGAAAGAGCGGCTTTTATTTTTTCGGCGTTTACCTTCATATCGAGTATACCGAAATCCCCCGCGTTTTGCGGACGCAAGGAGAGGACGCTCCCCTTAACCCTTATCGGCACGCCTTGCATAACGCTCCACAGCATATCCGAGCTTTTGCGTAGTCCCGATAAAAGCTTGCCCTTTACCGTCTCTTCGTCCGTTTCGGATATAAGCGGTTTTTTCCCTGTTCCCTCTTTTTTTTCTGTATCGGTAAAACCGTCTCGCTCGCCCGTTTTCGGAAGGTCAGACGTCGCTATCGTCGCGCCGTTTTTCAGTTTATCCTCTATCGCCTTTATCCTTGCGACGAGCGCCTCGACATCGAAATCCGCCTGCGGGAGCGCGGCTTTTATCGCCGCCGTCTCGAACACTACGCGCGGATGGGTGGTGTACCTGAGTGCGGTTTCCGCGTCGGCAAAGACCTCCATAGCGCGAAGAATTCTCGCGTCGTTGGTATTCGCCGCAAGCTTTTTAAGCTCTTCTAATTTATCCTCGGGAAGTCCTAAAATTTTGTTCGGCTCCTTGCAGGTTTTTACGACGAGCAGGTCGCGAAGATACGCCGTCACGTCGCTGGTTAAAACGCCCATACTCTTGCCGAGCGCGGCGAGAGCGTCTACCTCTTCTAAAATACCGCCCGCGTCCGAAGCGAGGAGCTTTTCGGTAAAATCCCCGATAAGCTCCGTCCCCGAAGAACCGAGAATTTCGGTAACGTCTTTATAGGTAAGCGTGCCTTCGCCGTAAGAAAGGGCTATGTCCGCAATGGAAAGCGCGTCTCTTATACTGCCCTCGCCTGCCTTCGCAATGGCGAAAACCGCTTCTTTTTCGTACTTTTTCCCCTCTTCGTCGTAAATTTCCGAGATAAGTTCCGCAATGCGCTCGGTGGGAATAAGTTTGAAATCGAAACGCATACATCTCGAAAGTATGGTTGCGGGAATTTTGTGCGCTTCTGTCGTCGCGAGAATGAATATCGCGTGGCGGGGCGGCTCTTCCAAAGTCTTTAAAAGCGCGTTGAACGCCGCGCCCGTCAGCATATGCACTTCGTCTACGATATATACCTTGTATTTTACCGCGACTGGCGGATATTGCACCTTTTCGCGAAGCTCTCTTATCTCGTTTACGCCGTTGTTCGAAGCGGCGTCTATTTCTATAACGTCCACGTTCGAGGGATCGCTCAAAGCAAGACAGGCGGCGCATTTTCCGCACGGCGAACCGTTTACGGGGTGTTCGCAGTTGACTGCTTTCGCAAAGATTTTAGCCGCGGAGGTTTTGCCCGTACCGCGCGTCCCCGTAAAAAGGTAAGCGTGACCGAGCCTGTCGTTCTCTATCTGGTTGACGAGCGTTTTTACTATATGCTCCTGCCCGATAAGCTTGTCGAAGGTGTCGGGACGGTATCTTCTATATAACGCAAGATAAGACATATTTTCTCCTCTCTTTTCGGCTGTTTTTTAACTTATTCTCTTTCCGCCACTACTTTCGTCGCGCTCAAAATCTTTTTCCTTATCCTCTGCACGGCGTTATCCACCGACTTAACGCTTTTACCCGTTTTTTCGGCAATCTCTCTGTACGAGTAGCCCGCAAGGTAGAGGTTGAGAATTTTGTATTCAAGCTCGCTCAAGCCTTGCCTTATGCGGGCGATAAGCTCCTTCTCCGCTTCGCTGTTTATATACGTTTCCTCGGGATCGAAGCTGTCGTCCGATAAAAACGCGTTCTTGTCCTCGTCGTCGCCGTCGCCCAAGGAAAGGGAAATATAATTATATAGGGGCTTATTCTTTAGCCTGCCCGATTTTTTCACCGCCGAAAGAATAGCGGTCTTTATACATTTGTAGGCGTAATTTTTAAAGCTCGATTTTCCGTTGTAGGTGGAAATCGCCTTGAAAACGCCGATCATTCCCTCTTGCAAAAGGTCGTCCGTATCTCCGCCGGACAGAAAATAGGCGCGCGCAACCGAATTCACCGTGTGCTTATATCGCATTAAAAGTACGCCGAGAGCCTCTTCGTTTTCTTTGCCGTTTTTGCACGTCGCGAGAAGCTCCTCGTCGCTCATAATCGAATAATCCATATTTCCTCTTTTGCTTTTATTTTTGCGGAAATTTTTGCCTTTTTTTATTTTCCCGTTCTCTGCCTTATAGCCTCGTATACCGCGACGCCGCACGCAACCGAAGCGTTCAGCGAATTGACTTTGCCGAACATGGGAATGGATAAAACGCCGTCGCATTTTTCCTTGGTAAGTCTTTTAACCCCGCTATCCTCGCCGCCGATGACGAGCGCAAGCTTGCCGGTAAGGTTGGATTTATAAAGGCTTTCGCCGCCCGTTTCCGCGCAGTATATCCAGTAGCCCGCCTCTTTAAGCTCGTCTATCGCGTTGTTTATATTAGTAACTCTCGCAACCTTAAAGTGATTTAACGCGCCCGCAGAAATACGCATAACGGTGTCGTTCACCGACGCGCTTCTGTCCTTCGAGATAACCAGTCCGTCCACGCCCGCACATTCGCAAACCCTTATGATACTGCCGAGGTTATGCGGATCTAAAATCTCGTTCAGAATAACGATAAACCCGTCCTTATCCGCAGCGCCTTCTATAAGCTCCGATAGGTCGAAATACTTATAATCCGAGGTATAAGCGATAAAGCCCTGACTTCTTTTGCTTTCGCTTTCCTTGTCTATGACGTATTTATCCACGAGAGAAACCTTGACCTTATGCGAACGCATAACGTTGATGAGGCGTTTGCTCGCCTCGTCTTTAAGGTCCTTCTGCACGAGCACCTTGTCTATTTCCTTGTCCGTTTTGAGAAGCTCGTAAACGGCGTTTCTTCCTTCTACTTTCATTTTTATATATTTCCTTGTTTTCTCGTTAATCGGTTTTGCCTTCGTTTAAGAGTTTATCCAGTCTTTCCGTCGCTCCCGTGACGTACAGATACCCGAGGAGAGCCTCGAAACCCGTGGAAACGTTGTACTCCGAAACGCTCGCGCTCTTCGCCCTCGTCGTCTTTTTGGCGTTCCTGCCGCGTTTAAAAACGCCGAGCTCTTCTTCGGTAAGAAGCGGTTCTATCCTCTTAAAGAACGCCGCTTGCGCCGTCGCCCGCACCTCTGCGGTAGCGAGTTTATTAAGCTCCCCCGCCTTTTTGTCCGACGTAAAAGCGAGGCGGTCTCTGACGAAAAGCGAATACACCGCGTCCCCTATGAACGCGAGAACGACGGGGCTGATATTTATCGCCCTGCTTTTATCCATTTTTTCGCCGAGATGAAACAACCTCTTCTCCTGTTCTTATAAATTCGTTACAGTTAAGTATACAATATTTGCGGCAAAAAAACAATCAAAAACCGAACGAATTATCGCGTGAAGGAAATTTTCTTCGTTATCCGCGACAAATCGTTCGGCAAGCTTATTTAGCATCCTCCATAAGGCGGCTATACCCCGAGCTTTTTTAAGACAGGCTTTATATCCCTTATCGGAAGCCCCATGACGTTTTCAAACTCTCCCGAAAAGCTTTTGACTATCGGAAAACCGTCCTGAATACCGTACGCGCCGGCCTTGTCCATGGGCTTTCCGCTTTTGACGTATTCCTTGATAAGCTCGTCCGAGAGGGCGTTAAACGTCACGTCCGAAAGGCTTTTTCCCGAAATTTCGCCGCCGAAAAAGCAAAGAGAATACCCCGTCACCACCTCGTGCGTCCTTGCGGAAAGGTAGCGAAGCATTTTCTCCGCCTCTTTTTCGTCCTTCGGTTTCCCTAAAATTTTGCCGTCGATAAACACCACGGTGTCCGAGCCGAGCACGACGGTTTCCGTTTTTTCGCTCTCCTTGAGCTTATCGAACACGTCCCTTGCCTTGCCGCGCGCGTTTTCCCCCGCCGTCGCTACGGGATCGCCTTTTTCTATTCCCTCGGAAAAATCCGAGACTATTACCTTAAATTCGTAGCCGGCGTTTTTTAATATGTCGCGCCGACGGGGCGAATTACTCGCAAGTATAAGCTTCATTTCCCCTATCTTTTCCTCGTATTATCGTTAGCCGTTAGCGAGGCGAAGTATTTTATCGCTTCTATATAGCCGTCGGTGCCGAGTCCCTTTATCGTCTTTTCCGCGTATAAGGAAACGAAACTTTTCTTTCTGAACTCTTCGCGAGAATCTATGTCCGTCAGATGCACTTCCACGGCGGGAATTTCGACCGCTTTAAGCGCGTCTAAAACCGCGACCGAAGTGTGCGTGAGCGCGGCGGGGTTTATTATTATCCCGCTGAATTTGCCCATAGCTTTCTGAATTTTCGTCACTATCGCGCCCTCGTAATTAGACTGAAAAATCTTTACTTTCACGCCCGAAAGTTTCGCCTGCTCCTTTATTTTTCTCACGAGCGCGCGGTAGTCCTCACGCCCGTACAGCGCGGGTTCTCTTATACCTAACATATTAAGGTTCGGACCGTTTATCACAAGCAATTTCATAAGCCTTTATAACCTCCTTAACGCACTCCTCTTTCGTGCCGTTATTATCCGCAACGCCTTCCGCCGCCGCCGCGTACAGCGGTTTTCTCTTTTGGTAAAGCGCGGCAATCCCCTCTTTTTCGGCAATCGGTCTGCCTCTCGCGGAAAGCTTGCCGACGTCGCGTTTTATATAAATTATAACTCCGTTTCTTTTGAGACTATCGACGTTTTCCGCCCTCGTCGCCGCGCCGCCGCCCGTCGCTATGACCGCACCGCGTTTTGCCGAAAGCTTTGCTATAACCTCGCTTTCGATTTTGCGGAATTCCTCTTCGCCCCGTGTTTTTATGATGTTTTCGGGCGTTTCTCCCTTCGTTTCTTCAATCGCCGAATCGGAATCGAAAAATTCTCTTCCGAGCTTTTCCGCGACGGCTTTTCCTATCGCGCTTTTGCCCGACGACGGCATACCGATAAGCACGACGTTAAGAGCGTTTTTATAAACGTATTTTATAAGCTCTTCCGTTTCCTCTTCCGTGTGCTTTGTGCCGAGCCATATATCCTCCGCAAGGAGCGCCTGCTCGACGAGCATGGATAGCCCCGTATCGGCTTTTGTTCCCGCCTTTCTCGCTTCGCAAACGAGCCGCGTTTCGAGCGGATTATACACGCAATCGAACACGGCGGAAAGCTTCGGAAACGCCTTTATATCCACCGGCAAACCGTCCGCTGCGGGGAACATTCCCACGGGCGTGGCGTTGATAAGTATTTCGGTATCCGTAAGCTTTTTGTAATTTTCAAAATTTATCTCGCCCCGCCGAGTGACCGAATAAATCTTTTTCGCGCCCGCCGCGGTTAAAAACGCGTTCGCCGCCGCCGCCGCGCCGCCGCCGCCTAATATACAGGCGGTCTTATCCCGCGCCGAAACGCCCATTCTCTTAAATGCGTACACGAGCCCGCCGACGTCCGTATTATAGCCGTACAGCCCGTCCGCGCGCCTTACGACGGCATTGACCGCGCCGACCGCCTTTGCCTCGTCCGAAACGCCTTTAAGAAAGGGAATTACCGTTTTTTTATACGGAATGGTGACGTTAAACCCCGCAATTTCTTCCCCGCGGGCGCACGCGGCGCAAAAACTTTCGACCTCGTTTTCGTTTATCTCCGTAAGAGAGTATTCGAGACCGCGCCGCTTATGAATGAGGGCGGAGTAGCTATGCCCTAATTTTTTGCCTATGAGCGCGTATTTCATACCGTTTCGCCGTAACTGCCGAGGAATACGAATTTATCCGAACCGCTTTCGAGATCGGAGATGAGCCGCAGAACGTTTTCGTCCGTCACGTCGCCCTCGAAATCGAAGTAGAAGGTGAACTCGAAGCCCGCCGTCGGACGGGATTCTATTTTGGTAAGGTTAAGCCCGAGCGCGTAAAATCCGCCGAGTATGCGGTTAAGACTGCCGGGGGTGTGCGCGAGGTTTGTCATAACGCTTATCTTGTTCGCGCCCTTATAAATGCGCAGGTCTTTGGTAATGAGTATAAAACGGGTATAATTGCCGTCGCTGTCCTCGGCGTTTTTCGTGAGGATTTCAAGTCCGTAACGCTCCGCAGACCGCTCCGAGCAGAGCGCGGCGACCGTTTTATCGCCCGCTTCCGCAACCGATTCCGCCGCAATCGCGGTGTTTTCGGAGACCTCGGTTTTCACGCCGAGAGACTTTAAGTATTCTTTGCATTGAGAAAGAGCCTGCGGGTGCGAAACGACCTTTTTTATATCCGAGAGCTTTGCGCCCTTAACCCCCGCAAGGCGATGTTCTATCCGAACGCGCACGCTTTTCACTATGGAAAAGCGGTATTTTCTCATAAGGTCGTAGACCTCCGAGACAGAACCCGCGGTACTGTTTTCGATGGGGAGAACGCCGTATTCGCAAAGCCCCTTTTCCACCGCCGCGAAAACCGCCTCGAAGCTTTTGAAATAGCTGACGTCGGGAACGGCGAAAAGCTTTTCCGCCGCCAAACCGCTGTTCGCGCCGTACACGCCCTGACACGCGCACGTTCCGCCGACGGGGAAGGTCGGCAAGCCCTTTTCTATAATCGCGCGGATATTTTCCGCCGTTTTAGAGCCTTTTTCCATAAACCTGTTCTGATAAGCCTTGCCCGTCGCGAAAATCGTTTCGTAAAGCTCCTTAACGTACAGCCGCATATCCTCGGGCACCTTTTCCGCGAGACGGAAAATAACCTTCTTTTCGCGCTCCGCGTCGTACACGGGCGCGCCCGCCGCCGCTTTCGCTTCCGCTATCTTTTCGGAAACGGCAAGCCTTTTAAGGTATATTTCTATAAGCTCGTCGTCCGTTGCGTCGATTTGTTTTCTTAATGCTTCGAGTTCTTCCTTTCTGTTTTCCATAATCTGTCTCCGAGTTTGTTTTTTACAATATTTCGTCTAAAACGGCAAGTGCCGCCGCGCTTTCCACGCAAGGCACCGCGCGGGGAACGACGCAGGCGTCGTGCCGACCTTTTATCGCTATCACGGTATTTTCTTTCTTCATTAAATCCACCGTGTTTTGCTCCTTTGCTATCGAGGGGGTGGGGCGCATCGCCACGCCGAACGTTATGGGCGCGCCGTTCGCGATTCCGCCGTTTATTCCGCCCGAATTGTTGGACTTAAACGCTATTTTCCCCGCTTCGTCTATATAAAGCTCGTCGTTTGCGCGGCTTCCCGTCATATCCGCAAAGTCGAAGCCCGCGCCGAACTCTATGCCCTTCACCGCGGGAATCGCGTATACGAGCTGCGCAATTTTCCCTTCGAGACCGCCGAACAGGTTGTCTCCGATTGCCTTTACCCCCGTTATCACGCACTCCGTTTTTCCGCCGAGGGAGTCCTTTTCCGCCGCCGCCTTTTTTATCGCCGCCAGCATTTCCGCCTTGTTTTTTAAGGACGGGAACTCGCCCGCGCGGAGTTTTTCTATAATTTCGGGCGTTAAATTCTGCGTTTTATAAGAACCGCCGTCTATACCGCCTATTCTCGAAACGAACGCCGCGATGCGCACGCCGCGCGACTCTGAATATTCCTTCGCAATGCCGCCCGCTACGCAAAGCGCCGCCGTAAGCCGCCCCGAAAACCTGCCGCCCCCCGAAAAATCGAGCGCGCCGTCTTTTAAGTACCACGCGTAATCCGCGTGCGAGGGGCGGGGCTTTCCGTAAAGCTCGTTATAATCGCCGCTTTTTCTGTCCGCGTTTTCAATCTCGCAAAACCATTCGGAGGGGAGAAAATTATCGGTGATTTCGCTGCCGTCCGCGCGATAAAAGCGCGGCTCGTCGGGTTCTCTTCTCTTCGTCGAAAAAACCGATAACGAGGGCTTCCTTCTTTCGGTAAACTCTTTCAGTTTTTCGGGTGAAAACTTAAATTCGGGGAAACCCGTCACCCTTATTCCGATTTTGTCCGCGTGCGATTCGCCGTAAATCTCCGCGGTGATTTTTCTGCCTTTAAATAATGACATCTGCCTTTCCTCCCAGCCGTTTCATATCGTTAAAAAATTCGGGGTAAGACTTTGCCGCCGCCTCCGCGCCGCAAATTTCCGAAACGCCTTCCGCGCCCGCCGCGATAACCGCCGCGGACATAACCGTTCTGTGATCGCCCCCGCCCGAAAACCTCGCGCCGACGGGCGAACCGCCGTACACGGTTATCGTGCCGCCGCGCCCGACCGAATATTCGGCTTTTATCCCCGCCGCGCCGAGCGTTTTTATAATCGCTTCTATTCTGTCGCTTTCTTTAAGCCTTAATCTGTCTGCGGATTGCAGCGTGGTTTTGCCTTTTGCGAACGCCGCGACCGCCGCCACCGTCTGCGCGAGATCGGGGATATTGTCGAGATCTACGGTTATGCCGTTTAAGGCTTTTGCCTTTACTCTTACGCCGTGCGCGATCGTTTCCGTCTCCGCGCCGAACGCCTTTAATATTTTTAGAATTTCAACGTCGCCCTGCCCCGAAGAAACGGAAAGCCCCGTCACCGTGACGTCTCCCGTCACCGCGCCGAGCGACAACATAAAAGCCGCGCCCGACCAGTCGCCCTCGGGAGCGAATTCGCCGCCCTTTACCGAAAACCCCGATTTTATATAGAATGTATCGCCGTTTTTCTCTGTCTTTACGCCGAATTTTTCAAGCACTTCGAGCGTTATATCGACGTAGCCGCGGCTCACCTCTTTTCCGAGAACTTTAAGGCTTCCGCCGCCTAAAAAGGAGAGCGCGAACAGCATACCCGTCACATACTGCGAGCTTACCGAGCCGTCTAAAACGTAGTCGTTTGCTTTTAGCTTTCCCGTAACGTTAAGCCCTTCCGCCACTTTCCCGCACGAATTCATACAGGTTAAAAGTGCGTCCACGGGGCGTGAGGATAGTCTGCCCTTTCCTTTAAACGTCGCGGGAATACCGAGAGCCGCCGCCACGGGCAATAAAAACCGCAAAGTAGAGCCGCTTTCGCCGCAAAATACCGTTACGGGAGACTGCGGCTTAAAATCCGCGTTCCGTTTTACCGTGATATACCCCTCGCCCGTCGTGACGGTTGCCCCGAGCGATTTCACCGCCCCTATCGTCGCGAAAGCGTCTTCCGAAAGCTCGCCCGTCTTTATTTTTACTTCTCCGCCCGAGAGAAACGCCGCGATAATCAGTCTGTGCAGATAAGATTTAGAGGGCGGCGCTTCGATTGTGCCGCACAATCTTGTCGGCGTGATTTTAACTTCCATAATAACCTTTAAGAATTTTTTCTATATCGCTTATCGCGATTTTTTCCGCGCGCGGCTCGCCCACCTCTTTAAGGGTTACGAAATTCACCGCGTCGCCGTCGCTCTTTTTATCGGCGAGCATTTCCCTGCAAATATCTTCCGCTCCGAATATCGGCGAAAGGTCGAAGGGATAAGCGTTTAATACCGCAAGCATCTCTTCTTTCGTGCGGGAGCTTAACTCGTAGATTTTTGCGGAAATTTCTATCGCGGCGGCAATGCCCTTCGCCACGCATTCCCCGTGCGAAAGCTCGTAAGAGGAAAGCGTTTCTATCGCATGTCCGACGGTATGACCGAGGTTTAATATCCGCCGAAGTCCGCCCTCTTTTTCGTCCTTTTCCACCACGTCTTTTTTAATTTCGAGACATTTTTTTATAAGCGTTTCGGTTATGCCGCCCGAGAGGTCCTCTCTCGTCACCGAACGGGACAAAAGCGCGTATTTAACCGCTTCTCCGTAACCGTTTTTAATCTCCTTTTCGGGGAGAGTTTTTAAGAAGTCGAGGTTAACGTACACCGCGTGCGGCTGATAGAACGTTCCGCAAAGGTTTTTGCCCTCTTTAAGGTCTATCGCGGTTTTGCCGCCGACAGAAGAATCTATCGCGGACAAAAAGGTGGTAGGTACGGCGAAGAGCTTTATTCCGCGCATATATGCGGAAGCGACGAACCCCGCAAGATCGCCGACTACCCCGCCGCCCAAAGCCGCCACCGCGTCTTTTCTCTGAAATCCGCGCCGCGCAAGTTCACCGGAAAGCCGCAGAAAATTTTCGCCGTTCTTGCTCTTTTCGCCCGCCGCGACCGACAAAAGCGTTATTTCTTTGTCGGGGAAAATTGCCGAAAGCTCCTTAATAAACTCCGCGCTAAAAAGCTTTTTCACCGTTTCGTCGCTAACAACGGCGATTTTACCCGCTTCTTCGAGCGGTTTTGCCGCCGATTTAAGTTCTCCGTAGCCTTTCGTTATATAAATATCATAGCCTTTATCGACTTTTACCGTCAGTTTTTCCATATTATTTCGCCTTGTTCACGTCTATTTTGAGCTTTATTTCGTTGCCCTCGGCAAGGAGAGAATATAGCTCTTCTTTATCGCCGCGCTTTATCGCCGACGAATATTTTTTAAGGTTTTCTATAAGAATATCCAGCTCCTCGGCAAGATAATCGGCGTTTTCGAGCATCAGCTCCGTCCACATCGCGGGGGAAAGCCGCGCCACCCTCGTCATATCCTTATAGCTCCCCGCCGAATATCCGAAATGCTCTTTCGCGCGCGGGCTTTTTACGAACGCGTTCGACACGACGTGACATTCCTGCGAAGTGAAAGCTATCATTCTGTCGTGGTTTTCTGCGGTGGTTATCACCGCTTCGCCGAAGCCGAGGGACAAAAACAGCTTTTTTATTCCGTCCAGCGCAAAAATATCCGCTTTGACGGGGACGAGTATCATAGACGCTTTGTTGAAAAGTAACGCGGAGGAGCGTTCTATTCCCGAAAATTCACGCCCCGCCATCGGGTGTCCGCCGATAAAGTTAAGCTCCTTATATTCTTCGGAAAGTTTTTTCATCGCCGAAACGACTCCGCGCTTCGTTCCGCAAAAATCCATAACTACCGCGCCGCTCTTCATGTGCGGAAGATATTTTTTCACCGAGCTTTCAAAATCCGAGGGATAAACCGCGGAGACAAGAACGTCGAGGTCTTTTGCGTTATTTTCCGAAAGCCTGTCCGTCACGGCGCGAAGCATTTCGGCTTTCACGAGAACGGCTTCCTGCCTGTCCTCGCCGAAAACCTCGTGTCCCGCTTTTACGGCGGTTCTTCCGAAAGAGCCGCCTATAAGCCCCAGCCCTACGATACCTATTTTCATTTTTCCGTTTCCTTATTGCTTTTTTATTTAAGATTGATATTCAGGTAACTTCTTCCCGAACGCCACGTCGTTTTTTCTTCTTGACGAACATAGTACTTTGCGAGCAGTAAGCAGAGAAGTATCCGTTCTTTAGTTTTTTATGCGAGAAGGGGACAACTGTTTTCCGAATCCGTTTTCCCCTTCTCGCCTCTTCCCCTTTCCGAAAACTCCTCAAATCCCCGCGTTACTGTTCGCGCATACCTCTTACTCTCTTTGTCCCTTATTCTTTAAGGGGCAGACGGCAAGCCGCCCGCAGTTTTCTTTTTAATCAACATGGAAGAAACGGGAGCAACCCCGCCTTGCTACATACAGTTTGAAACTGTATACGACAAATATCCCTTTAAACCCTCGATTTCACGAAAACCTTAAAGGCAGAGAGTCGTGCGGATTGCCGCAACAGGCGAGCTTGACCGAAGGGAGTGTACAACGAGGTACACGACCGAGGCAAGCGAGCGCGTAGCGGCAAGGCGTGCGTGCTATATGCCTTTAAACCCTCGATTTCCCGACGAGCGGCAACATCACGTCCACCTTCTTCACTATTTCGGAAAATTCTTCGGGGCGGATAGACTGCGCGCCGTCGCAAAGCGCGTGCGGCGGATCGTTATGCACTTCTATCATAAGTCCGTGCGCCCCCGCGCCGACGGATGCGAGCGACAAGGGTTTTACGAGACGGGAAAGCCCCGAAGCGTGCGATGGATCTACCACAACGGGCAGGTGCGTAAGCTCTTTTACGAGCGGTATCGCGGAAAGGTCAAGCGTATTTCTCGTATACGGCTCGAACGTTCTTATTCCGCGCTCGCACAAAATAATATCCTTCGCGCCCTCGCTCATAAGATATTCCGCGCTCATAAGCCACTCTTCGATAGTGTTCGCAAGTCCGCGCTTTAAGAGGACGGGCTTTCTGGTTCTCCCCACCTCTTTAAGCAGTTCGAAGTTCTGCATATCGCGCGCGCCTATCTGCACCACGTCCACGTCCGCAAAAAGGTCTATATGCCTAACGCTCATAATCTCCGTGACTATCGGCATACCCGTTTCGCGCTTGGCAAGAAGGAGAAGTTTTAGTCCGTCTTCCCTTAAGCCCTGAAAGGCGTACGGCGATGTTCGCGGCTTGAACGCGCCGCCGCGAAGAAGCCCCGCGCCCGCGGCTTTCACCGCTTCCGCCACCTCGACGATCTGCTCTTCGGATTCCACCGAGCAAGGCCCCGCGATGAACTGAAAGTTATCTCCGCCGAATTTTCTACCCGCCACGTTTACGATGGTATCCTCGGGGTGAAATTTGCGGTTTACGCATTTATAAGGCTCTGATATGCGCTTAACGTCCTCTACTATATCGAGCGAGCGCACGAGGTCTATGTCTATTTTGCTGGTGTCTCCGATAAGCCCCAAAACGGTGGAATGCGCGCCGCTGCTTACGTCTACTTCGAGCCCCTGTCCTTTTATCCATTTGACAAGGTTATCGAATTGCTTTTGTTCTTTTGTGGGTTTTACTACTATAATCATCTTGCTTACTCCTTAAAGCCTTGGTCATTTATAAATTCCGAACAATAAAAAACGACCGCTATTCGTGAATAACGGTCATCTCTCAAACGATTTTATTTTAAGAATGCAAAAAATAACCGATATTCACAAATATGGCTTAAAAAAGTAATATTCGTAATAAAAGGCGAAATTCTTTTTCATCTTTTTTGCTTCCTTTACGGTTAGTATAGTATATCCGAAAAAATATGTCAACTAAATTATACGCGGTTTTAAAAATTTTTATCTGATTTCCGAAGCGACTATATTATGATAAAAAAACGGGCGGGCGGGGCGAAAATTCGCCCCGCCCGCGTTCTTTTCCGTTAAACGGTTTAAGCTTCTTATTTATAAAGCTGTTTATAGTTTGCGCAAGCGCGATAGTCCGCGCCCTCTAAATCCTTCGTGCCGAACGCGCTCCAAGCGTGCGGTCTGTAAATATCCTTGTCCTCGACGTTGTGGAGGGTTACGGGGATTCTGAACATACTCGCGAGAGTGATAAGGTCTTTGCCGACGTGACCGTATACGAACGCGCCGTGATTCGCGCCCCAGTTTGCCATAACGTTATAAACGCTGCCGAACGCGACCGTATCGTTAAGTCTCGGCACGAACCACGTGGAAGGCCACGTTCTGTCCGTTCTGTCGAGAAGAGTTTTGTTCACGTTTTCGGGAAGTTCTACCGTCCAGCCTTCCGCAAACTGCAATGTATAGCCTATGCCGTCCACCATATTCACGCGGACGAGGGTTACGGGCATTTCGCCTTCGGTAGAGAAGCTCGAAGAGAAGCCGCCGCCGCGGAAATAGCCGCGGTTTGCGGGCGAGAACTCCGTTTTTGCAAGCATAGCTTCTATATCCTTATCGGTTACGTCCCACCATCTCTTCATAACGGAATTGCCGTTTTCGTCTTTAACCGCGCCCGTGCCGTCGAGTGCCGCCGCGCCGCTGTTAAGAAGGTGCATAAAGCCGTTCTTCGCAAGCCCTTCCGCCTTCCAGCCCGTGCAGCGTTCCACCGCCGCGGGAGACCAGTAGGTTCTTACGTCCGCGAAGATGCTCGCTCTGCCCGTGAGCATAGTTCCGAACAGCATTGCGAGACCGTTGCAGTTATCGCTTTCCGTCGCGAGAAGGACAGGCTGTTTTTTGCCGTTCCAGTCGAAGGTGGAGTTGAGAATAGCCTCGGTATAATCGCCGTTGGGCTTATAGTCCGTCCACATACGCTGACCTTGGAAACCGCCGAGAATACCGTTCCTGCCGAGAGCTTCTTCGTGACGACCGATGTCGTTGAGCTTGTCGTTGCCGAGCATGATATCGCGAATGATAAGCGTCATTTTCGCGACGAACTCCCACTGCTTTTCAAGCTCTTCTTCGGTAAAGTCTTTCTGCTCCCAGATAGAACCGTTATAATCCTTACCCTGTTTAAGCTTGGTCTTTATCCATTTAAGCTCTTTTTCGTACTCTTCCTTGTCGTAAATTTCAAGGTCGATTCTTCTTAAAATTTCGGTCATATCCACCCATTCCGCGCGGATTCCGAAATATTTTTGCATCATGTTCGCGTCGAGGAAGCTTCCGCCGATACCCATCGCGACGGAACCTATCGAAACGTACGCCTTGTTGCGGAGCTGACCGACAACGAGCGCGCATCTCGCAAAGCGCAGAATCTTTTCTTCAACGTCGGGCGTAATGCCGCTCATACCGACGTCCTGCACGTCCTCGCCGTAAATCGCGAACGCGGGAAGTCCTCTCTGAACGTGCGCCGCCATACAAGCCGCAAGATAAACCGCGCCGGGGCGTTCGGTACCGTTAAAACCCCATACAGCCTTCGTAGTCAGCGGATCCAAGTCCATAGTCTCGCTGCCGTAGCACCAGCAGGGCGTAACGGTAAGGGTTGCGGTAACGTTCTGCTCCTGAAAATACTTTGCACAAACCGCCGCTTCTTTGCCGCCGCCTATCGTGCAGGGCGAAATTACGACTTCCGCGGGCGTGCCGTCGGCGTAAAAGACGTTTTCTTCGATAAGCTTTTTGGCGTCTTTTGCCATCTGCATCGTCTGCGCTTCGAGTCCTTCTCTGATTCCGCCCCATCTTCCGTCGATGGTCGGGCGAATACCTATCCTGTTCTTCATGTTTTGTCTCCCTTTTATTTTTTTCGGTTTTTTTCCGTATTTTTAAGCTGACTTTAATCAGGAAATTTTATTTGTCCTGCTTGCTCGGCAAACATTCCACGAGAACCGCTTCCGTATCCGAAGAAACGGTGAATTTGCCTTCCGCGGCGTAAGGAAGAAGGAAATAGTCTCCGCGTTTAATCGGCTTTTCGTAGCCGTCCGCGGTAATTTTACCCTCGCCCTCTAAACAGATATACACGCTCGGCGCGTAGTCCATAACGAAGCTTCCGCTCTTTCTCACCGTGTGGCGGTTTTCCGCAAAGCAGGGCGTGTCCGCGTAAGTGATAAGGTTTTCTTTTTTATAGTTCGGCGTGTCGATAACGACGCTCGGCGTAACCCGCGCGTATTCTTTCGCCGCTTCGCCGTAAATGTCGTAGTTGATGCTGTCGAGCGCGACGTCTTTCGTGAGTCCTATGTATTCCTCTTCGTAAGAAATATGGTAGTCGCCGCACCAGCGTTCGGGCTGAATGGTAAAATCGGTAGGCTCCTGCACCTCGATGATAGTGCAGCCCGCGCCTATCGCGTGGATAAGCCCCGCTTTAATAAGCCACATATCGCCGACTTTCGCGTCTACGCCCGCAAGCAAACCGCCCATAATATCCTTTTCGGTCTCGCTGCGTTCTTCGAGTTCGGAAAGCCTTTCCTTGGTCATTTTGTCTTTGAAGCCGAAATAAATCTTTGCGCCGGGGCGGGTTGCAACCACGAGCCACGCTTCGGTCTTGCCGTATTCCGAGTGGAAATATTTGCGCGAAAAATCCTTGGTCGGGTGAACCTGAAAGGGAAGCCTTACCGCGCTGTCCAAAAACTTAACGAGGCAGTCGTACTTTCTCTCGCCGAGAACGTCTTCTTTATAATCCTTCAGAAGGTCGTCGAGGAAAATATCCGTACCCTTAACGACGGAAACGCCGTCGCGCTTGCCGAAATAGCGTGGGTTAATCG
Source organism: Bifidobacteriaceae bacterium (assembly GCA_963610935.1). Lineage (GTDB taxonomy): Bacteria > Bacillota > Clostridia > Christensenellales > Borkfalkiaceae > UBA1259. The sequence continues at coordinate 101,973 of CAVDPT010000002.1, read as the reverse complement.
CCTTAACCTTGCTCGCCACCCATTCTTCGGGGAACATATTGTCCGTGCCGTCGTCGTAGCCGTTCGGGTCGTTAAAAATCTCTTTATAAGGCATTCCGCCCTTATAAATGCGGTATACCCTGTTGCGCTCGAAAAAAATCGGTTCTTTTACCAGCTTTTTAATATCCATTTTTATCGCCTCTTCATTATTACTTTTTTTGACTTTTTCGTTAAATTTTTACCGCGCCCTTAAACTGCGTGGCTCTCGCGCCCGCCTTGTTGCCGAAAGCAAGGGCTTGTTCTATATCGTCCTTCGTGAGCGCGGAAACGTCCTTGCCGTCGAGCTTCGCAAGCACCGCGCCGAAGAACGCGTCGCCCGCGCCCGTCGTGTCTACGGGCTTAACCTTTTCGGTCGCGACGACGCCGCTTATTCCGTTGTAGTAGTACGCGCTGCCGCGGCTTCCCAAGGTCACGAGGAGAAGCCTGTTTTCCTTGTAAAGCGCGCGGGCGGCGGCTTCCACGGTGCTTTCGCCCGTGAACGCGGTTATCTCGTCGTCCGAAAATTTAAGAATATCCGCTTCCGCAACGTACGGGCGATAAGCCTCTATCGCCTCTTCTATGCCCGCGTAAAGGTCGAGACGGAAATTCACGTCGAAGGAAAGAGTTTTTTTCGCCGCGCGAACTTTTTTTATAACCGCGTCCGCGAAATCTCTGCCCGCTTTCTCCGAAAGCATCAGCGAGCCTAAATGTAAGATATTAAGGTTTTCGTAAGCGGATAAGTTTACGGAATCCGCGTCGATATTGAAGTCCGCCGTGTCGTGACGGAAGAAAGCGAAATCGCGTTCCCCGTCGGTCAGGGTTACGAGCGCGAGAGTAGTGTTTCTCACGCCGTCGCGCTGAATATCGAGATAGTCGAACCCGACCTTGCCAGCATAATCTATAAGGAACTTTCCCACGGGGTCTCTGCCGACTCTGCCGATAAATGCGACCTTCGCGCCCGACTGTTTGGCGTTTACGGCAACGTTAAAGGGCGCGCCGCCGCAGAACATTTTGAATACGGGCGCGCCGTCCGCCCCCGCCGCTTCGCCGATCATATCGGCAAGAATTTCTCCTATGCAAAGAATCATAAATAGCCTCTCTTTTATTTCGATAACATTCTATCACCGATTAACCGCGATTGCAAGCGGTAGACGGAAAATCTTTGAGCATAATCGGCGAATTTCGCTTATCTTTTAAATCATATCCTTTAGCCTTTTAAGGTCTAAAATTTTCAATCTTCCCCGCCCGTATTCGAGTATGCCGTCGTCTGCGAATTTGCGAATAGTCTTTCCCGCGACCTCCCTTGCGGAGCTCGTGGCTTTGGCTATTTCCTCTTGCGTTATCGTCAGCTCCGTATTGCCGCCGTAAACGCACGTCTCTACGAGAAAAAACGCCAACCTCTTTTCGTAGCTCGTAAAAAGCAGTCTGCGCATAGCCGTCATACAAGCCGAAAATCTATCGGTGAGAATTTCAAACACGATACAGCGAACGGCTAAATTTTCTTCCATTATTCTTTTCAGGACGCACGACTTTACGACGAGAAGAGTAACCGCCGTATCGGTTATAAAGCTCGCCTCGAACGCGATTTGCTCTAATACGCAGGTGGCGGAGAGCAGTCCCGTGTCCCCCTCGTAAAGCTTAAACAGCGTCACCTCGCGCAGATTTTCGTCGTCCATAACCGCGCGAAGCTCCCCTTTCAGCACTAAAAACGGTCCGATACAATTCTTCTCGCAACCGTTTATACGTTCGCCCTTCGCTAATTTCTTTACCTCGGAAGCGTTTTCTATCTCTTTTTTCTGACCTTCCGACAGACTGTCGAAAAAAGGAAGTGCGGACGCTGTAAAAACGACGTTTTCCATAATATTTTCTCCGTTGCGTTTTTATAGTTTATGCGCTTTTGTTTTATCTGCCGAATTTTTTATAAAGCGCGGCTAAAAGCTCTTCGTTGCTTTTAGGTTCTCTGTCCTCGCGGGCGCGCCTTGCTTCTGCGTTTCTTCTGCCCTCTTTTCTTTCTCTGTCCGTTTTCTGATTGCCCGCGCCTACGCCGTGCGGACATTCGGCGGTTTTAAGGGTTAAAGAAATTTTCTTTTTAACCGCGTCTACGCCGAGAACTTTGACCTTAACCACGTCGCCGACTTTAAGCACGTCCGAGGGGTGCTTGATATAATTATCCGAAATCTGCGAAATATGCACGAGTCCGTCCTGATGCACGCCTATATCCACGAACACGCCGAAGTCGATGACGTTTCTGACCGTCCCCGTCAGCTCCATGCCCTCTTTAAGATCGGATAAATTCATAAGGTCGCTGCGAAGCACGGGCGCGGGCAACGAATCGCGAATATCTCTGCCGGGTTTTAAAAGCTCTTCCGCTATGTCGCGGAGAGTAGGCTCGCCTATGCCGCACTCTTTGGCAACGGCGGAATAGCCCTTTTTATCGAGTCTCTCCTTAATATCGCCGATATTGCCCTTTTCCACGTCTTCGAGAGTATAACCGGTAAGCTCCAAAAGCTTGTTCGTCGCGTCGTAATCCTCGGGGTGAACGGCGGTGTTATCGAGAACGAAGCCGCCGGGGATTCTCAAAAAGCCCGCGCACTGCTCGAACGCTTTCGCTCCGAGCTTTTTGACCTTCAAAAGATCCTCTCTTCTTTCAAACTTCGCCGATTTTCTGTATTCTATAATGCTCTTCGCCGTGCCGCCGTTAAGCCCCGCGACGTACGAAAGAAGGCTTGCGGAAGCGGTGTTAAGGTCAACGCCGACGCTGTTTACGCAGTTTTCGACAACGCCCCCCAAAACCTCTTCCAGTCTCGCTTCGGGCATATCGTGCTGATACTGCCCCACTCCTATCGACTTAACGTCTATTTTAATAAGCTCCGCGAGGGGATCCTGCAGTCTTCTCGCAATGGAAACCGCGCTTCTTTGCGCAGGCTCGAAATCGGGAAACTCCTCCGCGCCGAGCTTGCTCGCGCTGTAAACGGAAGCGCCCGCTTCGTTCACGACTGCGTACGAGACGGGGCGGTCGCACTTCTTAATTAAATTCGCGACGAAAATTTCCGATTCCTTGCTCGCCGTGCCGTTACCTATCGAAATAACGTCCACGTTGTATTTTTTAACGAGCGCGAGAATTTTCGCTTCCGCTTCTTCTATCTTATTCTGCGGCGGAGTGGGGAAAACGACCGCCGTGTCCAATACGTTCCCTTCGGGGCTTATGACCGCGATTTTACAGCCCGTTCTGTACGCGGGGTCGAGTCCTAAAACAACCTTGCCTTTGAGCGGGGGTTGAAGAAGGAGCGGACGAAGGTTTACTTCGAACATTTTTATCGCCTGCTCGCTCGCCTTCTCGAATAAATCGCTTCTCACCTCTCTTTCAATCGAGGGGAATATAAGTCGTTTATACGCGTCCTCGGCGGCGGCGGCGACTATCTTCGCGTTGTTGCCGTCTCCCTTAACGTATAAACTCTGAATTGCGGCGATAAACGCTTCCTCGTCCACTACGACGGAGACCTTTAAGCACTCTTCCTTTTCGCCGCGGTTGACGGCAAGGATTCTGTGCGAGGGCATCTTGTCTATGCGCTCCTCGTAATCCTTATACATATCGTAGGTTTTGGCGTTTTCGTTTTCCAAAAGCTTGCAGGAAATTTCGCCCGTCTCCATAGTCTTTTTACGGAGAGTTTTCCTTAGCTCCGCGTCGTCCGAAACGCGTTCCGCGATAATGTCCGAAGCCCCCGCGAGAGCCTGCGCGGAATTTTCCACGCCCTTTTCGGGATCGATATATTTTTCCGCTTCCTTTTCGGGTTCGTCGGCGTTTTTATCCTGCGCGAGAATATACTCCGCAAGCGGGGTAAGCCCCTTTTCCGCCGCGACCGAAGCGCGCGTTTTTCTCTTCTGCTTGTACGGGCGGTAAATATCCTCCGCCTCCGTCATCGTTTCCGCCTTTTCGAGCGCGGCGGCTATTTCTTCGGTCATTTTGCCCTGCTCGGTTATGGAAGCGGTGATTTCTTCTTTTCTCTTGTCGAGGTTGCGCAGATATTTAAGTCTGTCCGCGAACTCGCGAAGCACCTGATCGTCGCACGAACCCGTCATTTCTTTTCTGTATCTCGCGATGAACGGAATGGTGTTTCCGTCGTCGATAAGCGTTATGATGTTTGCGGAGTGGTCGGGACGGATTTTGAATTCCGCCGACAGTTTTGCCGAATAGTCCATAGTCTCGTTACCTTTGTTTCGTTTATTTTATTTTTATTTTTATTTTTTATCTTTTTTGCCTTTTCTCTTGCGGATTTCCTTAACCGTGTTTTCGTACCCGTTGTTCTGCGGAACGTAATACACTCTGTCTTTTAAGGAGTCCGGCAGATACTGCTGTTCGACGTATCCGCCGTAAGAATGGGGATACTTGTAATTTGCGGCTTCCTTTTTATCCTCTTCAGAGCCGTACACCGCGTTTTTAACCCACGGAGGCACGTTGTCGTCCTTTACCTCACGCGCGTCCTTTGCGGATTCGTCCATAGCGATAACGACGGAGTTGGATTTTTCCGCCTCGCAAACGTAAATTATCGCCTGCGACAAGGGAAGAAGCCCCTCGGGAAGTCCCATTTTTTCAAACGCCACGAGAGCGTTCGTCGCGACAACCATAGCCATAGGATCCGCCATGCCCACGTCTTCCGAAGAGTGCGCTATAACACGCCTTGCGATAAGCCGAGGATCGCACCCGCCCTGCACCAGCCGCTGCATATAATAAAGCGCGGCGTCGGCGTCGCTGCCACGGAGGCTTTTACAGAACGCCGAAAGCATATCGTAATACGCCTGCTCGTCGTAGGACATAGCCTTTTGCTGAATAGATTCCTCCGCGTCCTTCAAAGTAACCCTGATTTTGCCGTTTTTATCGGGTTCGGTCGTGAGCGCGGCAAGCTCCAAAGCGTTATACGCCACACGAAGATCTCCCGCGGCAACCCGCGCGATGTGGCGATAAGCCGCTTCCTCTATTTCGAGATCGTAGTTTCCGAGCCCTCTTTCCTTATCCGCCGCCGCCCTCTTCAGCGCGGAAAGAATATTTTCTTCCGAAAGGCGTTTAAGCTCGAACACCCTGCATCTCGAAACGATTGCGGGCGTCATGTTGGCGTAAGGATTTTCGGTGGTGGAACCGATAAAGATTATATCGCCTTTTTCTATCGAAGGGAGCAGGCTGTCGCTCTGCGTTTTGCTGAACCTATGGCACTCGTCTAAAAGAAGATAGGTCTTCTTTCCGTATAATTTAGCGTTCGACACGGCTTCATCCACGACGCGCTTTACGTCCGCGACGCCCGAAGAAACCGCATTAAGCTTTACGAAATTACCCGCGGTGCTGTTTGCCACGACGTTCGCGAGGGTGGTTTTGCCGCACCCCGGAGGTCCCCAGAAAATACAGCTTCCGAGCCTGTCCGACTTTATCGCGCGGCGCAGAAGCCCCGTTTCGGAAACTATATGCTCCTGCCCGAGGAATTCCGAAAGGGTTCTCGCCCTCATTCGCTCCGCAAGCGGAATATTCTTTTTCGCACCGCCGTTTTCGGCGGCTATATCGAATAAATCCATATTGTTTATTTTATCATATCCGATATTTTTTTTCAAGTCTTAATACAATATAAATATGGCATATTTTGTTAAAAGCGCAAACGATTCTTTAATAAAAAAAGTCGGAGAAAGAGAGAAACGCGTAGCGACGGACGCGGCGGAACGGATAACGGCGTTAAAAGACGGCTTGTTGTTTTTAGCGTTTCTCTCGGCGGCAGTACTTCTTGCGGCAAGCGGAAAGGGCGCGGAGTTTGCCCTTCAGGGAATAAAGCTGTGGGCGGCGGTCGTCCTCCCTTCGCTTTTCCCCTATTTTTTCATTTCCGCCATGCTGACGCGGTTTAAAATAACCGAACGGCTCGCGCTTAAACTTTCGCCCGTTTACCGCAAACTTTTCAACGTCGGCGGAATAGTCTCGTACGCGTTCTTTTTAAGCGTGATTTCGGGCTATCCCGTCGGGGCGAAAATCGTTTCCGATTTAAGAAGAAACGGACTTTTAGACGAGGACGAAGGAGTGCGCGCGGCGGCTCTCTGCTCAACCTCTTCGCCGTCCTTTTTAATTGCGGCGGTAGGTAGCGCGGCGTTCGGCTCGGCGCGGCTCGGCGTCGCTCTCACCGCGTGCCATATCCTTTCCGCCGTATGCACAGGCGTTATATTTTCATTTTATAAAAGCAAAAAAAGCCGCAACTTTTCGGCGGCGACTTCAAGCGTTTTAGGGGGCAAAAACACGGAAAAAGAGGGCTTTAACGGACAGAATTCGGGCAAAATACCGAGCGTCGCGGGCAAAGCGGACAATTTGTTATACGAATGTACATATAATTCGGTCGTTTCCATACTCGTCACGGGCGGGCTTATCGTTTTGTTTTCCGTACTCACCTCTCTCATGGATTTTTACGGCGTTTTTAAGCCGTTCGTCGCCGCGCTTACGAAAATTTTCGGCAGCGAAACGCTTGCGGAAGGGTTAATTTACGGCGCGTTCGAGTGTACGGGCGGAATCTCGCGGCTTGCGGCGGCGAGCGTTTCCGAAGGCGCGTTCGTCACCGCGGCGGGAATATGCGGTTTCGGCGGACTTTCGGTCATAGCGCAGTCGCTCGCGTACCTCTCGGGGGCAAAAATAAAAGCCGCGCCCTTCCTTTTGTCAAAGGCTTTGGCGGCGGCTCTTAATTTTCTATTCGCCCTGATTATTTATCGGATTTTCCTGTAAAAACCTCGAATAAATGTCGAGCGTTTCCTGCGGAACGAGGGCGGAAAAGTCCTCGCCCCTCTTTATCGTTTCGCGAACCTTCGTGGAGCTTATATCCTTATAATCGTCGGTTGCGAAAACGTACGAGGTCCTTATATCGGGATAGGCAAGCCGATTTTTTTCTTCGGCGGCGCGTTCGTATTTAAGGTCTTTGCCGTCCCTTATTCCGCGAACGTAGTCGGTCACACCGTTTTCTTTGAGATACGCGGGGAAATTTTTGACGTCGGTATACGATAAAACCTCCACGCGCCCCTCGCTACCGAACGCGGCTCTTAAGGCTTTAAGTCGGACGGACTTCGGAAACATCGGTTTTTTGTCGGGGTTTTCGCCTACGACGACGATTACTCTGCCGTAAGCTTTGAGGCATTTGTTGATGATATTGACGTGACCGACGGTCAGCGGGTCGAAGGTCCCCGCAAATACGGCGTTTTTCATTTTGTTTGTTCCCTTTTTGTGTTTTTTCTCGACGTATTGGATTTTAGCCTCTTTCGGCGTCCCGTTAGTTTGGCTCGCGTATTCCGCGGCAGCCCCTGTCGTCGCGCTTAAATTTTATTTTATTATAGGCAAAAAGTCAAGCGTTTACGTCCGATATCGTCAAAGAACATGTAGGTTTGTCAAAGAACGCCGAGTTTTTATCCTTCAAAAATTAGACCGCGCAGTATGTATACGGCGCGGGGCGGAATAGCTATAAACCGTTATGGGAAAAACTCGTAACCTTTTATCCCGCGCTCTTTAGAGGCGCACGGTTTACGGCGCGGTTTTGTGCAGAAACGTATTTTTAACGAGCTTACAAAGATAAGTCCGAAGCAAATATCGAGAACGACGAGAAACAAAGTGCTTGCCGCAGAACAAATCAAAAAGGTACAAAACGTCCCGCAAAACGGCAGTAATATCTTTTCGAGCAGTAGTCCGAAGGCGCACGCGGGCAAGACGAGCGCGACGCACAAAAAAAGATACCTGCAATATTTCGGCTTTTCGGGGCAGGTTTTATAAAGGAGCGCGAGGTTTAAGACGGTTGTCAAAACGTACACGAAGGAAAACCCGACGAGCAACGCGTACACTCCGAGCAGTTTTGGCAAAAACCACACGGAAAGCACCATAAGCACTCCGGAACCCGCCGTAAAGGACAGCACCAACCCCTCTTTGCCTATCGAATTGAGTATACTGTTAGTAAGGGACGATACCGACGCGAAAAACATTAAAAACGCGGAAGCGGTAAGGTATCTGCCGCAATCGGCGTTGCCGAATACCAGTGTGCCTATCTCTTCCCCGCACACGAAAAAAGCGGGAATAAAAAGCGACGACAAAAGCGCGGTGAACTTTACCGCCTTTTCCACGTCGTTTTTAAGATAGATATTTTGCTTTTTATAAAAGCTTTCGGAAATTTCGGGGACGAGTACCAAGGTAAACGAGCCGATAAGCGTAGTCGGCACGAACAAAAGCGGCAACGCCTGCCCCACCGCCGCGCCGTATAAACTCATAGCCCGCGCTTCGGGAAAGCCCGCCGCGACGAGTCTTAACGGAAACACGACGGAAACCACCGACGCGCCGAGCGCGTTTACCGTACGCATTGCGGTGACGGGCGCCGCCGAGGATATAAGGGGCTTTAGCTCCGAACGCGGATCCGCAAGCCTGTTTTTCCTCGCGAAAAACGTTATCGCCGCGAGGGTAAAGGAAAAGACGTATGAAACGAGCACCGCAAGTCCCGCCGCGTACGCTCCGTCCGCCGCGTTCGACGTTCTTCCGATAAGAATAATCCCCGCGATAATCATACATATCTCTTCCAAAAGCTCGATAACGCTGTACGGCAAAAAGTCCTTACTTCCCCAAAACACGCCGCGAAGCACCGAATACAGCGAAGTAAAGGAAAGACCGAATATCACTACCTTAAATACGGGAATACACCGCTCGTCCGCAAATAAAAACGAGAGTTTTCCGCAGGAAAAATAGAAAACAATGCAGACGGGCAAGGCTACGGCGAGAGTTATGGCAAACCCCGAGGATATTACGCGATACACCCGTTCGCGCGAGCCTTCCGAACGGTATTTCGTCATAAGCCGCGAGACGGTTATGGGCGTACCCGAGCATGTGGCGGTCAAAAGAAAGGCGAAAACGGACAGCGCGACCTGATACAGCCCTACGCCCTCCGCCCCGATAGAACGGGAAAGATATATCCTATACAGAAAGCCCAAGAATTTTTCGCAAACGGAAAATACGGTCACGATAGCCACGGTTTTGAAAAATCTTTTCATCAGCAAAACGCCGCCCTTTTACCTTTTATAAAAGTATTCTATTCGCAGTTGCTTCTAAATATAATAAAGGTATGAAAAAGATTTTGTACCGCGTGGGGGAAGGTGACACCGCGATAAGCGTTTCCGCGCGCTTCGGCGTTTCGGTCACTCGGCTTATCGACGACAACCGTCTCGAAGAGGAAATCGAGGCGGGCGACGTGCTGTTAATAGAAAAAACGGGGAAACTCTACACCGTAAAACTCGGCGAAAATTATCTTTCGCTATCCGAGAAGTTCGGGATTTCCGAGCGCGAGCTTGCCGAGAAAAACGGCAACCCGCCCTACCTTTTTTTCGGGCAAAAAATAAACGTGTGATTTTAAATGTTTGAAGCTAAAACCTTTTTTCTGCGAAGAAGTAGTCGGCGCCGAAAAAAAATATCCCCGACGGCATTCCGTCGGGGATATTTAATATTCAGTGAAAACGCAGCCGTCTCTTCGTCGAATATCGACGCGGATTCGGCGTTATCGCGCTACGATGCGCCGTTATTTATTCGCCTGAGCTTTTCTCGGGAGATACAAATACAGCACGTATGCTCCGAGGGCAACCGCCGCTACGCCGAGCACCGCAAGCAATACGATCTGCGCCACGGGAATCACTCCTCCGAACAATCCCGCCGCATACGCCTTGTTGCTCTTGCCGTTTGTTTTTCTCTTTTTGAGAACGATAAGCACGATTTCCGCCGCAACGATTACCGCAAGGAGAATGATGAGCCACAACGCAGAACCGCTGTTATCCACAACGATTGAGAATTCGGACAATTTATCTACGGTGAACACCGCATAATCGCCTTCTATCGTATATTTGACGTCACCGTCTTCCACTATACCCTCGTGCAAATGCACAATACGGAACGTTTTGCCGTTCGCACCTTCGGGGATAAGCAGCTTTATGGTAAGTGCTCCGCTCGGCTGTATGATTACGCCCTCGCTTTGAAGCGTGATGTCGTATGTCGCCGCCACGACTTCGTCGCGTTTTACGGTCTCTTTAACAGCGGTCGGGACTTCGTCCTGTTTTACGGCAACGAGCTGTACGTTGGGATCGATACCGTTCTCTTCGGAAACGATTACGCTCGGTTTGCTTTCTTCCCCGCCGTCAACGACGTTTTCGATAGTCGCTTGCTTAACGGTAAGCGTAGCGGTCATATCTGCAATAGCGTTGTAATTGTCGTAATCGCCGCTGAATTTCGCGGTAACTGTATAAACTCCGCTTTCCGTCTTGCCGCTCATATCGTACGTAACGGTAACTCCGCTCGGAAGTGTTCCGCCTATCGCAAGAGTGTGCGCTTCGCCGTTATAAACTACCGTATTGTCTTCAAACGTTATGCCGCTCATATCGTAAGTAGCTTTAGCTACGGTAATCGTAACGGTCGCGCTTGCGGCATTGTAGTTAGCGCTTTCCGCAACGGACACGGTAATGACTTTGCCGTTGCCTTCCGCAACCGTCGTGAACGTGTTGTCTGTATAAACAAGCGTTTGCTCGTTATTGTTGAGCTTTGCTCCGCTGTTCACGGTCTGCAATTTGCCGTTGTAGGTATAAGAAGTGACCACTCCGCTTACGTCGATCTTGCCGTCCGCTTTCGCTATGCTCCACTCGGCGGTGACGCTTCCCGTAAAGTCGCCTTTCCCCGTGATGGTAAGAGTATAGCTGCCCGCATTCGTTTGCTTGTTACCGCTTATATCGAAAGTCACGGTTTCTCCGTTAATCGTGACGGAAGCCACTGTTTGTTCCTGCTCCGAACCGTTGTAAACGAGAGCCGCGCCGAGCGTTACGTCTGCGCCGGTAATATCGCGCGCGATCTTTCCGCTTTCGTCGATTAAGAACTTCGCGTCTTTACCGCTTGCGGTGTATTCTTTGCCGTTAAACGTAAACTTTCCGCCTTCGGGAACGATCACCGTTGCCGTGCCGTCGAGGTTGCCTTCCGAATCTTCGTTTGCCATGACGGTGACGACCTTGTCTCCGATGTTCACGATTGCATTTTCGCCGACGAAAATTTTCTCGTTCCCGTCGAGCTTCACCGCGCCTTTTTTGAGCGTGTTGCCGTCTTTGGTCACCTCGATAACCATATCGCTATCATCGGAACCGTTCGTATATTCCGTTTCGCCTATCTTGACGGACTTTCCGCCCGCGACGGAAACGGTCTTGTCATCGGCGTTCAAAGTCACTTTTTCGCCTTTTGCGATTGTTACGCCGACCTTGCTTTCGCCTACTATGAGACTTGCGGTTGCAGATTCTTCTTCATTGTTTGTAGCGGCAAACTCGATCTTTCCGCTAATGAGCGTCAATTTGCCGCTCTCGGCGGTGAGGGAAACCTTTGCGGAACCGTCTTTTGCGGTAAAACTGTTGCCGCCTACGGTTATGCTCGCGTTCTCGGGAATATCAACGGTGAATTCGTAGTTTTCCACGCCGAGCGTGAAGCTGTCGTTTGCCTTGCCGTTAAACGTTACTTCTCCCGCCGTGACGGAACCATCCGCATTGAGCGTTAACGTGCCGTTATCCGCGTCTACGGTGTATTCCGTTTCGTCGCTTTCAAACGGCACATATCCGATGCTGCTGATATCCGCAGTCATCTTGCCCGTAGTCTTACCCTTGCCCTCGACGAGCGCAATAGTATATTTATCGTCGATTACCACCTTGGTAGCATCGCCAACGCCCGTGATTGCATTATTATCACTGCCCGTTACGGTCGCGCCTTCGGGAATAGTCACGGTGTCGTTTTCTCCGTCCGTGCCGAGCGTGAAGCTGTCTTTTGCCGCGCCGGTGAACTTAACCTTACCATCCACGATCACGGTGCCCGCCTCGTCCAGCGTAAGCGCGCCTTCCGTATCTACGGTATACTTGTTGTCCTCGTCGTCCTCGGTATCGAACATCCATGTATCTCCGTCTATTTCCGCATCCATCGCTCCCGCGGACTGACCCTTGCCGCCGATCAGGCAAACCGTGACTTTATCTGTGTCTTCATAGATACTGACGGTGGTATTTCCGCCGTCCACACCGATGATAGTCGAGCTTATGCCGTCCAAGTTTTTGCCCGTTACTCTTGCGCCTGCGGAAACTATGACCGTAGGAGCGCCGTCGTCGTCCGTGTCGAAAGTGAAACTATCGCCCGACTTGCCGCCGAACTCTACGCCGAGCGCCTTGACGGAACCCGTTCCGTTAAGCGTTAACTTATTGCCTTTCGTATCTACGGTGTATTCCGTTTCGCTCTTAAAGGTCGTGTCTTTGCCGTTGATTGTGACGGTCATTTCGCCCTTCATAGAACCTATTCCGCTAACGAGTTTTGCGTTTTTAGCGTTATCGAGAGTGATTGCCGTGCCGTTTTCGGCTGCCGTAACGTACTTAGTTCCGCCCGTAACCTTTACTCCGTTATCGACCATAATCGTGCCGAGGAGTAAGTCTATATTCTTTGCATTTGTATCGCTTGCGGAGATTGCAAACTTAGAATCTCCCGACGCCGTGTATCTTGCGGTTTCTTTCGGTTGACTTTCAGTAGCCACGTCCACTTTGTAGCCGTTTTTCACGTTGACGGCGGGATTTTTGGTCTTATCTTCGTCTCCGTCCTGATAGGTTAACGTCACGTTGCCGTCCGGAGCAGTATAAACGTATTTGCCAAAGGTAGTAGACACGCCGTTAATCAGGCTGTAACCGCCTTCCGGCAATTCGAAAATCTCTACGTTGACGTATAGTGCGCTATATACCACGCCGTATTCCGGATAGAATTGAAGCGTGCCTTTGCCGCTGCCGTCATCGGTATAGCCGACGCCGTTTACGTTGACGGAGCCGCCTTCATTAAGTCTGACGACAGTATCGCTCCAGTATTCGTTCTTATTGTCAGGATTCATCATTCCGACGTAGATAACGGTTTCCTTCGTCACGTCGGTAATCACTGCCTTGCTGACGTCCACCGCTCCGTTTGCGGGGACGGTAACCGTGCCCGTAACGCGAACGGCGGTTCCGTAGTAATCCTCGACCGTGTTTTCGATCGCTTCGACGGTGATAGTCTTCGTGCCGGTGTTTTTGACGAGCTCATCGCTATGGCCGACCGTGATTTTTTCGCCCTCGTCGAGCTGTACCGAGCCTTTTTTGAGCGCAAGCGTTAATATGAGCTTTTCATTGCCTTTTCCATCGTCTTCGTAGTTTTCATTGATTGCGATAGTCGCGCCATCTGCGCCCGCAACGTATTCGGTCTCGCCGATTGTGACTTTTCCGTTTGCGGGAACGATTACGTTCTTATATCCGTAGTATGACGCCTTGATGGTGATTTTTTCGCTGCCTTTGTTCTGGACGAGCGTATTGCCATAGCCGACAGAGATTCCTTCGTCCGCGCCGAGCTCATATATGCCGCTCATCAGCGTAAGCGTTACGGCGTCGCCTTCGCCCTTTGCGATCTCAAACGCCATTTGTGCATAATCATCGCTTTCGCCCGAATCGGCATCAAAAGCGTTTACATAATCCTTGCCGTTGATGCTGACCTTGCCGCCCGAGAAAAAATACACGCTGTCGCGGGAACTGTTTGCCGCAACGTATATAAGGCCGCTTAAGTCGCTGCCCTCGGTCTTGTTGATGATTTCCACACCGCTCGTGCCTGTTGCGGTAACTCCGCTGCCGAGAGCAACGCTACCGCCGCTCTCATTAAAAAACTCAACCGTTCCGCTAATAACAATAACGTCGTTTTCAGAGTCTTCGGATCCGTAAGTGCCGAGCGTTACGTTGTCGGATACCGCCGTAAATTTGCCGCAATAAGTACGTCTGCCGGAGTTATCCTCATAACCGTAAGTTATTATGCTGTCGCCCTTTTCCAGCGTGTTGCAGACGGTTGCGTCGAGATCAACTTTTTTATTGACTATATCGATTACGTCTGCCTTGTCGTTGTTATATGCAGCCTTCAAAGCCTCCGTAAGGGTGTCGTAGTTTTTCGCGGTAGTCGTGTCGTCTCCGTTGTCGGTGGTGACTTTAGCCTGTCCCGATTCTTTTACTTTTATCTTTATACTGCGGAACGGGCTTGCATAATCGGTTGCCTTGCCGGAGTTGCACAGCTCGTTGAACACGTGAAGCGTATAAGTGCCGCCCGCAAGATCCTGGGGGAGCTGAAAAGTACAACCTTGCACTGAGGTAGCGTCGGCGGTACTACACAATTTCTGGTAGCTGACGGCGTTCCCGTTTGCGTCCGCAAGAATCGCGGAAAGATAATTGCCGCTCGCGGTCGCTGCCCCCCAACAATTCAGTGAAAGAGATTGAGTCAGATCGCTCACTTCCGCCGTTGCATCGTTTTCAACAGATTGGTTGTTGACGTAAAAATCTACAGAAAAGCTTTCGCGACTTTCGTCCAGAAGCGTCAGCTTCCACTCGTTGCCGTCGTAGCTACTTACGGAATCGGTTGTCATCGTTTGGCTTGTTCCCGTCCCTTTGCCGTATACCGAAGAGGTGAAAAGGATTTTGGACGAATCGAGGTTAGTAGCAGGACGGACATAACAAGTGGAACTGTTGCTTTTATAATCCACCGTTCCGTCACTCCCGACATAACCCTTTTGATCATAGCCGGTGGAGACGGTGGAACGAGAACGAGTCCACCAAGTGTTTGTACCACTCAATCCCGTCGATGTGCCGTTTTGCCCGACATAGTCTCTCAGTTCAACTACGGACGGTAAAAATATCTTATCGCCTTTTAAGCTGCCCTCAAACCAAGTTCTCGTATACGCCATAACACTAGAAGCACTTTCCGTCTTCGTAATGGCAAGCATGGCACCCTGATCCTCCGAGGTGAAATTTGTACCTGTAAAGGTACCCGATAACCATGACTGCACGGTGCTGCCCTGATATTCGTTGCCTCCGAATGCTATAGGATCGCCAGTTACAGCTTCCAATAGCATAAAAACGCCGCCCGTCGCGCCGTTGTTGGCCTTCGCGCTATCCAGCACGCGCCACTTATAGTTGCCGTCATTACCGAAATAGATGTAGCTGTTAGGTGTGTATTCTTCTTTTGTCGGGCTGAAGATTCCGCTCGTGCCGAGCTGGATCGACTTAATTGCCGATTCGTCTCTGCCCGCATAGACTTCGTCCGTGTTCGTTGCAAAAGCCATGGTTGAAAACAACCCGAATGCTATGACCGTTGCAAGCAGAACGCCTATTAACTTCTTTTTCAAGTTCTTTGTCATATTCTTGCCTCCGTATGACATAAATGAATTTTATAATACAAGTAAAAATACGCAAGCGCGAAGCATTTGCAGGTATTTTTACGCAGTTTTTCAACGAACGGCTGTTCTTTGCGTTTAGCAAAGAACGTATTGCGAATGCAATGCAAAAATTTATTTTTGCAAGCCGTGTAATGTTATAATACAAGTAAAAATACGCAAGCGCGAAGCATTTGCAGGTATTTTTACGCAGTTTTTCAACGAACGGCTGTTCTTTGCGTTTAGCAAAGAACGTATTGCGAATGCAATGCAAAAATTTATTTTTGCAAGCCGTGTAATGTTACTACATAATGTATATATAATCGATCGTCTTTGCTACGATCCGTTGTTTTCTTATTTAAGGCTTCCCCCTCTGAAAGCCGTCCTTGTTTAAGGCTTCCCCCTCGGGGGAAGCTGTCGCGTTCAGCGACTGATGAGGGGCTGCTTCAATTCTTCTTTCTCGATTGAAAAATTCTTGACAATTTCGGAGAAGGTTTTTTGTTTTTCCCCTCATCCACCGCAAGCGGTCCCCCTTCCCCCCGAGGGGGAAGGCTTTCTTGTTGTTAATGGCTTCCCCCTCGGAAAGAAGTCTGCCTTTCCGTGTTCATGGCTTCCCCCTCGGGGGAAGCTGTCGCGTTCAGCGACTGATGAGGGGACTGTCTAAACTTTTCAGATTCAAAAGAATGTCGCTGCAAACCCCATCGAAATTATTTCTAATATCTGTATTAGAATATCTTAAAACTTTGATTCCGATATTATTAAAAAAGCTATCTCTGATACTATCTTTTGTAAGAAACTTTTCTTCATAATGTTGTCCGCCGTCTATCTCGATTATTACATTATATTTAGCGCAATAAAAATCAACGATATATTGTCCGAAAACTTTTTGTCGGTTGACAGTTACGGGTAACCGTTTTAGAAATTCATACCAAAGCTTTCGTTCTTCTTTTGTCATATTTTTTCGTAATTTTTGAGAAAATTCCGTATATGCACAGTTTTTATGCCCGTTATATTTCATAACAATCTCACATGGTTCAAAGAATCTTTACAGAGACATCACATAAGTCAAACTATTGCAAATTAACAAAATCAACGTTCTGCCTTTATTTTCCCCTCATCCACCGCAAGCGGTCCCCCTTCCCCCGAGGGGGAAGGCTACATTTGTACACGCAACCGATCCCCCAAAGATAAACGGGGGAAGGCTACATTTGTACACGCAACCGATCCCCCAAAGTTATACGGGGGAAGGCTTATTTTAACCGCAAGCGGTCCCCCTTCCCCCGAGGGGGAAGGCTTTCGATTGTCCGCATTTTACGCTAACGGGTACGCCGTTACCAAGACATTTTTTTAACACCGACAAATTTTCACTCTTAACAAAATACACCCCCCCCCCCCCTGATTTGTCAATCGTTTTTCGGTAGTTTTTAGATATTTTTGAAAATTTTTTTGCAAAACCGTTTTATCGGCAACCTATATTCGGCTCTATTTAAAAAGCCGCACTTTTTTTCGTGCGGCTTCTCGGCTCTGTTTTATTCGGTCGTTTTTATCCGAGTTTTATCCTCGATTTTTTCTCGATCTTGTTTTCTATACGATTTCACCTTTGACGGCGGTTTCAGCCTTTCATAAATTCTAAAATTATATCGTTCTGGACGTATAAATATTCGTCCTTTATTTTAAGTCGGTCTCCGTCTCGCGACAAAAACGCCCCTTTCTTTTTAAGCGCGGCGGCGTATTTCTCGTCGAAATTCGTCTTAAACGCTTCGTTAAACCTTTTAACGCTCATTCCTTCCGCCGTGCGCAGCGCCAGCATTATAAACTCGAATTCGGCGTCGTCGCCCTCGATTATATCCGAAGATATTTCGGGCGTTTTGTTATAAATTATCGCGTTCATATACTCGTCTATACTAAACGTATCGGTAAATCTTCTCCCGTCTATAAACGAAGACGCCGCAACCCCGCAGCCTATATATTCGCCCCGCCGCCAGTAATTGAGATTATGTCTGCTTTCAAAGCCTTTCTTCGCGAAGTTAGAAACCTCGTAGCGATAAAAGCCCTTTTCTTTAAGGTACTCTCTCGCCGCGTCGTATATATCCGCCGTTTCGTCGTCCGACAGTAGCTCCCCGTTAAGGTAATCGGTATAAATCGGCGTGCCGACTTCGGGCGTTATGGCGTACATGGAAATATGGCTCACGCCGCCAGCTATCGCAAGGTCGATGGTCTTTTTGACCTTTTCCGCCGTCTGCTCGTAAAGCCCGATGAGTATATCCGCACTCACGTTTTCGCCTTTAAGCATTTTGCACGCGATAAGAAAATCCTTTGCCGTGTGCGGACGGTTAAGCTTCTTCAGCTCGTCGTCGAAGCCCGTCTGCAAGCCTATCGAAAAGCGGTTTATTCCCGCCGCCTTATACTCCTTTATTTTTTCTTCGGTGACAGTGCCGGGGTTAAGTTCTATCGTGATTTCCGCCCCGCCAGCAAGAGTGAAAAATTTCCGTATCTGTTTAAGCGCGCCCGTAATAAACTTTGCGGGGACGACGGACGGAGTGCCGCCGCCGATGTAAACGGTGTCGAAAACCCTGCCCGAAAGCTGTCGCCCGCGCCCCTCTATCTCCCGATAAAGACAGGCAAAGTAACTTTCCGTCTTGCCGATTTCCTTCGGGTACGAAGCGAAATCGCAATATGTGCATTTGCTTTTGCAAAAAGGAATATGAATATAAATTCCGCTCATAATCAGTCGTCGTTGTCCGTTTTAAGAATGGAGATGAACGCTTCGGACGGGATTTCCACCGTGCCGATAGAACGCATCTTCTTTTTGCCCTCTTTCTGCTTTTCGAGAAGCTTTTTCTTTCTCGTAACGTCGCCGCCGTAGCACTTGGCGAGGACGTCTTTTCTGTATGCTTTCACCGTCTCGCGCGCTATAATCTTGCCGCCGACAGCCGCCTGCACGGGAATCTCGAACATCTGCCGCGGAATAACGTCTTTCAGCTTTTCCGCGATTTTACGCCCGCGCTCGTACGCCTTGTCCTTATGCACTATTATCGAAAGCGCGTCGCATATCTCGCCGTTAAGGAGCATATCGAGCTTCACGAGGTCGCTCTTTTCGTAGCCCTTTATCTCGTAGTCGAACGAAGCGTACCCCTTGGTGCGGGACTTTAAGCTGTCGAAAAAGTCGTATATGATTTCGTTGAGCGGTAAATCGTATTTCATTTCCACGCGCGTTTTATCGAGGTAAGTCATATCCTTATAAACGCCGCGCTTATACTGACAAAGCTCCATAATCGCCCCGACGTATTCGGGCGGAGTGAAAATGTGCGCGTCTATCATCGGCTCTTCCATATAATCTATCTCGGTGGGTGGCGGAAGGTGGGTGGGGTTTTCCACGATAAGCTCCGTTCCGTCCGTCTTATGCACTTTATAGGAAACAGAGGGCGCGGTGGTGATTATGTCGAGGTCGAACTCGCGCTCTATCCTTTCCTGAATGACGTCCATATGCAAAAGCCCCAGAAATCCGCAACGGAAACCGAAACCGAGCGCGGCGGAATTGTCGGGTTCTATCGAAAGAGCGGCGTCGTTCAGCTTCAATTTAAGAAGCGCGTCTTTAAGGTCGTTGAACTTGCTGCCGTCGAGCGGAAACACGCCCGAAAAGACCATGGGAAGCGCCTTTTTATAGCCCGCAAGCGGCTTATCCGCGGGGTTATCGGCATAGGTTATGGTATCGCCGACGGCGGTGTCCTCTATATTTTTAACGCTTGCGGCGATATACCCGACTTCGCCCGCCGAAAGCTCGTCTTTCGGGAGCATTTTCGGCGAAAACACGCCTACCTCGGTCACCGTAAAACGCTTGCCCGAGGCGAAAGTTTTTATTTCCGTTCCGACTTTAACCCTGCCGTCCACGATTCGGACGAAACATATAACGCCCTTGAAATTATCGTAAAAGCTGTCGAAAATAAGAGCTTTAAGGGGCGCGTTCTCGTCGCCTTTCGGTGCGGGAATGTGCGTGACGATTTGTTCTAACACCTCGTCTACGTTAAGTCCGCTTTTCGCGGAAATTCTCGGCGCGTCCGACGCGTCTATTCCCAAAATGTTTTCAAGCTCCTCCGCCGCCTCGTCGGGGTTTGCGGATGCCAAGTCCATTTTATTTATGACGGGCAGAATTTCAAGGTCGTTGTCTATCGCAAGATACGCGTTCGCAAGCGTCTGCGCCTGCACGCCCTGCGTCGCGTCCACGATGAGAATCGCGCCCTCGCACGCTTTGAGCGAGCGGGAAACTTCGTAAGAAAAATCGACGTGCCCGGGGGTATCTATAAGGTTAAAAATATATTCCTCGCCGTTTTTGGCTTTATAGAACATTCTCACGGGCGTAAGCTTTATGGTAATGCCGCGCTCGCGCTCTAAATCCATACTGTCGAGGAGCTGGTCCTCCATTTCTCTTTCGGAAACCTGCCCCGTCATTTCCATAAGCCTGTCCGCCAAGGTGGACTTGCCGTGGTCTATATGCGCGACTATACAAAAATTCCGTATGTTTTCTTTCTTGATTGACATAAATATCCTTATTCGCTATAATTAAAGCGTACTTTCTCGTATAAAGTATATACTATCGGCAAAAATTTTGCAAGTAAATTAAAAACGGAGTTTGAGGAGTTTTGGCGTGAAGAAGACTAACGATAAAATTAAAGAGAACGATTGGCTCGTCGCTATGCCGATAGCCCACCGCGGGCTTTGGGGAGAAACCGCTTCGGGGTTCGTCGCGGAAAATTCGCTTTCCGCATACCGCGCCGCCGCCGTCGCCGGTATTCCCGTAGAAACCGACCTCTATATCTCGACCGACGGCGTTTTATACTGCTTTCACGACGAAACTTTAGACAGAACGACGAACGGGAGCGGTTTTATTTACGAAAAAAGCTCAAAGGAGCTTGACGCGTTCGTCTTAAAAGGCACCGAAAACGAAAGAATACCGAGGTTTACAGAGCTTTTGGAGACGGCAAAAGGCAAATGTCCGCTACTTATCGAGCTTAAAAACCAGCCGGCAAAGGGTTTTGTCGAGAGCGTGGTGCAAATTCTTAAAAATTACGACGGAGAATTCGCGGTGCAAAGCTTCGTCCCCGCGTATCTTCTCAAAATGAAAAAGCTCGCGCCCGAATTTTTGAGAGGCGTTCTCGGCACGGAAAACGCCGAAAACAAGGACGCCGTGACGAGGTGGGTTTTACGGACGATGCCGTTTAACGGACTTATTAAACCCGATTTTATCAGTTACAGATATTCGGGGCTTCCCCTTTCGGACAAAAAAAGAAAGGGCTTACCCGTCCTCGCGTGGACGGTGACGGACAAAACCGTCGAACAAAAGATTAAAGACTTTGCGGACAACGTTATTTTCGAGCTTTATACGCCGAAACGTTACGAATAAAAAAGAAGAGCGCGTCCGCCGAAGACCCGAGGGCGCGTTCTTCCTTGTTTTTTAACGGCGATTTGTTTCTAATTCAACCGATTCATTAACTACTTTACGGCTCGTCGCTCATTATCGCGAGGACTGCCCGTCCTTTTTTCTTATAAGCTTTCTTATCACTATTTCGTAATAAATCATCATGCCCGCCGCAGCTAAAAACCAACTTATCGGATATGCCCAGTAAATTATATATACCTCGTCCATAATTCCGAGCATCACCTTTATCCACACCAGTCTGAACACGCACGTACAGAAAAGATTTATCAGCATGGAGGAAGTGCTTTTACCGAATCCGCGGAGCGCAGAACTGTATACATCCATAATTCCGAACAAGAAATACGGTGTGCAAACTATAAGAAGCCTTTCTGCCGCAACGTCCACGACGTACGCGTCGCCCGTGATAAGCCCCACTATCGGCTTTGCGAGAAGTCCCGCTATCCCGCCGAGCACGACGCCTACCGCCGTCACCAGAAGCACGCATTCGAGTACGATTTTCTTTATTCTGTCAAACCTTTCCGCGCCGTAGTTCTGTCCGACGAAGGAAAGCGCGGAAAGCGACACGCCGTTTATAGCCTGATAAACGACCGATTCTATCTGCTGCGAATAGGAGTTGCCTGCCATTACCGCCTTGCCGAAGCTGTTCACGCTCGACTGTACCACGACGTTCGATATGGAAAACAGACAACCCTGAAGTCCCGATGGAACGCCGATTTTAATCATTTCCCAAAGCTGTTCTCCGTATACGCGTAAATACTTAAAACGAAGCTGCAACACCCCCTTGCTCTTTAATAAAAGAACTATACAGCACGCCGCCGAAATACACTGCGAAACGACCGTCGCTATCGCCACGCCCTCTACGTCTTTTTTTACGACGAGAACGAAAAACACGTTTAAGACAACGTTCACCACGCCGCCTATCGTAAGGTACACGAGCGGCTTAACCGTCTCCCCTGCCGCGCGAAGTATAGCCGCGCAGAAATTATAAACCATCATTACGGGCATGCCTACAAAGTATATTTTGAGATATGTGGCGGATATATCTATAACTTCTTCATCGCAACTCATCCATTCGAGAAAGGTTCTCGCGCCGAACACTCCTACGAAAATCAGCCCCGTTCCTACGATAACCGCAACAAGCAACGAAGTGCCTACTGCCCTTCTCACCCGCTCTTCGTCCTTTCTGCCGAGATATGCGGAAACCATAACGTTCGCGCCGACCGAAAGCCCCACGAAAAGACCTATGATAAGGTTTATGAGCGAGTTCGTCGCGCCGACGGCAGCCACCGCGTCGTCGTTCACGAATATGCCGAGCACGAGTATGTCGCACATGTTGAAAAGTATTTGCAAAAGATTTGTAAAAATAAGAGGAACCGCAAAAGCGACGATCTTCTTAAAGATTGCGCCGCTCGTCATATCTACTTCTAATTTCTTCATAGCTGAAATTTACAAGTTATTCTGAAGGCATTAAGATATTTTTATCGTTTTTTCTGTTTGTATCTGTTTATTCCCGTCTTTCCGTCTTATAATCGATACTTTATCCGAAATCTTTTACGTCCGAATTTTTATAGACGGTAAAGCGTATTTCGTAGCCGTTGGTTTCTAACGGTTCACTCTCCGAAACGCATTCCCAGCCCGCGGCTTTATCGAGGTTTTCGTAAAAGACCTCCGCGCCGCCGTCCGCGTTGACCTTGGTCACGAGGACTTCCGAGCAGAACGGGAGCATCGTTTTATAAAACATCGCGCCGCCGATAATGAACACGTCGTCGGCGGGGTAATTTTCAAGCGTTTCTTTCAGCTCGTCGAGACTGTCTACGACAATACAATCCTCACGCTTTTCGCCGCCGGGGAAAAGAACGATATTCGTTCTGCCTTTAAGGGGCTTGCCGTTCGGGAAAGATTTTAAGGTATTACTGCCCATAACGACGACTTTGCCGACGGTTTTTTCCTTAAAATACGCCATATCCGCGGGGAGGTGAAAAAGAAGGTCGTTTTTTTTGCCTATACCCCAGTTTTTATCGACTGCCACTATCGCTTTCATTAAATAGCCACCTCGAATTTTTCTTCCAATTTATTGAACTCGTAGCCTTCCAACCTGAAATCGTCCACGGTGAAATCGTAAAAATTCTTTATATCGGGATTCATTACGAATTTCGGAGCGTCGAACTGCGGGTTTAAAAGCATCTTTTTGACGACGGGAATATGTCTGTCGTAAATATGCGCGTCCGCGATGACGTGGACGAGCTCGCCGACTTTAAGCCCCGACACCTGCGCGAGCATATGCAGAAGCACCGCGTACTGCACCACGTTCCAGTTATTCGCGACCGCAACGTCGTTACTGCGCTGATTGAGTATGCCGTTTAAGGTATCGCCCGCCACGTTAAAGGTCATAGAATACGCGCACGGATAAAGGTGCATTTCGTGGAGATCCTGAAAGGTATAAATATTCGTCATGATTCTGCGCGAATGGGGGTTGTTTTTGAGATCGTATAAAACTCTGTCCACCTGATCGAACATACCCTCTTTATACTCGTGCTTGACCGCGAGCTGATAGCCGTACGCCTTGCCGATAGAACCCGTTTCGTCCGCCCAGCTGTCCCAGATATGGGAATTGAGGTCGTGAACGTTGTTGGATTTTTTCTGCCAAATCCACAAAAGCTCGTCCACGGCGGATTTAAAAGCGGTGCGGCGGAGAGTCAAAATGGGAAATTCCCTCTGTAAATCATATCTGTTTACGATGCAGAATTTCTTGACGGTATGCGCGGGCGTGCCGTCCGCCCACACGGGACGAACGGTATAATCGGTGTCCCAAACGCCGTTTTCTATAATGTCCGTACAGTTTTCGATAAACACCTTATCGGCGTAGCTCATATATTATTACCTCTGTGTTTTTTTCTTTTTTATGTTTGCCGCAGATTTTTGCCGGCGGAAAGCACGCGGGCGCAAGGCGAGCGAGCGCGTAGCGGTAAGATGCGCCGTTATACTTTTCTTACTAAACGAAGAGAGTAGTTCGTATTGCGGCAGCTGGCGACCAAGTCCGAAAGACCGTTCTTTTTAATGCGGAGAAGGGTTGCAGATTAGCGCAACAGGCGACGCGAGACCGTAGGGAGCATCTAATTAGGGTTTCCCGAAAAATATTTGTTTTCAAAGATTTTTTGGGAAGAGGAGCGACCTGACGCAAAACTCAAAAAATATACGAAGCATATTTTTTGAGTCACAAGGCTGTGTCGCGACGAGGTACACGACCAAGGCGAGCGAGCGCGTAGCGGTAAGATGCGCCGTTATACGCATTAAAAATCAGAAGGCGTCTTTCTCCTGCTTCTTCCACCGCCTGCATATAAACCTTTCCGTTATTCCGAGCGGAGCTATTGCCTCTAAAAAATACATAAACTTATTGAAAAAACCGGGGATACATTTCACCTTGTTTTTTCTGCTCGCTTTGAGCGATTTCTCGGCGATAAAGGAAGCGGGTTTACTTGAAAGCTTTCCCCAAATCCCCTGTCCTTTTATATCTTCTATAATATCGGGGCGGGTAGGCACGCCGCCCGGCATAACCACCGTCACGTTCACGTTTTCCGATTTTAACTCGTAGTGAAGCGCGGTAAACAGATTTATAAGCATGGCTTTCGTCGCCGAATACACCGCAAAATACGGCATAGGTTTTGCGCCCGACATACTCGCTATCGTGATAACCGAAGTTTTCCCCTCCGCCCTTCTATGTAACAGCGCATGCGTAAGCGCGGTCGTCGCTTCCGCGTTCACCCGAAGCTGAAACAAAAGCTTTTCTTCGGTATACTTCAAAAAACCTTTCTGTATATCCACGCCCGCGACGTTTATTATTCTATCGAATTTTAAGCCGCGCTCGTCCATAAACGCAAGCATACTTTTACGCGATTTTTCGTCCGTCAAATCGCAGGGGAAATATTCCACGTCTCCCGCGCCGAGCGAAATAAGCTCCTCTTTGAGAGAAACAAGCTTTTCCTCGCTTCTGCCCGTTATAAAAATTTCCGCGCCCTCTTTTGCGATTTTCTCGCAGAACGCTTTGCCTATGCCGCCCGTTGCGCCGCTGATAAAGGTATACGCCATTCGTTTTCTCCTCGTCGGAAGCCCTTAAAAAACTTTATTTCGTTGTTAAAACCTTGCTCGTAACGCCCGAAATCATGCCGAGTTTACCCGACAAACTGCTTATTTTGTCCTGCGGCGCGTCTAAAACCACGCTTATCACGTTCACCCCGCGCGCTTTATACGGCACGCCGAGTCTCGCAACCGCGTATTCGCCGAACTCATGAAGCACGGCGTTCACCTTTTCCGCCGCGGAAAAGTCGGATATTATTATCGCAAGCACCGCGAGCTTATTTATCGCCTCGCTTACCCCCGCCGAATCGCCGTCCGCACGCATTTTTTCCATACTATCCGCCTCCCGCACGCAAAACTCTTTTACGCAAGTCTTACGCTCTTTGATAATTGTACCACATTCCCTTGAGTTTAGCAAGGATTTTTTAAAACTTAAACCGTCCGTCTTTGACGGCTTCC
The DNA here is from genome assembly GCA_963610935.1 of Bifidobacteriaceae bacterium. Taxonomy (GTDB): domain Bacteria; phylum Bacillota; class Clostridia; order Christensenellales; family Borkfalkiaceae; genus UBA1259. Next base: position 76,746 of record CAVDPT010000002.1, on the reverse strand, counting down.
CGAAGCTTATCTATCGCCTTTTTCTCTATGCGCGAAACGTACGAGCGGGAAATTTTGAGCATTCTCGCCACCTCTCGTTGCGCGTAATTTCTTTCCGATTTAAGCCCGTACCGAAGACACAGCACCGTGTATTCTCTTTGCGTAAGCTCGCGCCTTAAAAATCCGGTAAATTTCTCGCGTTCGATGCTTTTATCCACGCTCGCAAAGACGGCGTCCTCTTTTTCGCACAGGAGGTCTAAAAGGGTAAGCTCGTTGCCGTCTTTATCCGTTCCCACGGGGTCGGATAAGGAAACCTCGTTTCTAAACTTTTTGTTCGCGCGAAGAAGCATTAAAATCTCGTTCTCTATACAGCGCGCGGCAAAAGTCGCAAGCCTCGTTCCCTTGCCCGTTTCGTAGGTGTTTACCGCCTTTATAAGCCCTATGCTCCCCACCGATATGAGGTCGTCCGTTTCCGCCGCGCCCGCATACTTTTTTACGATGTGCGCGACGAGCCGCATATTGCGTTCGATGAGCTTATCGCGCGCCTCGCGGTCGCCCGCCTTCATCGCCGCAATCGCCTCCGCTTCTTCATTCTCCGAAAGCGGTTTCGGAAAAGAACTCCCCGATAAAATCGTTCCCGTAAAAAAAGAAATTTTGCCGAGCAAAAAGAAAAATAATTCCGCAAACACCTCGTCTCCTCCGCCCGCGCGTTGCAAGTCGAATTTTTCGCATCCGCGCGCAGGCTGTTTTTAAGATTACTATTATGCTTACGCTCTTCACCCTGCCGTAATGACGGGCGGCAAGTCCGTTTTTTGCGACAAGCGAAATTTCCTACGAGAAAAAGTAGTAAAACGGTCATAAAGCGGTTTACAAATAAAATTTTTATGATACCATACGGGTGGCGTTTGGAAAAAATCTCGGGAGGTGAACGACGGCAAATTACCGATACTATATATACGAGTCGTCTTTTTACGATGAACTCGGCGAAAAACTTCGATCGGACAAGCTCGTTACGTTACCCTTCTGAAAAGGTAGGTGAAATATGTATTTCAGCATAACCGATTTCTTCTCTTCGTACGGCAAGCTCACCGTCATTACGGCACTGTCCGTCGCCGCGGCGACCGTTTTTACCGAAAAAATCGTATTCGGAAAAATCGTAAAAAAGGATATGCCGAATCCCGTTAAAAACTATTTACCGCTTGCGGCTTCCGTTCTCGTTATCCTCGTTGCGGATATGATTAAGAATCGCGCGTTCGCTTTTTCTGCGGAAACGTTCTATTCGGGACTTATCACGGGGACGTTGTCTACCGCGATAGTCGCGGCGGTAAATAAAATTTTTAAGGGCGAAAAAATCACTTTAAGCGTCGCCTCGCTCTTTATCGAGGGCATGCTCGAAGGCGTGGTTGACGAAAAGGATATGCGGTCGGTGGTTTCCGTTATTACCGCCATTTTGGAGGAGACCGTTTCCGACTCCGAAAAGGAAAGCGCAATAGACGCGCTTCTTACGGAAAAATCGGCGACAAGTCTATCCGAGGCGGAGCGCGCCGCGCTTATTCGCATTATAACGGACGGCGTGAAAGCGATTACACGGGAAAACCGATAGCCGTTTTTTCAGCCGTCAATCCTTTACCGCACACGGCGCATTGCGATAAAACCGCGGGGAAATCCGACGCTCGGGTTCCCCGCGGTTTTTAACTTTTCGGAAATTAAAATTTTTTTCGCAATCGGTTGTATTCGAGGCGAATTTGTGCTATCATAATTACGCGCTTACTACTTTGGGAGGACGTTGAATTGAGAAAGTTTGAAATATCCACCGATTCCACGGCGGATCTCTATAAAAGCGAGATTGAGGGAAAAGAGCTTTTCTTCTTGCCCCTTACGTTTACGCTTACGAACAAGGGCGTTATCAACGAATATAAAGACGAATTTTCTCGCCCCGAGGAATATTCCGAATATTACGACAAGCTCCGTGCGGGGGTTCTCTCCAAAACGAGTATGAACAACCCGTTCGTCCACGAAGAGCATTTCCGCAAAATGGCGGAGGCGGGCGTTAAGGAAGCGGTACATTTTACCATAAGCCGCGGACTGTGCAGAACGGTGGAAGTCGCAAGAGAAGCGGTCGAAACGGTCAGGAAAGATTTTCCCGATTTCAAGTGCTATTGCGTGGAATGTTCGACGACGACGATAGGTCAGCTCGCCATGGTGAATATCGCCGTAAAAATGCGCGACGAGGGCAAAACCGCAAAGGAAACGTTCGATTATATGGAGAACGTAAAACTACAATTTCAACATTTCATCGTTGCGGACAGCCTTATTTACCTTATGCGCGGAGGCAGAATTTCCGCGACGAAAGCGGCTATCGGCACGGTGCTCAACGTTAAGCCTATTATCGTTTTCAATAAAGAGGGCAAGCTTGTCAATTATAAAAAAGAACGCGGAATGAGAAAATCGGTATCCGCTATAGTAGACGAATTTAAGAATTATACGTTAAACGCCGATAACCCTATCGTTTATATCGGACATACGGACAATAAAGAAATGGCGGAGCTTCTTTATAAAGAACTGAACGAACGCTACGGACTTACACCCGAGATTCGTATGATAGGACCTGTTATCGGTTCGCACCTCGGACCGAACGCGGTGGCTTACGCATTCCTCTCCAACGAAGACCGCCCTATGTAGTTTTGGCTTTATGACGATAAATGGGCGCGCACGAGAAAAAACTTGTGCGCGCCCATTTAATTATAAAGCGAATAATTTTTAGGAGTTAAACAATTTTAAGCGGGGAACGCTTGGGACCTATCGTCGCGGTAGAAACCTTTCCGAGGTCGAAAATTTGTTTTGCCATAGCGTTCACCTCTTCTATACTCGTGTTTTCGATTTTTGCCACGCGTTCGTCGAAGTCGAAAATCTTATCGAGCATCAAGAGGTATCTGCCGTATAAAAGCATTTGCGAAGCGGTGCTTTCCTGCCCCATTATGAACGCCGATTTTATCTGTTCTTTTCCGCGTAAAAACTCCTGCTCGGTCACGCCGCCCTCCGCGATTTTCTTTATCTCTTCCGCGATAGCCGTTTCCGCGCTTTCCCTTGCAGAGGTATTCACGCCCGCGTAAATTTCCAGAACTCCGCTTTCTTTATAGGCAGACATATAGGAATAAATACTATACGCAAGCCCCATATCTTCTCTTACACGCTGAAAAAGTCTGCTGCTCATACCGCCGCCGAACACGGTGTTAGCGATACTCGCGGCTATTCCGCGCTCGTCTTTGACGCTTACCGCAGGCATACACAAGCCTATGTGCGACTGCTCCGTGCGCTTGGTTTTATATAAATTCTGCAAAATTCCGCACTCCGCTTTCCTTTGAGGCGCGGAAGTAAAACGGGTGAATTTGCTCGCAAAATACTTTTCAATAAGTTCATCCGCCTCTTTTTCTTCCACGTTGCCCGCAACCGAAACGACCACGTTATCCGCAGTATAATATTTATCCATATACCGCAAAAGGTTGTCGCGGGAAAAGCTCTTAACGTTTTTCGCCGTGCCGAGAATGGTTCTGCCGAGTCCGTCCTTGCCGTAAAAGCTTTCCGCCAGAAGGTCTAAACACAAGTCCTCCGGTTCGTCCTCGCACATATTGATTTCTTCCACCACGACGCCCTTTTCCTTGTCGAGCTCCTCTTGCTTTAGTGTGGAATTAAAGAAAATATCCGAAAGCACGGAGAGGGAATCCTCTAAATGTTCCGCCGTCGATTTCGTGTAAAAGCAGGTGGTTTCTTTTGAGGTGTAGGCGTTTATCTGCGCGCCGATTCTGTCTACGTAATCGGAAATCTCGAACGCGGTGCGCTTTTCCGTCCCCTTAAAAAGCGAATGTTCTATAAAATGCGATATTCCGTGTTCGAGGTCGGTTTCGTTGCCGCTGCCCGTTTTTACAAGCACGCCGCACGACACCGTGAAAAGCCCCGCCATTTTATGCACGACGAGCCGCAAACCGTTATCGAATTTCTTGTAGTATACCATTTCCGTTTCTCCCGAATTTCAATTTTTTCTTTGAAATTCTTTTCGCTTCTATCTCACGTTCGTTATTTTGAGCTATTTACGCCTCTCTATCCGCTTTTCTCTATAACGTCAAGTTTTTTCGAGACGCTTTATTCGCACTTAAGTCGCTCCGTCCTCGGAATTTTCGTTCAGATTTTCGCTTACCGTAACGAGTGAAAACCCCCTGCTTTTACAGGTTTTTATAATCTCGGATAGCGCATTTAAGGTGTGGGACTTCGGGTGCATAAGTATAAAATCGCCGCCCGCAAGGTCTTTCGTCGCACGGGATATTATCTTACTTTCGTCGTCGTCGCGCCAGTCGATAGTGTCTTTCGTCCACATAATCACTTTGTAGCCGAGTTCCTCTGCGGCCTCTAACGTAGCGGAAGAAAAACTGCCAGATGGCGGAGCGAAAAGATTAGGTTTTGCGCCCGAAAGCGCGGTTATAACAGAGTCCGCGACGGCTATTTCCTTTTTGTTTTCTTCGAGCGAAAGTTTTTTATGATCCTTATGAAAATAACCGTGATTCGCGATTTCGTTGCCGCTTTCGACTATTCTTTTCAACGTCTCCTCGTTATCGTCCGCAAAACAACCGCCCACGAAAAAGGTGGCTTTCGCGCCCGATTTGTCGAGTTCGTCTATAATGGCGTTCACGATTCCCGCGTTTTCATAAACGTTGAACATTAAAGACACTTTTACGCCGCTTTTGTTCCCGCCGTAAATCGCGCCGAGAGCCTTGCCGCCGTATATCGGAGCGAGCGGTTCAATAAAAAAACTCACCGAAAACACCGCGGTAAATATCAAAATCAAGGCTAAATTCGTAACGACGGACACCTTTTTACTCGTTTTCATTTTCTTTTCTCCTACTCGCTATTTTATGCGTGAGAGAAAAAGTAAATGACGACTAATAACGGCGCGCCGTCTTTTTGCAAGACTTTAACACTTATTCTTTTGAAAGGATTAAAACTAAAAGGCGGCGTATCCGCCGCCTTTCGGTAGGTTTTTTGGTTTTACTTTTGCCGCATTTTTCGTCTGCAAGCACGTAGTCGCAAGACGAGCCGCCATTCCTTAATTCGTAAAAGAAGAGAGTGGTTTGTATTGCGACAACAGGCGACGCGAGACCGCAGGGAGTGTACAACGAGGTACACGACCAAGGCGAGCAAGCACGTAGTCGCAAGACGAGCCGCTATATTCTTTTACTCCTCGTTTACGATTTCGAGAAGCTTTAAGTCTATCCCCTTTTCGCCGATCTTGATGATTTCTACTTTGACCTTGTCGCCGATGTGGAGGACTTCTTCAACCGTCTCTATTCTCCTGTCGCTCATTCTGGAAATATGGATAAGCCCGTCCTTCCCCGGGGCAAGCTCACAGAACGCGCCGACCTTCGGCAAAATTCTGACGACTTCCGCAATGAACATATCGCCGACTTCGGGATCTTTCGCGATAGAAAGAACGATAGCTTTCGCACGTTCCGCTTGAGCGATGTCGCCCACGCACGCGATATTGACTCTTCCGTCGTCCTCGATGTCGATCTTAACGCCCGTTTCTTCGATAATCTTGTTGATGACCTTACCCTGCTTGCCGACGACGTCGCCGATCTTTTCTGGATCGATTCTGAACGAAATAATCTTGGGCGCGTATACGGAGAGTTCGGGTCTCGGACTGTCGATAACCTCTAACATTTTGCCGAGAATGTACTGTCTGCCGACGTTCGCCTGCGCGATTGCCGACCTTAAAATATTCTCGTCTATACCCTTGATTTTTATATCCATCTGGATAGCGGTGATTCCCTTTTCGGTACCCGCCACCTTAAAGTCCATATCTCCGAGGAAGTCTTCGAGTCCCTGAATATCGGTAAGTATAGAAACCTTGCCCGACTCAACGTCCTTTATAAGTCCCATTGCAATGCCCGCGACGGGTGCTTTTATCGGAACGCCCGCGTCCATAAGCGCGAGGGTAGAACCGCAAACGCTGCCCTGCGAGGTCGAACCGTTGGACGAAAGCACTTCGGACACGACTCTTATCGCATAGGGGAATTCGTCCTCCGAGGGGATAACCGGCTCTAACGCTCTTTCCGCAAGCGCGCCGTGACCGATTTCGCGGCGACCGGGGCTACGGAGCGGTTTAGCTTCGCCCGAAGCGTACCCGGGCATATTGTACTGGTGCATATAACGCTTTGCGGTTTCGCCGTCGAGACCTTCTAATTTCTGCGCGTCGGAAAGCATGCCGAGGGTACAAGTGGACATAACCTGCGTCATACCTCTCGTGAACACGCCCGAGCCGTGGACTCTCGGAAGAACGCCCGCCTCGCACCAGATAGGTCTGATTTCGGTGAGCTTTCTGCCGTCCGGACGAATACCGGTGTTGGTGATTTTAGCTCTTACTTTCTCTTTGGTAAGATAATATAAGGAGTCTTTTATCTCTCTTTCTTTCGCGGGGAAAATTTCCGCAAAGTGTTCGAGACAATCCTTTTCCACGGCGTCCTGACCTTCCTGTCTTTCGTGACGGTCGAAGGTATCGAGAGCTTTGTCGAGCTTTTCGCTCGCGTATTCTCGCACCGCCGCGTCGATTTCTTCTGGAACGTGATAGAGTTCTATTTCCTTCTTCGGCTTGCCGATTTCCTTTACGATTTCCTCTTGGAAAGCGCAAAGACGTTTGATTTCTTCGTGACCGAACAAAATCGCGCCGACCATTTCGTCGTCGGAAATTTCCTTCGCGCCCGCTTCAACCATCATAATCGCGTCTTTCGTACCCGCGAGGTTAAGAGTAAGCGTGCTTTTCGCCCTCTCGGCGCAGTCGGGGTTAATAACGTATTTGCCGTCCACTATGCCGACGACGACGCTGCCCGTAGGTCCCGCAAACGGAATGTCCGAAATGCTTATCGCGATACTCGAACCGAGCATGGCGAGGGGTTCGGGCTGAATGTCCGGTTCTACCGAAAGAGCGGTCGCTACGACTATAACGTCGTTGAAAAGTCCTTTCGGGAAAAGGGGACGGATAGGTCTGTCGATAAGACGGCTGGTTAAAATCGCCTTGTCGGAAGCTCTGCCCTCGCGACGTTTAAAGCCCCCCGGGATTTCGCCTACCGAGTACATCTTTTCCTCGAAATCTACGCCGAGCGGGAAATAATCCATCCCCTCTCTCGGTTTTTCCGCCATAGTGACGTTTACCATAACGGCGGTGTCTCCGCAACGCAGTACGCACGAGCCGTTTGTCTGCTCCGCGTATTTGCCCGTCTCGACGATGAGTTCTCTGCCGCCGACGGTAGTCCTGAATTCTCTGTAATTTTTGGTCATTGTTTTCTCCTGATCCTTAACTCTTATTATTCCGAAACGGCTTCGCACCCCGCGCTGCCGCACAAAATTCCTTTAATTTTTTTTTAAGCTTTTCCCGTTATCAATTTGCGATAAAACCGCCTTTTAAGTAAAAAAGGGCGGAAAAGACCGCCCCCTTTAATTTTTTACTTTCTGAGTTCGAGGTCCGCGATAATCTTTCTGTATCTTTCGATGTCGATTTGCTGTAAATATTTCAAAAGACCTCTGCGTTCGCCGACCATTTTCAAAAGTCCGCGACGACTGTGGTTGTCGTGCTTGTTGGTTGCAAGGTGCTCGTTGAGGTGATTGATTCTCTCGGTTAAAAGAGCTATCTGTACCTCCGCCGAGCCCGTGTCGCCCTCGTGACGACCGAACTTCTTGATTATCTCTTCTTTCTTTGCCTTTTCCATATTAGTTTTACCTCCTGTTATTTAATGGAATAGTCCGCTTTATGCAAAGCCTCGGGTGGAGAATCCGCAAAACCTTGCGTAAAGTATTTCAAGCATTATTCAGTATACCAAAAATATCTGCGTTTGTAAACTGTTTTTTCGGGTTTTTCCGCGATTTATCAATCATTTTTCGTTTATCGCGCGCTCTCACCTCGGCTCTGTGAAAAAAACGCGCTTTGCGGCAAGTCTTTCCTCAAAGCCCGAAAGATAGGATTTGACGTCCTTCGGCGAGGCGAAACGTTCTATTCTCCCGCCCGAAAAATCCACGCGCTTGCCGATTGCTCCCGCCCCGCAAGCCACGGTGGAAGAAATCTCTTCCATAGTGTCTATGTTATAAACGCATTCTTTGCCCTTCTTCGCGTAACCCGCGTTTTCGAGATTGCCCGCCATATATTTCTGGCGGTACAGATAATAAGGTCTGTACCCCGCCGCGGACAAGCGTTTTTCGGCAAAGCTCACCATTTTTTCGATTTCGCCGCACTCTATTCTGTCCGTTTCCTCCGCGAGGTACGAGCCGCGCTTTACGCACAGCGTATGCACCGTTATATCGTCGGGAGAAAGCTCGATGGCTTTTTCTATGCTCGCGGCGAAAACTTCCGCCGTTTCGCCTTCGAGTCCCGCTATAAAGTCCATATTCGTGACGAAATCGTCTTTTGCGAGCAGGTATTTTTCGACCGCTTCCGCCGCCGTATGCTCCCGCCCGATTCTTTTAAGCGTTTCGTCCGAAAAGGTCTGCGGATTCACGCACACGCGCGTCACGCCGAAGTCCTTTAAAATTTTCAGATTTTCTTTGGTTATGCGGTCGGGTCTTCCCGCTTCCACCGTAAATTCGACGCCCGTATTGATTTTATCAAGCGCGGACAATATCTTTATAAGGTTTTCGTCCGAAAGCGCGACGGGCGTTCCCCCGCCGACGTAAATACTGCGAAGCTTTTTCACGAACGCCGCGCTTTGCTCTATCTCCTTGACGAGTGCTTCTACGTATTCGTCCGTAAGACTTGCGGAACTTCTCAAATCCTGCGTGATGAACGAACAATATTTACAACGCGAGGGACAGAACGGCACGAACACGAAAAAATCGGTATTGTCGGGATCGCGGTCGTAATAGCCCTTCTGCGCTTCTATAACGGCGCGGGTAAGCTCGGTTTTCTCCTTACTCACCTTCATAACGTCGGTAAAAAATTCCTCGAAATTCCCGTTCTCGTCCGCCTCGGTATAGGCGAGTCGGGTAGGTCTTATGCCCGTGAGCGCGCCCCACGGCAAACTTATCCCGTAAAACGACGATAACGCGCGATAGACGGAAAGCTTTGCGTACCGCTTGATAAGCCGTTTTTTGATAAGCTCGGTTTCGGGATTATGCGAAAGGTTGCAAAACGCGTACGCCTTGCCGTTTATCAGCACGAGGTTGGAATATTTACCTTCCGTCTCGGTAAATTTATGGCTTATTTTAAGGTTTTCGTCCTTCGGAAAAAGCCTGACGACCTCATTAAGCTCGCTTTCCGCAAACACGAGGTTCGTAGTAAGATTTGTAGAAGTATTATCGTTCATATTCTTTAAGAGGATTAAAAGCGCGCTCGTGCGAAAGAGTCGTAAACTCCTCGTGCCCGGGGTAAACCGCGAAGTCGCCATTTAGCGCGAAGAGCTTTTGCACCGAGCGGACAAGCGCCTCGAAATCGCCCGTCGGGAAGTCCGTTCTGCCGACCGATTCACGGAACAGAGTGTCCCCCGTAAAAAGCGCGTCGCCGACTTTGAACGTCAACGAGCCGTCGGTATGCCCCGCGGTTTCCAGCACTTCGATTTTAATTCCGAAAAGGTCAAGCTCGTCGCCGTCTTTTATCGTAACGTAGTCGGTAACGGGCTCGGCGGTTCTTCCGAAGCGCGAAGCGAGCGTATCACCCGCGGCAAGCTTTTTCCCGTCCTTTTCGCTTATATAGACGGTCGCGCCGTCCGCCGCGATTTTTGCGGCGTTGCCCGCGTGATCGAAATGCGCGTGAGTAAGAAGCAGGGCTTTCACCTTAAAGCCGTTCTTCTCCTCGGTTTCTTTTATAAGCTTGTAGTTTTCTCCGCCGTCTATAAGCACGGCGTTCCCCTCCTCGCCCACGAGAAAATAACTGTTCACGCGGAGCGGTCCCGAGGATAGATGATATAATTTCATAGCTGAATATTATGCGGGTAGTTTAGGTCGTCGTCCTGAAAACGTCGGTAATCTTGGGGTTTGCGGCAAGCTTGTTGATAAGTCTGTCCAGCTCGTCCTTGCCGTTTAAGCGAATGTTGAAATCGACTATGACCTGCCCCGTTTTCGCGTCCGTTCTGCCGTTAGTCGAAACGATTTCGAGTTTAAGTTCCGCAACCGCCGCCGCAACCTCTGTGAGAATCTGCGTCTGCGTGTCGCCGATAACCTTTACGCCCGCGTTGTAAACGCTTGCGGCTTTATCCAGCCAGCTGACCTCGATAAGCCTTTCGGGTTCTGCGTTTTTAAGGTTCGGACAGTCCTTTCTGTGCACCGTTACGCCGTGTCCGCGGGAAATGAACCCTATTATCGCGTCCCCGGGGACGGGGTTACAGCAGCCCGCAAAGCGCACGAGGATGCCCGTCATATCCTTTACCTTAACGCTGCTCGCCTTTTCGGGACGGAGCGAAAAATATTTGGTAATTTCCTGTTTCGGTTGTTTCTTCCTGTAAAAATCGAGAAGCTTTACGATGACCTGATTTACGCCGACTGCGCCGTACCCTATCGAAGCGAACATTTCCTCCGTACTGTTAAAGGACATTTTAGAGGAAAGCACCAAGAACGATTCTTCGGTGAGAAGCTCCGAAAGGCTATATCCGCGGCGTTTCGCCTCGTCTTCTAACATAGTCTTGCCCGTTTTAGCGTTCTCGCTCTTCATTTCGCGCTTGAAAAACTGCCGAATTTTAACGCGCGCGCTCGGGTTTTTGACTATTTTAAGCCAGTCCCAAGAAGGACCTTTAGAGTGCGGAGAGGTGATTATTTCTACAACGTCGCCGACTTGAAGCGTGCTGCCGAGCGGCACCATTTTGCCGTTCACCTTCGCGCCGACGCACTTGTCGCCGACGGCGGAGTGAATACTGTACGCAAAGTCTATGGGCGTAGCGCCTTTAGGAAGGCTCTTCACGTCGCCGTTCGGGGTGAAAACGAGGACCTCGGAGTTGTAAATATCCCCCTTTAAGGAGGTCAAAAATTCTTTACTGTCCTTTAAGCCGCCCTGCCATTCCATAACCTCGCGTATCCACGAAAGCCGTTGGTCGAGGTCGTCACCCTCCTTCTTTTCCTTATATTTCCAGTGCGCCGCGATACCGTATTCGGCGGCGTGGTTCATTTCGTACGTCCTTATCTGAATTTCAAACGTTCTGCCGTAGTTCGTAACGACCGTCGTATGTAGCGAACGGTATAAGTTGGGCTTCGGGGTTGCGATATAGTCCTTTATCCGCCCGGGGACGGGCTTCCACTTATTGTGGATTTTGCCTAAAATTTCGTAGCACTCGTCCACGGTATCCACGATAACCCTTATCGCCACTGCGTCGTATATCTGATCGAGGGTTTTGCCCTTTTCCTTCATCTTGCGGTAAATGCTGTAAAGATGCTTTCTTCGTCCGAAAACCTCGCCCGAAATCCCCGAATCGTCCATCATTTTGCGCACGTCCGCTATAACGTGATCGATAAACTCCACGCTCGCCTTAAACCGCTTGTCGAGTTCGGTGGAAATGTATTCGTAAAACTCGGGTTCGAGGTATTTAAGGCACAAATCTTCCAGCTCGCACTTGATCTGCGAAATGCCGAGCCTGCCCGCGAGCGGCGCGTAAATTTCCAAAGTCTCCCTCGCCATGCGCTGTTGGCGTTCGACAGAAAGGAAGTTAAGAGAGCGCATATTGTGCAGCCTGTCCGCAAGCTTGATGATTATAACCCTTATGTCCTTTGCCATCGCGACGAAAAGCTTGCGGAAATTCTCCGCCTGCTCTTCTTCCTGCGAGGTAAACTCTATCCTTTCGAGCTTGGTTACCCCCTGCACGAGCTGCAAAACCTCGTCGCCGAATTCCTTTTTTATATCGCCCTCGGAAACGGGGGTATCCTCGATGACGTCGTGAAGGAACGCCGCCGCGACGGTCGCCGCGTCGAGCCCCAAATCGAGCAAAATCCCCGCGACGGTACACGGGTGAATGAAATACTCTTCCCCGCTCGCGCGCTTCTGATTTTCGTGCGCTTTTTTGGCAAAGTCGTAAGCCTTTTCGGTAAGCTCCAAATCCTTGCCCGTATAAGTCGATTGTAAACGTTCGTAAATTTCCGTCATAACTTTACCGCCGTTTTTACCGCTTTATATATCTTCGAGTTGTCGAGCGCGGATTTTACCCGCGCGTCGTATATAAGTCTTCCGTTTTCTATTGCGAATATCCCGAGCTCCAGAAAAGTTTCGGCAGAGAAAATAAACTGCGCCGCGGAAAAGCTCGGCTTGTATTCGATAAACGCCTCCGCCGTGCCGACGAACGGTTTTCCGTTTAACGTAAGAAGGTAAGAAAACACTCTTGCGAATTCGTCTCTGTCCGCGCTTGCGCAGGAAAGCAGCCGCGAATATCCGTCGAGCGTTTTATTTGCCGACGCGGGAAGCCCGAAATCCTTTACAGCCACGGGCTTATCGAGATACACTATCTCGCCGTGTTCGCCGCAAGCCTCCGAAAGAGAAATCACTACGCAGTCCGCGGCGGAGCGTTCGGGCGGACGGAAGAAATAAATCTCGGGTCTACTGCCGTTCTCGTCCTCTCCGTTTTCGCCGTAGCCGTAATATTTAAGGTTTTTATAATCGGAAACGGCGTACAGCGTGCCGAGTCCCTTCTCTATCGGGTGCGGCTCGACTATTTTCGCCGAATGCGCATATGCGCAAGCGTTGTCCGCGCCCTCTTTTAAACGCGCCGCGGCGTCCTTTTTTAAGACCTTCTGCAGCTCGTTGCGGAGGACGAAGGAATCTACCGAGGATAAATCGGATTTATCGGTAATCACCGCTTTCACGAAGCCCTTGACGTATTCCTTTCCGCGAAATTCCGAGCGGTTAAGCTCGAAAACCACTGTTTTTTTCGTGGGAAGAGACAAGTCTTCCGCGTTTCTCTCCCCGCCGAAATCGAGCATCTCGCCCGCTTCTAAACTAAACGTATAATGCGGCGAGCCCTTTTTTAACGGACGAGACGAAACGCATCCCTCCGTCCGCGCCGTAAACAGCGGACGGCGGTTGCCTACCCCGAACGGCTCGAGCATGTCTAATTCTTTAGCGAACCGCGGATCTATCTTTCCGTCTATATTCCACTCGGCAAATACGGTTTTTTCCGCTTTCGCAAGGAGCTTTCTTTCTTTAACGTAAGCGCAAAGGCGAGTGCGGAACTGTTCGTAATTTTCTTTGGCGACGGCAACTCCGGCCGCCTGCGAATGTCCGCCGAACTCTACGGTCAAGTCTTTGACGGCGCAAAGAGCCTCGTAAATATTGACCTCGGCAACGCTTCTCGCCGAGCCTTTATAGCCGCCGTCCACCCCTGCGAACACTATAACGGGGCGGGAGAAATCCTCCGCAAGCCTTGCCGCGACGATACCGATAAAGCCCGTCCGCCACTCGTCGCTCGCAACCAAAATAACGGGATCGAAAAAGGAGTTTTCGCGGCGGATAATATCCTTCGCTTCCCTATACATCTCGTCGCATTCGACCTGCCGCCGAACGTTGTAGGCGGAAAGTTTTACGCAGCAGTCGAAAACGACGTTCTCGTCGTCCGAGGTAAACGCGTCGAGCGCGGTTTTCGCGTCGCCCATTCTGCCGCCCGCATTGAGCCTCGGCGCGACTTGAAAGGCGAGCGTCTGCGCGGTAGACTTTTTATCGTCACCGAGGAGATTTTTAAACACCCTCCTCGCATTCGGGGCGTTGATAAGTTTAAGTCCCTCCGCAACTATCGAACGGTTTTCCTCTACTAATTCCATACTGTCGGCGACGGTCGCAAGTGCGGCGAGGTCTAAATATTCGTCCGCCTTTTCGCCGATGAGCGCGGCGGCAAGCTTATACGCGACGCCCGCTCCGCAAAGCCCGTTAAACGGATATTCCTGTCCCGCGATTTTCGGGTCTATTCTTATGCAATCGGGTAAATTCTCGGGCGGCTCGTGATGGTCTGTCACGATGACGTCTATTCCGCGTTTTTTGATTTCCTCTATCTTGTCGGCGTCCGAAATGCCGCAGTCTACCGTTATGAGAAGCGTTATCGGGCATTTACCCGAGACCTCGTCCACGAGCGAAAGGTTCAGCCCGTAACCGTTCTCGCGTTCGGGGACGATTTTCTCGGCTTTTATCCCGAATTCCGCAAGCGCTTTCGTAAGAATCGCCGTCGCGCAGATTCCGTCCGCGTCGTAGTCGCCGAAGACAAGCACCCCCTCTCTATCGTCTCTCGCGCGGGTTATGCGGGAGACCGCCTCTTTCATTCCCGAAAGAAGGAACGGGCTATAAAAAGCCGATTTGTCGGGAGAAAGGAATTCGCGCGCTTTTTTCTCGGTATTCGCGCCGCGAAAATACAAAAGCCTTGCCGTATCGAACGTCACGCCGAGCGCGCCCGCGAGTTTTTTTATCGCGAGCGTTTCGTTTTGGTCGGGCGTTTTACCGTACAAAAGCTTCATATATATTCTCCCGTTTAATAAGACGATAAGGCGGAACGCAAATTTCCGCCTTATAGCCGTAACTCTTTTTGATAAGCCTTAAAATTTCTATGAATTCGCAAGGCGAATTAACGTTTGTTTTTATTGATTGCCGCGTAAAGAACGGGCGTAAACGCAAACGCCGCAAAGTACGAAACGACAGCCGCAACGAGTATCTGCAAGCCGACGAACGCCATACTTTTTGCGCCGACGATAAGTCCGAGAGCCGCAAAGCTCACGGCGGCAACCGCCAAAGCGAAGAATGCGAAATTAAATCTCGCGACGCTTAAATTAGCCCCTTTCTCGGCAACTCCCGCCACAGACAGTTTTTCGTCCGTAACCATTCTGGCGGTTTCTCTAAACCTATTGCACATAGCAACCGAAAGGATAGCCCCGAGAGCCGTCGCTATCGCAAGCCCCGTCGCGAAGAACGCGTCTGCGGGGATACGCGTTATCGCCATGAGCGAAACGTAAAGCATAGCGGAAAGAACGGAAGACGCAAGCACCGCAACGCCGCTCGCGAATTTCTCCGCAATCAGCGCGTACACGAACGCGACGATCACCGCGATTCCCAAAGCAAGCACGGCGTAAGCCGCAATCGTCTTATTCCCCTTTTCGGATACCGTCTCGCCGATAGCCACGGTCGTAGTGTAACCGTCGGGAGCCTTCGCCGCCGCATTAAGCTCCGAAACGTCAATGCCGTCAATGTTGCTAAAGGTATAAATCGCGCCGTCCTCTAAAACTTGCTTTAAAGAATATTTGCGGTTTACCTTGGCGAAATATTCCTCCGCGCCGTCCGTCGCCGCCGTCTTTTCGTCGTCGTTGACGCTGCCAGCCACGGTAATCTTTATTTCGTAAGCGTTTCTATACGCCGCGGAATGGTTTAAGCCGAAAGCGCCTAACATTATCATTCCGAGAAGCACCGCGGCTACCGCGATAATAACCCATATTTTCCATTTGGAAACAACGTTTTTCATCGTTTACGCCTCCTCCCTCGTAAGCTTGAGGAATTTTTCGTCGTAGTCCGTTATCGGAAGGATAAGCGAAGCGAACATTCTTGCAAAAAGCATAGTCGAAATATAAGAAACGACCGCGCCTATGCCGAAGGTTATCGCAAAGCCCTTTACCGTTCCTGCGGTGAATATAAACAGGCAAAGCGCAACCGCCGCCGCCGCAATGCACGCGCCGAGTATC
This sequence comes from Bifidobacteriaceae bacterium, assembly GCA_963610935.1. Taxonomy (GTDB): domain Bacteria; phylum Bacillota; class Clostridia; order Christensenellales; family Borkfalkiaceae; genus UBA1259. Next base: position 61,107 of record CAVDPT010000002.1, on the reverse strand, counting down.
GGGAAGGTGGAGCGACGGAAGCCGTTTTTAACCGCCGTCTTGACCATCTTGCCGTTTGCGAATTCCTCTTTGATTCTTCTATAAATAATCATAAGTCCGTCTGCGGTGAGTATAGTCGAAAGAATTATACCGACGACACCGCCGAGCGACAGTTTCACGCCGGGGACTGCTATGAGCATAAACGCTTCTATCAAAAGGAAGAGTATAAGCGAAAGTCCCGAGATAAAGCCGTAGCCCTTGCCGAGCACGAAGAAAGCGGCGACCACGAGTATCGCTACCGCGTAAACCGCGACAGCCGCAACGATCGCGGCGTTTTCGCCGTAAGGCGAGGAAACGTCTACTCCGTCCGAAATATCGTATTTATAAGCGAGACCGCCCGAGCTTATCTGAAGGGCGTTTCTCCTCGCGTCAGCCTCTGTCGCCCCCTGCGAACCGTCTAAATACATAGTAAGGGTATTCCCCGAAAAGGCGTCGGAAGAAAGCGAAGAATTCATAAGCGTGGTATCGCCAAGGGTAACTTTAAGATAGAACGTACCCTCGCTTATTTTGCTTTTTATCTCCTTTGCCGCGTAATCGGTAAAGTTAATCTCTATTTTGTAATGCGCGGTACCGCTGCCGGCTTCTACCCCCGCGTATTTCGCGCTCTTTATAACCGCGCCGTCCGTTAAGATCTCGTCGGTGGGGCTGGAAGAAGAGCCGCCGTAAAACTTCATTTCGCCGTAAGCCGCCACTACTTCTATATCGCTTGTAAGCGCGGCGGTATCGGGTTCGCCGTATTTGTTTATAGAAGCGTTGGCTTCTATTCTTATATCGTAGTCCTCGACGCCTTCTTCGGTACTTTTTACCGCCGTTATCGAATAAGTCTGATAGCCGAGAGCGTTCATTCTTTTTTCGAGCGTCTTAATAACCTCGTCGATATCTTCTACGTCTTCTACGTTTTCTTTGGCAAGCGTCAAGGTATACGCCGTGCCGCCTTTAAGATCGTAATCGAGTTCGATAGCACCTATAACGCCGTTGTAATTCTTTACGCCGACGGGGAAGGTTGCGAACGTCATCGCGATAAAAAGCGCTATAACGACGCAAATTATCGCAAGTAACGTAATTGACTTTCCTTTCTTCATTTTTGCCTCCGCGCGGAAAGCCGAAGCTCCCCGCCTTGCCCTGTTAAACAAGCCTATAAGAAATTATATAACATTTCCGCCCTTGCGGTCAATGATATTTCAAAAATTTTTTCTCTAAAAACCGTTTCGCGACGATTTTTATTGATTTTTCGCGTCCGACGCGCCGCTATACCGCCCGTTACGCTCCGCCGTTTCTTAAATACAACCACACGCAAAGCGCGACGGCGGCTACCCCGATAAGCACGAGCGAGAGAATTTTAGGCACCGATTTCGGATATTTGCCGTAGGTCTTGCCCGTCTCGCCGTTGACGTAGAAGTTATACAGCTTTTTGTTGTAATTATAATTCCCGACGTATACGGGGAGCATGACGTACTTATACGTAACCCTTTCGTGCTTTGTGGAGACGTTTATGTACGACAGCCGGTCGTAGGTATACTGCGAAAGTATCCCGCGCTCTATCGCCTTGTCCATAACGCCCTTCGCTTTGCCCCAGCAGTCCTCTATCCCGTCGTCGTACTGATACGCCATAAACCCGAGCAGGTAGTTTTCCTCGTACACCTTGCCCGCATCCGTATTATACGGGCGGAGCTTGTCGAGCTTCTTTTGGTCGAGCCTTTTGCCGGCGGTTATAAGCACGTCGTTGAAATTGTCGTAGTAAACGCCGCTTATATCCCTCCACACGACGTACGTTTCCGTCCTGCGGTTTTTGCCCGAGCCTACCGTGCGCGTATGCGTAGTGCCTATTCTGCCGTGATAAACCGACGTGGTATGGCTGTCAAAGGTAAAACACGGGGTATACACGCCGTTTACGTTCTCCGCCGAGAGCTTTTTCTTAAACTTTCTCGGCGCGAAAAACCGCCTTTTCGCCCACGTCTTGGAATACTCCACCGCTTTTTCCTGTCCGAACGCGAAAGGAACAAGCCCGTTGGGTTTCAGCCCCGCAAGCTCCTCCGTTTTACGGACGTGCGCCGTACCGCAAAACGGACAAATTTTGGCGGTCTGCCCCGCTTTAAGCACGACTTTCGCGCCGCAGTTATCGCAGGAAAAAACCACCGCTTCGTCGGCGTTCCACTGTCTTTCCGTGCCGAACGCCGAAGACAGGTCGAGCTCTTGCGCGGTCTCGCCCTTTTGAAATTCCACCTTCGTTCCGCAATGCGGACAGCAAAGACATCCGCTCTCCGGATCGAAAACCAAATTCGAGCCGCAGGACGGACATTTTTCCGTTTCGGTATCTATTCGCCGACCTTCCGTTCCTATTGCGTCAAAACTCTTGCCCGTTTCGTCACTCATCGCGCTTTAATCCTTTGCTACGATTTTTAAAAGATTAGTCCGCGGGCGCGTTAAGCTCCTCGAGCATTTTCGCGAGGTCCGCGCCGTGAACGTCCGCCGCTTCGCCTACCGTTTCGCCGTGGGCGAGCGCGCAACCGAGGCAGTGCATACCGTGTTTCATAAGTATTTCTCCCGCCTTGGGGTTTATCTGAATAGCCTCGAAAATAGTCGTGTTTTCGGTGATTTTGTTCGCCATAAAAAACTTACCTCCGTTTTAACTTTTCTTATCTGTCGGGCTTAGCCGATAAAAAAACGGCAAAACCCGAGATTTCACCGTTTTATTATATAATTATTTTCTTTATAAGTCAATACTTTTCGGGGTTTTGTTCGAGGTGAACGGTAATTTTCCGCTTTTTTCTCTCCTCTTTACCTTGCCTCTTTTCCCGTTTAGCAAAGCCGCGCGCCGTTTTTACGTCTCGCTTTCCGACTTCGATTCCTTATACGAGTAGTAGTAATAGTCGTTACGACCGACTCTCCCCGTAAAATTGAACACCGTGCCGATGACGTTCGCGCCGCTCTTTTCGAGGTCGACGACGGTACTCTTCAACTGCCTGCTGCTTACCTTGTCGCAACCGACTACGAGTACGGTGGAATCCACGACTTGCGAAATGCTGATGAAGTCGGAGGCTCCCGCAACGGGCGGGCAATCGAGAAGAACGAAATCGTATTCCTTGCGCGCTTCTTCTATCAGCGCGCCGAATTTATCCGACATAAATATTATGGCGGGGTTATCGACGATACTTCCGCAGGTTATGACGGAAACGTTGTCGTATTCTGTCTTTTTAATCACCTGCGCGAGGGATTTTTCCTCCTTAAAATAGTCGGTCATGCCCACCTGACGTTTAAGCCCGAACGCTCTGTGGAGATTCGGCTTTCTGAAATCGCACTCTACGACAAGCACCCTTTGTCCTATCTCGCCGAGAGACTTCGCAAGATTGGCGGCGACGGTGGTCTTGCCCTCGTGCGGTATGCTCGACTGAATCTGATATACCTTGTCGTTCTCTCCGCCGTGCAAGAACACGAGAGTGTCGGCAAGCTTTTCGAGGTTGACGTCGAGAAGCGAATGCCCGTCCTTGCTCTTGCCTTTTATGGTAGAAACGTTCACTATATTCTTTTTGCCCGTTATCTCCTCCACGCGGTCTACGGAAGCTATTCTGTCGCTTATGAGGTACACGACGAACGCGGCGGCTACAGCCGCAATCACGCCGACAGCCACTGCTACAACCGTGGTTTTGGTCGCCGAATATACGGGCGACGCGCCGATACTATCGATGATCGGCATCTGATCCTCTCTGTCGCGAGCGATTAACAATTGTATTTCGACTCTTCCCTGAAAGAACAAATAAGACTCGTCCTCGTTCGGCTCGGTAATCTCGTTAAAAGCTTCTACTATTTTAGATAATTTCTTTCTCGCGTCGGCGGCGGTACCGTCCGTATAAGCGAGCTCGGCAACCCACGCGTCCTCTTCTACCAGCTTCGCGCTAAAGCTCCCTGCGGAGACGCTTGCGCTCGGGTCGCTTTCTCTCATGAGATCGCTCGCCCTCGCCATAACGACGTCCGAGCTCATGACCAAAAGAATGGTAGGCGCGTAAACGTTGGTATACGTGATGTCGCTCTTTTCTTTCGTGTCCGTGCCGAGGTCTGCTTTAATGACTATCCTCGCCGAAGCCCTGTACAGCTGTTTCCTGTTTATGGAATAAGCCGCGCCGATCGCGCCCGCCGCCACGACTATGGCGAGCATCATAATCCAATATTTCTTTACGATATACCAGATGTCGCCGATATTTATTCCGCTCTTTTCGTTTTCCATTACTTCTCTCCCTGTGAAAAATAACCGCTTTCTATTCTAATATATTATTTCTCTTTTGTCAACGCGAAACGCCGTAAAAAGTGAAGATTTACAATAGGTTTGTTAAAAATTGATAAGCCTATTGCCCGCAAGAACTAAAAACACCGCAATTTATAGGTTTGTCAATGCGACAAGCCTATTTTTATTTTATTTAGGAGGTATCCACAATGACCGACAACGCAAACGTAAAACAAGAACGAGTAAGCATAACGGCATTTATCTCGAAAGATACCCGCGATAAATTGTTGCGTATCGCGGAGGACGAAGATTTGACGTTTTCCGCCCTCGTTCGCCGTGCGCTTAAAGAGTACGCGGACAAAAAGGCAATTTAATTCAAGAGGAGGCACAAAATGAACAACCAAACCAAAACACAAGAGAACGTTAAAAAGGCTTTGGCAAAGCAAACGCTCGGACTTCCGTTGACTCCGCACGAACACGCGCTCGTTACCCTATACGGACAATCACCCGTACAGCAAAAAGAAAACAAACCCGAATTTGTCGAAAAGTACCTTAAACCCCTCGTTGTTGCGTTGGGCGTCGGCGTTGTAAACGTCGTCTATCGAAAAACAAGCGAACACGACGAAATCGTAACGCTTATTTACGAAAACGGTTTTACCACCGACAAGGACGTTTCGGCGGACTCGCTTTCCGCCTTAACGCGTGACACGATAAAAGGACTTTGAGAGGTAGAAAAATGATAATAAACATTATTTTGTTTTTGCTTATTGTTGTTTTAACGGTGGCGGTCGCTTTGTGGTTTACGATTGACTACAAGCGCGCAAAGTCGGGTAAAAAGTCTTTTCTATGGGAACGCAAAAGCGACACCCGCCCCGACCACGATACGCAAACGAAAGATTAAGGAGGCGGCGCAATGAAAAAATTAACCGTTGCTTGGCTTTCGGCGGGCGTTTCGTCATTTATCGCCGCTTACTTGATACGCGACGAAATCGACGAGTTTTACTACATAGATATTGACGATCAGCACCCCGACAGTATGCGTTTTATAAAAGATTGCGAAACCGCACTCGGACGCCCGATTAAAATATTGAAATCGAATTACGGGAGCGTCGAAAACGCGATACTTGCGCAAGGTTGCATAAGAATAGTAAAAACGGGCTTTGCGCCTTGTACGGCTTATCTTAAACGTCGGGTACGCAAAGAGCAATTCGAGTTGTTACACCAAAACGACGAAATAACGTACGTTTGGGGTTTTGATAGTACAAAGCACGAGCAAAACCGCGCCGACCGTATCGTCGAGGCAATGCCGCAATATAATCACCGTTTCCCGCTTATCGAACAAGGACTCACAAAACAAGACGCTCACGCGGTTTTACGGCGATTAAACATACGCCGCCCCGCTATGTACGATCTCGGTTATCAAAACAATAATTGCGTCGGTTGCGTGAAGGGCGGTATGGGATATTGGAACAAAATTCGTCAAGACTTCCCCGACGTTTTCAAAGCCCGCGCGGAATTGGAAAGAAAACTCAACTCGTCTTGTTTGAAAGAGTGTTTTCTCGACGAACTCGCACCCGATCGCGGCAAGGCGGATAACGAAATTTTGGAAGATTGCGGCATATTTTGCGAAATAGCCGCAAGAAAAATTACGGAGGCGGCGGACAATGGCGGAAATTAAAATTACAAAATGCAAAAGTTGCGGCGCGTCCATAACGTGGATAAAAACGAAAAACGGGCGCGTAATGCCTTGCGACGTTCCCGCGGTGGATTATCAAGAGAATTACAAAGGAACGGACACCGTCGTTACGGACGACGGGCGCGTATTGCGCGTAATGGTATTCAAAAACCCGTCGCCGTCGGGCTTGCAACCTATAATCAACGGCAAAGGTTATATATCGCATTTCGCGACTTGCCCGTATGCAAACAAGTATCGGAGGCGCGACAATGATTAACGACGCTATGTTTTCAAGCAATACGAACGAATGGGCAACCCCGCAAGCCTTTTTCGACGAACTCAACAAAGAATTTGATTTCACGCTCGATCCGTGCGCAACGCCGCAAAACGCAAAATGCGCCCGCTACTTTACAAAGGAAATCGACGGACTCGCGCAAAGTTGGCGCGGCGAAGTTGTCTTTTGTAATCCGCCGTACGGTCGGGATATTTCAAAGTGGGTCGCAAAGGCTTATGCCGAAACCCTATCGGGGGCGGCAAAACTTGTTGTTTTGCTTATACCCGCCCGAACGGATACGGCGTACTTCCACGACTACATATACAAAAAGCACGAAATACGTTTCGTCCGCGGACGCTTACACTTCAACGAAAGCAAATGCGGCGCGCCGTTTCCGTCAATGGTTGTCGTAATGCGAGGTCGCAATGACGATTGACCGAAACCGTATCTACAATATGGATTGCCTCGACGGTATCCGCGATATGTTACGGGGGGGGGGTACGCGTTGATTGCGTGATTACCGACCCGCCCTACCTTATCAACTACCAAACCCACCGACGGCAAGACAAAGAGCATAAGTTTTGCAAGGCTATACAAAACGACGACAACCCGCAACTCATAATCGACCTTGTACCGCTATTGTACGACGTAATGAAAGACAATACCCCGCTTTATATGTTTTGCGGGAGCGATAAAGTCGATTTTTTCAAACAAGAAGTCGAAAAGTGCTTTACCGTCAAAAACCTTATTGTATGGGATAAAGGCAACCACACCGCGGGCGATTTGGGCGCACAATACGGCAAACGTTACGAGTTTATCATTTATGCAAACAAAGGACGCGCCCCGTTTCAACCCGATATGCCGCGGTTGGAGGATATATGGCACTTTCCAAAGGTGGCGGGAAAAGAACAAATACACCAAAACCAAAAACCGACAAATCTTTTGTCGCAAATTATCAATCAACACACCAAAGAAGGCGATTTGATACTCGACCCGTTCGCGGGTAGTTGCTCAACGGCGGTTGCCGCCTATCGCCTAAAACGCGATTATATCGGCTTTGAAATTGATCCCGTCGAATACGCGGCGGGTACGAAATGGCTCGACGCCGTACGGTCGCAAATGTCAATATTTGATTTTATGTAAAGGAGTAAAAGCAATATGGAAACAAAAATGTTTTACGACGCCCCGCGATCAATATCTATCGGCGATATTTTCTACGTTATAGACACACGCGAAAGAAACGACTTCTCGTCGCCTTGCCGCGTATGCAATGACGAGAAAAAACTAACGGTAAACGGGATAACTTTTGATTGCCCCGTTTGCGGCGGCTATCGCTCCCGCGAAACGGTCGTCAGCGTGCAACATTTTACCGTTGCAACGGTTAAAGTGTACGTTATCAAACAAGAAGTATCTACGGATTATTGGACGATACAAAACTACCGTGATTTACATTTTCGAGTATTTCGCAAACGCGGACACGGATACAGCGGCGACGGCAATAATTTTACTCGCGATTTTACGTCGAACGACATAAAAAACAACCTAAACGCACTCCCCGACGAAAAGTTTTTGCAAATATATTCGCAAGACGGATATTTCGCCCGTAATTGCGAGCGTTTTATTTTTGACGATTATAAACTTGCTTGTCGGGCGGCGGAAATCCTAAACGAAAGCGAACTCGCAAGACTCAATAAGTACAACGCCGAACACGGCACGTCGTTTGCGCCGATATGGGATAAAACAAACGATCCGAAGAATTAACGGGCGGCAGTTATGACGAAAACAAACAAAGAAAGTAAATATATCGTCGCTTGTCAAAATTGTACGTTGCCCGTAAGTAAATGCAAGGGCGATTGCACGCGAAAACAAATCTTAAAAAATGCCGCAAATGCGGACAAAACGGAGGTTAAAAATGGAAAACACAAAGCACCTTAACGGTTATATCGAAGAAAAAGACGACACGTTTTACCCGACTTGTCGTTTTTGCGGCAAACAAACATTGCCCGACGCGCCGTATTTAAGTCAAGATGAGGCGAACGAGGCGGCAACGATACGTTGCGATTGTTTCGAGGCGCGGGAATATCAAGAAAAGTTACGCAAAGAAAAGGAACGCGCCGACAATATCATAAAACTTCGTCAAAGACTCGACGATTTTTCGGAATATAGCGCGTCGCGCGGCGTTGAACTCACGGGCGAGTTACACGATTTATTGTTAAACGTCGGTATCGCAATTATCGACGGTCAAATACTGAAGGCAAATATCAATGTCGGACGTATCAAAGTAAGTATATCGAGCAACGCAAAAAGCGTACTTACAATTTGCTTTACCTATTCCGACGGCGCAAAGTTGGAGGTTTAAGAATGAAAGACAAAACGCCGAAAATAATTGCCGTTGATTTCGACGGCACGTTGTGTACGAACGCATACCCCGAAATCGGCGAGCCGATCCCCTATTCATTATTATATGTTACGCGCGCGAAGGCGGCGGGTCATATTATCACGTTGCACACTTGCCGACAAGGCAAATTTCTTGACGACGCGATCGCTTGGTGTAAAGCCCGCGGAATAACGTTTGATTACATAAACGAAAACGTACCCGCAAATATAAAGCGTTTCGGCGGCGATACGCGAAAAATATACGCCGACGTATATTTTGACACAAACTCGTTAAACCCGCTCCGTACTTTCGGTATCGGCGACAATAACGAAAACGCCGAATTATTCGACCGCGCGGAAGAATTGACCGAAAAAGCGTTATGCAACGTCGCTTGCCTTTGTCCACAATGGAAGGCGGCGGGTATGTGTTGCGACTGCGACGTCTTTTATTCATTGCGCGACTACTACGCCGAGCAACTCGTAAACAACAAGGAAAAATAAGCCTATCCGAGGGCGGCGTTTTCACAATATAAAAACGCGGTTACTCCTTACGCGTCGGGGATTGCCGCCCTTCCCCTTTTTATCGGAGGTACAAAATGTCAAGATATAAAAAAATAATGTTACAACGCGGCGTAATGCAAAAGGACGTTTTAGCGGACGTAAGAAAGGTTGACCCGCGCGTCGATAATCCGTTGTTGAGTAAGTTTGTAAACGACGTTTGTTTACCGTCGCCGCGCACGCTTGAAAGTATTTGCAAATCGCTTTCGTGCGCCCCGCTCGACATTTACGATCCGCGCGAAATAGAACTTGCGCCCCGTTCCGACTCCGACGTTGAAAACGCCGCGACTACGGGCGGCGGACGCTCTACCACCGCGGGAGCGGTCAAGAAACGCGCCCGTCGGCGTGATAAAAACTTATACAACCTTACCGTCGAAATTCCGCGCGACGTCGCCGAGCGCGTATTTGCGCCCGCCGCGTTACGCAAATTAGGATATTTGAGCAAATCGGACTTTGTCCGTCAAGCGGTGGCGGCTCTCGACGCGAAATTATCCACAATAGAAAACAAAGAAAAAACCGCCGACGCGGAAACGTCGGACGGCGAATAACAACCGTTGCGAAATCGCAACAATATTTAGACAAAGGATCGGGCGGCGAAATTGGCACTTCCGACCGCCCGCAAGGTTTGACAAAATCTCGTCAACCAAACCGATATTATTATACCATATCGGAGGTATTATGTCAACACTTTGCACGGCTTGTACGGTGCTGTTAGCGTCCTCGTAATGAAGTATTATCTTATCGACGAGAAAATACTCGGTAATTAAGTTTTGTGTTTTATTCCCTTTCGCCTTGACCGTGAAAAACCACGGCGGCAAGCAAAGTCAAGCGCGGCGAATTTTCGCAAGAAAATTTTTTGCGCAAGCAAAACGATTGACTTTATAGGCTTGACGTTGTGGTACGGTCAAAGGCAAGCGAAAGGGATAAACACAAAACGTATTACGAGGAACGCCCGAAAGCACCGCCCCGTATTTTTCAAAGAGAACAACGAACAAAGCGAATTTCCGCCCCGTGTTGTATTCCTTTGAGCCTTGCGGGGTTTGCAAGGGGCAAGACCCCTTGCGTCCTTTGTCTTTTTCTTTACGATTATAACGGAGGCACTATGGCAAGGCACTACACTCTACCGCCCACCGAATACGACTACGACGAAATATTTAATCAACAAGAAGAAAACGAGGCGCAACTACAATTACTCAATGACCCGCATATCGTCAAATATCGGACAAAGACAATCAAAAGCGGCAATTTCCTTGAAGTTGAGGTTTATCCGATTTGGGATACCCGCTCGGCAACGGCACGGGCGCGTCGAACGAAAGAAAGCCGCGAGGCGCAAAAACGGCTCAATTACAAGAACGCAACGAAAAACGTTATACGCCTTATAAACGCAAACTTTACCGACTCGGATTTTTGGGGAACGTTTACATACGAAAGCCGCAAACTTCCGAAATCGCTACCCGACGCGCAAAAAGAAATGTCAAAGTTTATTCGACGCTTAAAGTATTACGCCGAAAAACACGACTTCCCGCCGCTAAAATACATTTACGTTACGGAATTTGAAAACGACGAAGAAAAAGGCAAACACCGCGTACACCACCACGTCGTAACAAACTTCCCCGATCGCGACGTAATGGAGGATTTGTGGCGAAACGGCGGTCGAAACAATACGCGTCGTCTTGTGGCGGACGATAGCGGGTACGAAGGTTTGGCGCGATACATAATGAAAGACCCGAAAGGCGCAAAACGGTATGTTGCGTCAAAGAACTTGAAAAAACCGCAAATCACGGTTGCCGATTGCAAATTCACTCGCCGCAAGGTCAATCGCCTTTATCGAGAAACGGCAAACCGTAAAGCCGTCTTTGAAAACCTTTACAAGGGCTATCAAATGACGCAATTTTACGGCAAAACGAGCGAGTATGTTTCGGGCGCGTATTTGTACGTCAAAATGAAAAAACGAAATTGAAACGGAGGTACAACGTGAAATATATCGGCAGTAAAGCGAAATTTGCCGACGAAATCGTCGCAATATTGCAAGGCTACATATCCGAATACAAAATCAAACAATACGTCGAGCCGTTCGCGGGTGGTTTTAACGTTATCGACAAAGTGCAATGCGAATACCGACTCGGCAACGATATTGACCCGCTCGTTTGCAATTTGATCGAAACTTGCCGCGATAATCCCGCGTTGCTTGACTCGTTGCATACGCCGACCCGCGAGGAATATTACGACGTACGCGACAACAAGGGCAATTATGCGGCGTGGTATCGTGCGGCGGTGCTTTTATTCGCCTCGTATAATTCCCGCGTTTACGGCGGTTGTTATGGCGCGACGGCACAAACAAAAGACGGCAAAACGCGTAACTATTTCGAGGAAAGTAAACAAAACTTTCAACGTCAATTACCCGCACTCCGAAATATCCTTGTCGGCAATGCCGATTATCGCGATTTACGTTTCCCGACGCGGGAGCGGGTTTTGATTTATTGCGACCCGCCGTATTCAACGGGCGTCGGCTATGGCGGCGAAAAATTCGACACGGCGGAGTTTTGGAATTGGTGCAGACTTCAGACAGCCGCGGGGCATATTGTGATTATCAGCGAATACACCGCTCCCGACGATTTCGTTTGTATTTGGGAACACAAAACAAAAACACACTTAAACAACCGCGCAAAAATTGACCGTACCGAAAAATTATTCATACAAGGAGGCTTGAAATGCCGAAAATACACGATTTGAAAATCTTACCCGCCTATTTTGACGACGTCGCAAAAGGTCGAAAGACGTTTGAACTCCGTTTTGACGACCGCGGTTATTTTGAGGGCGATTTGCTATTGCTCCGCGAATGGGAAAACGGCGCATATACGGGGCGTCGCGTGGTGGTTAAAGTAACGTACATTTTGAAAGGCTTTGACGGCTTAAAAGACGGTTGGGTTATTTTAAGTATCAAACGAGTTAAAGGAGGCTTGAAATGAAAAAGATAATTTCCGCGATATACGTTATCGGTTGCTTGATATGCACCGTTTGCACTCCACTTTCGGCAATTTTTATTATTTGCAAATTATGCGCGGCGACGTCGCTTTCGTGGATTGCTTGTTGTATTCCGCTTTTAATCGCGTTAGCGGTTTTACCCTTGCTTATAATCACAAAAGCGATTATCAACGCGAGCGAAAAATAGGAGGAAAAAATGCCGAAACAAAACAAAAATAACGACGTTTCGGGAGCGGTTACGGTAAAGCCGAAAAAATCGCCACCGAAAAAGACAAAGAAAACCACTACAAAAACGCCCGAAAAGAAGAAACGCGGCGCGCCGAGTCAATACGCAAATAAGGTAAAACCTTATTTAGCCGATATTGAGCGTTATGTACGGTGCGGCGTAACCGAGGGCGATATTTGCGAATATTACGGCGTCGGCAAAACGCAATGGGCGCAATATAAGCGCGATAATCCCGAATTAACCGAAACACTATTACACGCGAAGGAACAATGCAAAGAAGATTTGCTCGACAACGCCTATCGCGTCGCTATGGGCTACGAATACACCGAAGAAACAACGGAGGAAATAAAAAACCTTGACGGTACGGTTATCGGACACAAAACACGCCGATATAAACGCTATGCAAAACCCGACGCGGGAATGTTGCAATTTTTGTTGATAAACCGTTACTCGTCGGAATTTGCCCGCGATCCGCAAGCAATCGAATTACGCAAAAAGGCGTTGGAACTTGCGGAACAAGGAAAAATGCCGCCCGACGGTTGGGAGGGTGTATAAAATGCCGCTCGACCCTATACACGCGTTTTATTGCCGTAAAGACTACTTGTCGCTCGCGCAGTCTTGCAAGGTTAAAAGCGGCGGTATTTGCGCCCGTTGCGGCGGCGTATTCGATTTGAACGAACTACGACCGCACCACAAAATCGAATTGACGCTCGACAATATCGACGATACAAATATCACGCTTAACCCCGATAATATCGAAGTGCTTTGCCACGCTTGCCACAACGCAGTACACTCGCGTTTCGGTAATGCTATCGGCGCAAAGCGCGTTTACCTTGTGTACGGATCGCCGTATGCGGGCAAGACAACTTACGTTGCGTCGGTTGCAACGCGTAACGATATTGTCGTTGACCTTGAACGCATACACGCCGCGATATGTATATGCGGGCAGTACGACAAACCCGACGCGACAAAACGCATTGCGTTTAATATCCGCGACTACCTACTCGACGAAATACGGACGGCGACACCTCGCCGCAAATGGCAAGACGCTTACATTATCGGCAGTTATCCCGACCGTATCGACCGCGATAATTTCGTCCGCGAATACAACGCCGAACTCGTACACATAGACACACCGCAAGACGCTTGCGTTAAGCGTGCGTACGAAGATATAAAACGGGTAGCGGCACGCGACGCCGTCGTCGGTTGGATTACCGATTATTGGCGACGTTACAACGAATAAAAAATATTTTTTGATCCCCCCTATGCCCTCGCGATTTCGGAAACGCTAAAAGACTCCCAGCCGCGGGCATTTAGCACACACACCGAGTTTTTGACTTTTTCTCGAAAAAGTTTTGAAAAGATAAACGGAGGACGCAATGAAAAGCGACCAAAACAAAAAAGAAACAATCGCAAATGCGGAATATGACCGACTCGTCAAACTTTTTACCGACGCGGGCGTCGATAAAATCAAAGTCGAAATCTATTCCGAACTTATCCGCAAGGTGGCGGAGGTTTTCGCTTGCCTTGAAGTGATAAAAGATTTGCCGTCAATTTTGTACGACAAAAACGATCCCGCCGTACAACGCGAAACGGCAGCGGGAAAAATGCGAGTCAAGTATATGGCGCAATATACTTCGGCAATGCAAAAGTTAAACAAAGACTTGCTCGGCGGGCTAAATGGCGACGACGGCGACGACTTGTCCGATTACGAATAATCTTTCGGCGGCGGACAATTTCGCCGAGTGGACGCTTGCAAACCCCGATATTGCGCCTATCGAAGGTTGGCAATGTTTGCGCGACGATATAGACGGCAAGCATAGTTTTTTGATTGAGTATTACAAACGTTGTCGGTCGGGCGAAATCACGATCGGACGCGAACTCAAAACGACGCTTGAAAGTTTAATACAAGATATTTTTTACCGTTCCGACGTTTACCGTTTTACGTTGGACGCGGCTCATAAACGGATAAACTTTATCGAAAAGGAAGTCAAACACTTTGAAAGCCCGTTTGCGGGCAAACCGTTTATTTTGACGCTATGTCAAAAAGCGATTGCCGAGGCGATATTCGGGTTTTACATATTCGATACGGAACTATTGGGCGGCGGTCGTTGGGTACGACGTTTCAAAGAAGTATTGCTTTTGATAGCGCGTAAAAACGGCAAAACCCCGTTTACAGCGGCATTGACTCTTGCCGAATGGTTTTGCGGCGAGGCGGGTCAAAAAGTAATGTGCGCGTCGAACGACTACGATCAAGCGGGTTTAATCTTTGATTGTATAAACGCGTTTCGCGAAGAGTCGCACGCCGTATCGCGGGTTACGCGAAAGAATATCAAAGGTATATTTTTCGGTAACCCGAAACAGCGCAAAAAGACGGGCAAGTTTTCGGCGCAAAACAAAGGCGCAATCAAAAAAATGTCGGCAAAATCGGGCGCAAAGGAAGGTCGAAACCTAAAAATCGTTATCGTTGACGAAGTCCACGAAATGAAAGACGGGTCAACCATTATGCCTCTCCGATCGTCGCTTACCACGCAAGACGAGCCGTTGTTTTTTGAAATCACAACCGAAGGTATCGTTCGCGACGGATACCTCGACGAAAGATTGATCGACGCCCGCAAAGTGCTTAAAGGCGAAGAGGACGCGCCCCGTTGGCTTATATGGCTTTACACGCAAGACAGCGAGGCGGAAGTTTGGAACGACGAGAACAGTTGGCAAAAATCAAATCCGATGATCGGCGTCGTAAAGAAGAAATCGGACTTACGCGACCTTGTCGATAAAGCACGCAAAAGCGGCGCGCAACGTGCTTTCACGTTGGCGAAAGAGTTTAATATCAAACAACTTTCGTCGAACGCGTGGCTCGAAGAAAAATATATCGTTTGCGACGCAACGTTTGATTTATCCGACTTTCAAAATTGTTGGTGTATCGTTGGTGTTGACCTTGCGGAAACAAACGATCTTTGCGCTTGTACCCTTTTGTTTATGCGTCCGAACGACCCCGTAAAATACTTGCACACAATGTACTTCGTTACCGAGGTAAAAGCGGGCGACGGACAATCGACCGACAGCCCGACAAATCCCGAAAAAAAGGATTATCGGCAATGGGCGGCGGAAGGCTTATGTCGGATTGTTTCCGATAACGTTATTGACGACGTCGTCGTCGCCGAGTATCTTTGGGAAATCTACCAAAAGTACGGCATACGACCGTATGTTGTCGGTTATGACGAATGGCACGCAAAAGAATTTGCAAAAACTACGGCAAAGCACTTCGGCGCAAACGTTCCCGTCAAAATCCGAATGACGCCCGAAACGCTTAACGTTCCGACGCGCAACGTCGAAGAAGATTTGCGGGCGCGGCTTATAAACTACCAAAACAACGCAATTTGCCGTTGGAACTTCCGAAACGCCGCAATCAAATACGACAATCGCGGTTTTGTAATGCCGACAAAGATTGTCGGATATATCGGAAACAAAATCGACGGCACAATGTCAAAAGTTATAGCGTACGCCGCGTTGCGAACGTGTAAAACCGCCTTTATGGCAAAAATCGGAGGTTGATAATGGACGATAAAAAAAACACTCAAAAGCAAAACCCCGTTTTTATGCGCGAAGTCCGTTGCCCCGTACATAACCTTTTAATCGGTCGTTACGACGCCCGCGACGGTTTAATCAACGCAACGTTTTATTGCCCGAAATGCGGGCGCGAATACACTTTTACGATAAAACGCGAGCAAAATTTCGCCACATATCGCAAAAAGTCTTGACTTCGCACCGAGAATTGAGTAAAATAGAAGTAACTAAATAGGCATATCCGCCGCTTTTCGCGGCGCGTACCCTAACTTTTTAATCAAAAGTCAAGTGGGTCGATATGAGTTTTTGAGTACAGACAACAACCGTTTGTGCTTATTAACCGTATCGACCCACTTTTTTTATTTCGTCAAAGGAGGCGGCGGACGTTGGGAACGCTTAAAAACGCAATACAAAGTTTGCTCGGTTGGGATCGAGAAAGCAACTATAACCGCATAATCAACGCAAATTCCGTTGTGTTTTCCTCTTTCGGGAAAGATATTACGGCGTCGGATATAGTCAAAACGGCAGTCCACCGCGTCGCCGAGGAAGTATCGAAATGCAACTTGAAATCGGTAACCGAGGCACAAAACCCGCGTCGTATCATTGTTGCCGACGACGATATAAACGCGGTGTTTGCGGGGCGCGTAAACCCGCTTTGCGGGCTTAAAGATTTTTTGTACAAAGTTGCATATATTACGCTCTTAAACCGAAATTGTTTCATTTATTGGGCGTATGACGAGGTGCAAATCGAAGGTCGCGACGCCGTGCGCCGCATAACACGCGGCTTTTACCCTATCGAAACCGCGACAATCAAGTTGTATTACGCCGACGGCGAAATGCGCGCGGAATTGACGGGAAAAAACGGTATCGTGCTTGATTTGCCGTATAGCGACTTGATACACATTAGACTCGGCTACGGCGCAAATCAATATCTCGGCGGCGACGCAAACGGGCGCGCAGACTTTCGTGCAATGCTCGGCAACTTGCAAACGTTAAGCGTAATAAAAGAGTCAATACCGAAAGCGTTAGAGTCGTCTTTATCGCTTAAAGGTATTTTGTCAATGAAAACGGTTGCCGACGCGGACAAACGCACCATAACCCGCGAGGAATTTGAAAAACACCTTTTCGACAGCAAATACGGCATTGTTGCAACCGACTACGAGTCGGAATTTCAGCCGATAAACATTTCGGCGACGGATATACCGTCGAACACGTTATCGTTTATACGCGACGAAATATTGTCGTTTTTCGGCGTTTCGTTGCCGATATATCTCGGCAAATACACCGACGACGAATATACCGCGTTTTATCAAACGGCGGTCGAAGGCTTGTTATTGCAAATCGCCGAGGCTTTCAAAATAACGTTGTTTACCCCGCGTCAACTTGCGTACGGACGCACGATAAAGTATTACGACAAAATCGTACAATCGTTATCGTTTGCCCGCCGTCAAGAAATCGCGGAAATGACCAAAGACGACGCGTTGTTGTCGCGCGACGAACGCCGCGAGTTGTTGGGTTACGATCCCGACGGCGAGCCGACGCGCGTTTCGCTTAACTATATCGACGTATCAATCGCAAATCAATATCAATTAACGTCTTTGTCGCAAGGGAAAAAACCGACGGCAAAGCCGAGCGACTCAAACAAGGAGGACAAAGAATAATGCCCGAAATACCTAAAACCGACAAAGGTTTAATTATCCGTCGTTTCGCCCGCGATATGCAATCCCCGACGGTTGAACCGACAAAAGGAATTATCGAAGGCTACCCTATCGTTTTTAACGAGCGTACGGCAATCGGCGATTACTTTTTCGAGGAAATCGACCCGCACGCACTCGACGAGGCGGATTTATCGGACGTCAAATTTATGGTAAACCACAACGACGGTATGATACCGCTTGCGCGGCATAGACGCGGTAAACGTTCGACAATGGATATTGCAATCGACGATCGCGGTATGCGCATACAAACAACGCTTGACGTCGAAAACAACTCAACCGCCCGCGAACTTTGCTCGGCGGTACAACGCGGCGATATTGAAGATATGTCGTTTGCGTTTGGGATAATGGTATCGGGCGAGGATTGGCGCGACCTTGACAAGGATATGCCGACTCGCCGCATTACAAAAATATCAAAGGTATGCGAGGTATCAGCCGTAAACGACGGTGCGTATCCGCAAACTTCGATAAATGCTCGCTCCCTCGCCTCGTTGGATAACGACAAAATCGCGTTGGATAACGCGAAGGCGGCGGCGTTGGATAATGAACAAAGGCGACGCGACGCCGACTCGCAAGCGGCGTTTAATCTTGCGAAAGAAAAATTTTTATTCTTGGAGGCAAGAAAACATTATGAACATTAAAGAACTTATCGAAAAGCGCGCCGCACTTTTGGCGGAAGCCGCAAAAGCCGAAACCACCGCGGAACGTTTCGCGGAAATTCGCTCCGAAGTCGAAAAACTCGACTACACTATCGAACGCGCAAAGAAAGACGCCGACGACGCAAAACGCGAAGAAGAACTCCGCGCGGCTCGCAAGCCTAACGGCGGCGCACCCGCCCCCGCAAACGGCGTTGTATTCAAATCGGGCAATCCCTCGGAAGAAGAAAGACGCGCCGCGGAAAACGAAGAACTCGAAAAGCGCGCAAACGCCCTTAAAGCGGGCAATAAAGCAACGTTTGAACTTCGCGCCGTTTCTACCGCAAAAGTTGCAATGACCGACCTTGCAAGCGGCGAAATCAACCCCGCGTTTGAACAAGTCGGAACGCTCGACAAACTCGTTAAAATCGTACCTTTGCAAGGCGCGGGAGCGGAAAGTTACAAAGCCCCGTTCCTTAAAACGATCGGCGAGGGCGGCATAACCGCGGAAGGCGCGGCTTATACCGTTGCCGAACCGACTTTCGATTATGCGACGATTAACAAAGTCAAAATCACCGCATACGCCGAGGTCAACGAAGAAGTCGAAAAGTTACCGCCCGCACGCTACACCGCCGAGGTTGAAAAAGCAATCGAGGGCGCGTGGCGCAAGAAACTTATTTCGCAAATCCTTAACGGTAGCGGTAGCGGCGAACTCGTCGGCATTATCAATGCACCGACAACGATTATCAATGCGGATCAGCGCAAGACGATTGCGACTATCGACGAAAACACGCTTGATAATATCATTTTCGACTACGGCGGCGACGAGGACGTTGAGGGCGATGCAACGTTGATACTCAACAAATTGACGCTCAAAGAATTTGCGAAAGTCAAAGGCTCGGACAAAAAACGCGCATACGACATTGTCGTGCGTGGCAATACGGGAACTATCAACGGTATTCCGTTTGTATGCACGAGCAAACTTGCGGCGTTCGCAAGCGTAACCGCGGGCGATCTGTATATGCTTTACGGCAAACTTAAAGCGTACGAACTCGCGTACTTTACCGACCTTGACGTCGAGAAATCCACCGACTACAAATTCAAAGAAGGCGTTATCGCTTTCAAAGTAAGCGGTTTTGTCGGCGGCTCTCCCGCCGTGTACAACGGCTTTATGTCCGTACAGAAAGCCGCAAAAACTACCGTCGGCGGTTAAAATTCGCTTGATTTTTCGTGCGGGTTGGGCGCATAGCCGATACGCAACGGTAAACGTTTAGGAGGTCAACAATGCAAGAAGTTGATAAAATTCTCTATAAAATGGGCTACTATGACGCCGACCCGCACAAAAAACAAGAAGTGCAAGACTCTATCGACGCGGCGGAGGAATTTATGCGCGCAAGTGGCGTTCCCGCGGAACTTATAACAAGCAAACGCGCGTATGCCGTCAAGGCTATTTACGCCGACGCAGTCGATAAAGGCACGCCCGACGAAATCGTAAAAAAAGACGGTATGATCGTCGCGTTGATTTCGCAAATGCGGAGGTAGTATGGCGCAAACGGTAAAAGAAAAAAGAACTCTTGTACGTTTTGCCGTACAAAAGACGCGATACGTTGCGGGCAACGGCGCGGCGACGGAATGGGAAACAATCAAAGTAAATATCGGAACGACCGACGACGGCAAACCGATAACAACCGATTGTTTTTATGTCGAATGGCTTTCGTCCTACGGGGCGGCGGCTATACAACAACAGTCCGACGGCGTTATCCGCCCCGCCCGCGTGCGTATGCCGTACGTCAAAGCCGTTTACGACGCTTTGATAACAAAAGACGTCCGCATATACCTTAACGGCGTTATCGACGACGCGCACGCTTTCAAACTCGCGGCGGCGGCGGACAATTACCTTCAGCAAAACAAAATGCTCGAATTTCAAGTCAAAAAATACGAGGTTAGATAATGGACGTTAGGACGGTTATACAAAAAATCCTTGACGATACACTACTCCCCTACGGCGTATTGTCAAACCACTTGCGAAGAGTGGACGCGGATTATATCGAAAATTCCGACGTGGCAGTCAATAAGGACGAGTACGTTGTTTTTCGTGTTGTAAGCAACCGCCCGCACACTTTCGGCGACGGTGCTTGTACGCTTTCCCGCGTGTATATCGACGTCAATTACTACTACTCGTACGAAAAGACCGACCCGCGTTATACGGACGCGCAAGCACGCTTGCAAGCGGTCAAAAACGCGGTTTTGAGTAATAAACGCTTTCGACTTGCAAATGACGCAAGCGATATTGCCGATATAGACAATCCGTATCGAGGACTTAACGTCGAGTTTGTTTATTTTGAGGTGGCGGACAATGGCTAAAACGAAAAGCATATCGACGGGCAAAATCGCGCTCGAAGATATGCCCGACGCTTTGACGGAAATTTTGACGGACTTTCAACGCTCGTCGTTCGACGTAAGACAAAACGCCGTACAAGCGGGCGCGGAAGTTTTCAAATCAGCCGTTGAACAAGCAACCCCGCGCGATACGGGCGGAATGGCGGACTCTTGGGAAATCAAAACAAAATACAAAGATCGCCGATACGTCGGCAACACAAAGACGGTAAACGGCGGCGGTAAAGAAAATATACCGCTTTCAAACGTGTTGGAATACGCCGAAAAATCGCCGCACGCGGGCTTTATTCGTCGGTGCTTTGATAGTACCGAGCCGCAAGTCTTTGACGCAATCAAAAAAACTATCCAAAACGGAGGATCTAACAATGGCAAATAAAAAAACTCTTGTACGTTTCAACGTGCAAAACGTGAAGTACGCAGTACCTACCGCGCAAGGCTCTTTCGGGGCGTTTCAAGATATGGGAACGTCAATGAAACTTGCGCTTGAAAACGACTCGTCCGTAAAGAAGATTTACGGCGACGGACGCCGTATCGTCCATATCGTCAACGAAAAAGGCAAAACGGCGACACTCACTCAAAACAACGTTTGCGACGCATACGAAATCGCAATGGGTCGCAAAATCAAGACGAAACAAGGGCTTGCCGATATTAAGCAAGTCAAAAATATTTCGCACGTTATTTACTTTGAAACGTGCGGCATTGACGAGGACGGCGCAACCGTGCTTGCAAAAACTATGCTTTACGGCGTAACGTCCACCCGCCCCGCCGAGTCTTTCGACCAAACTACCGACGATATTAACGAGTCGTCTTTCGACACCGCACTCGAAATCGGCGGTACTCCGCTTTTGGCGGCAAACGGTCAAAAGTATCTCGACGACAAGGGCAACGAAGTTATTGTTTGGCAAATGACCGTTACCCCCGACGATACCGATTTCGATACGTTCGGCGACGAAGTCGTTTTGCCGACTATGGCGGAATAAAAGCGCGGAGGGCTTGAAAAGTGATAAAAACGAAATTACCCTTACTTGAAAAAGAAATTGACGGCGACGGAAAACTCGTCGTCAATAAAAGCGAAATTGAAATCGGTATTGATACGTCGTTGTTTGCCGAGGAACGTTGGGAGTCTAACTTTCCCGCGCAAGCAAAAACGGAAACACTCTTTGCCTACGTTGAACGTATCGGCAAAGCGGGGCTTGCCGATAGCAAAGCGCACATTTTGTCAAATCTTAAAGCCCTCTATTGCTTTATAGACAGCGACAAACTCCCCGATTACAAGTCGTTTTTGAAGTTGTTTGATTTGGCGGACGGCGAGTATCTTACCGCTCTTACCGACAAAATCAAATACGTTTTTGAAATTGCACTTCAAGGGGCAACGGCAAACTCAAAAAACTTGTAACGCACGGCGAGGAATTTATGCGGTTGTTGGCGATTTACAAACGGCTTGAACCGTCCGCCGACAACCAAAATAAAACCCTACCCGTGCCGCGATACATAACGATAATGCAAAAGTGCGTCGAACACAAAATACAAGACGTGTTTATACGCAACTCACATTTTAACGACCTTTACGTTTTGATTATGTCGATTGATATTGCGAACTTAAAGCAAATGATCCGACAAATGCGGGCGGCAAAGGCAAAAGAAACAAATACTACCGTGCGCGACGTATCACAAAGCGACGCGGTCAAATTCTTAAAAGGAGGCTCGGCAAATGGCGGAAAGTATTAGAGGCTTAACCGTTGAAATCAGCGCGGACGCGTCGTCTTTCAACAAAGAAATGTCGTCTATGCGGAAAGCGGCGCAACAGTCGCAAACCGAATTAAACGCATTGCAAAAGAGCCTCGAACTCGAATTTGACTCGGATAAATTCGCCCGCGCGCAAAAGGTAGCACAAAACGCGATAGACCAAACGGCGGCAAATGCGGACGCATTGCGTCGCCGTTTAGACTATTTGGAAAACGCGGGAAACATTAACACCGATCAATATCGCAAACTTAAAGCGGAACTCGCAAAAACCGAACTACAAGCGCAACAACTCGAAAAGCAACTTGAAAAAATCAATCAAATCAAGTTTGACGCGATTTCGTCGCGCGTAACAAAAGTCGGCGACGCTATATCGAACGTCGGAAAAACCCTTGCTCCGTTTTCGGCGGCGGCACTTGCCGCGGGAACGGCGGCGGCAACGCTCGGCGTAAAAACAGCGGCTACGGGAGCGGAACTTGACGATTTGTCTTTGCGGCTCGGTATTTCCGCTGAAAAAGTACAAGAATATCAATACGTTACGGCACAAGCGGGCGTCGAGTGGGATACGTTCGAGAAAGCACTCATAAAAGCCCGTGCGGCGATTGTCGATTTATCGGCGGGAACAATCAACAACGCGTCAAAAGCCTTGCAATCGCTCGGCTTACGCGTGGAAGATTTCGACAGCAAAGAGGCAATGTTTGACGGCATTATCGACGCGCTTTCAAATATGGAAGATAAAACGTTACAAACGGCTTACGCAAACGAAATTTTCGGCGATAAAATCGCAAATCAAATGTTGCCGTATCTTAACGCGGGAACGGACGCGATCAATCAATTTAAGTCGGAATTTGAAACGATCGGCGCGCTTTCAAACGAACAAGTCGCCGCTCTTGCAAAACTTGACGACACGATTTATTTGTTGAAAGAGTCCTTAAAAAACGTATGCTTGCAAATCGGCGCGTCTTTCGCCCCGCTATTGCAACGCGTTGCCGAAATAATCAATACGTCGCTTATTCCGAAATTGCAAAAACTCGCCGAATGGTTTAACTCCCTTACGATAGAACAACAAGCGTTTGCGGCAAAAGTGTTGCTCGTGGTGGCGGCACTTGCCCCACTTGCACTCGGTATCGGTAAAGTGGTATCGGCTATCGGCGGTATTATAAAACTTATCCCCGCATTGCAAGCGGGCTTGTCCGCGCTTGCGGCTAACCCGATTATACTCATTATCGCGGTTATTGCGGCAATTTTGTTGTTACTTTACACGCGGTGCGAGGCGTTCCGCGACTCGATAAACAACCTTGTAACCACGCTCGGCGAGGCGTTGCAACCCGCGCTCGACGCAGTAATGCAAGTGCTTGATTTGGTAATGCAAGTTTTGCAACCGATAATCGACCTTGTCGGCGGCGTGCTTGCGGTGGCGATAAACATTATATCCGAGGCGTTACAACCCGTTATCGGCATTATACAAGCGATATTCGATATTATTTCGCCGTTACTTGATATGCTTATGTCGGTTGTCGAAATGATATTGACGCCGATACAAGTTGCAATACAAGCGTTATTCGGTATTTTACAACCGCTTTTGTCGGTTGCCCTTATCCCCTTAAAAATCGTTTTACAAGCCTTGCAAGTGCCTTTGCAAATGCTCGGCACGTTGCTCGGTTGGCTTGCTCCGATATTTAAGATTTTCGGAAACGTCGTTACAAAGATTTTCGGCGGCGTCGTAAAGATTATCAATATCGTTGTAGGTGTTGTCGAGGACGCCGTAAACTTCGTTATCGGCATAATCAACAAACTTATTGACGGCGTCAATTCGTCTTTGGGTTGGCTCGGTGTACATATAGACCGTATCGCGGAAGTAAAACTCCGCATTGATACGTCGGAAATCAAAGATATGGACGACGTCAACGCTATTATTGATAGCACCGCGCCGACACAACCGAAAGACAACAACAACGGCGGCACGGTTTACGATAACGGCAACGGCACGGGAACGTCGGGCGATATTTACAACTACGACAACAGCACGAAAAACACAACGCAAAATATCACGGTTACGATACAAAACTACGCGGCGGAAGTCGATACCGATAAACTTGTCCGCGAAATCAATATGAAACTTGCGGAGGCTATGTAATGAGGCGGTTTATTCTACACACCTACGACAAATCAAATTCGTTTGACTTGAACGGCGAAACCGCGCTTGCCGCCGAACCGCAAGGACTCGGCAACAATTTTTCGTTGTCTTATAAAGAAAGCGAAAAAGGCAAACACCTTACGAACGTTAAGCCCGAATTTGACCCGATAACCCTTTCGATTTATTTCAACGCGGACGGATCGAACGGATACAGCAATTACAAAGCATTACTTCGCTTTCTTGCGGAGTGCGGCACGTCGATATTTTTGTTTGAGTATGACGACGGCATTACCGATAAATATTGCGACGTTGTTTTGAAAAGTGCGCCGAAATCGGAAATAAACGAAGAAGGTTTATTTGTCGAAACGTTTTCTTTTGAACGTCAAACGTATTGGTATGAACGCGTCGAGGAGTCTTTCGCTTTGAAATCGACCCGCGCCGAAGATACAAAATTTCCGCTCGGTTTTCCGTTCGGATTTGCGGGGCGCGTGTTTAAGTCAAAGTACAAAATCACAAACTCGTTTTTTGTTGACGCACCTATCACAATACGCATTACGGGCGCGATAGCAAACAATATACGTCTTTACTTGCAATCCCTCGACGGTAAGACAATCGAAGAAATCGCGCTTTCCACAAACAACGCCGACGGCACGGAAATTTTAATCGAGCCGACGACAAAAAAAATCACGGTTACGACGGACGGCGTATCGACGAACGGTTACGGTTTGACCGACAAAACGAAACAATCGTTTTTATACTTGCCGCAAGGCGAATATTTTATCGGCGCAAATATGACCGCGGACGACGACGGCGCAATCGAAGTATCAATCAAACGTTATTTATTCGACTAAAAGGAGGCGGCGGGCGTGTATATCGCAATATACGACGAAAACAAAAAGCATATTACGAACGTTGACAACGCGACGTACGATTTGACGACCCGCGTTTACGACAACGACTCGTTTTCCGCCGAAGGTGTTTGCGACGTTGATATAAACGACGCAAAAATCGCCGTGCTTAACGACGACCGCGGAAATTACGAGTACGCTTGCTTTGCCGACGAAATAAAACCCGAATACAATAAACGCACCGTCAAAGGGCTTGACTTCAAAACCCTTTGGGATACCGAAATTTTACTCGACTACACCGCCGACGGCAGTTTTGACGGGCGGTTGTCGGCTATCTTTACAAAGGTAAAAACGCAAGTCTTTAACGGTAAAGATACGGCAGTAAACAAAATCCCCGTTGTCGTCAATATCCCGACCGACAACACCGACACAACGACAACGTACGGCAGTTATGCGGGTACATATCAATTTGTCAATGCGTACAAATTCTTGAAATGCTACTTGAAATACTACGAGTACAATATCGAAAGTTACTACGACGTCGCGACGGGTAAAATCGTCTTTACGTTCGTTAAGTGTACGGACGCCGTAAGCGTCGATTTACGCGACTTTATCCACGAACTAACCACGACTTCGACGACGACAAATAAAGCGGTTGCAACTATCAAATACAACGTCGAAACGCCCGAAACGGACGCGGACGGTAATATCATTTACACCACAACGCAAAAGACGGACGCAAACGGCGATCCCGTTACCGATAAAGACGGAAACCCCGTTTATATCCCGAAATATCAGCCCCGCCCCTCCACTATTGCAACCGTCTATTATTACCGCGACAAACACAACAACATTGTACAATCGGACGAAAACGGGAATATCGACGGGCGGCTCTACCCCGTAAAGGCAAAGTATTACGAGTCGGAATATTTGGCGGACGCGCAATTTAACGCAGTTTACGAACTCGCTAACGCGCGATACGTTGATAATATCATTATCGACAACAATAAAACGATTGACCCGATAGACTTTTCGGGATACCGACTTTATACGAAGGTTGCCCTTTATTACGACGGTAAGTTATTTAAGACGTTGCCCATAAGCGAGAAAATAATCACGCTTGACAGCGACGGCAAAAATACAAAAATCAAACTCGGTTTTAAGAAAATACTTTTAACCGAAGTTATCAAAAATTAGGAGGTCAGCAATGATAAAACCCGTAACGTTTCAAGGTTGTTTTAATTTCAACGCGAATTTGTACGCGCTTGAAGTACGCTCGCGTTTTATAGACCAAAGCAAAGCAAACGGATATTACAAGGGTTACGGCAACGAACTTGCCGCGCAAATCGTCGGTCAAAAAATACAAATCGGCACGGGCGCGTTTTTGGTGCAAGGTCGTATGTGCGAAATCACGGCGGCGGAATTAGTCGCCCCGCAAATCTTTGACGGCTTTGTCGGTTACGTTGTGGCGCGTATCGAAACGTACCACCCGTCGGACGACGCAAATTGCAGTCTTTTAGCAGTTGTCAACCGTACTTACGAGGCAATAACGCTCGAACAGTCCGACACCTACGCGGCGACCGCGGACAACGTCAACACGGCTTACGAACTCCCGTTGTATTCGTTTGAAATTTCGGGTACGTCGATCGTCAATCTTAAAAAGTTGATAAACCCCGTCGCCGACTACGCGACGATAAAAACAATCGTTGACGAGGCACTCGAAAAAGCCGCAAGCGCAGTCGCGGCGGCAAACACCGCTATTTCGACAGCAAACGCCGCAAACACAAAGTCCGACGACGCAGTCGCAAAGGCTACGGACGCAGTATCGAAAGCGGCAAACGCCGTCAGCACGGCAAACGCCGCAAATACAAAATCCGATAATGCAGTCGAAACGGCAAACTCGGCAAAGTCCACCGCCGAAACGGTCAAAGGTATTGCCGAAAGCGCGGATACAAAAGCGGGAAACGCCGAAACGGTGGCGGCGGGTGCAGTTACTACCGCGAACGGCGCAAAAACCAAAGCCGAGGACGCCGTTAGCAAAGCGGAAACGGCAATCGAAACCGCAAACGGCGCGGATACAAAAGCGGATAGCGCAACCGAAGTTGCAAGTGCGGCAAACACAAAGTCCGACAACGCGGTATCAGCCGCGAACGAGGCGAAACAAACCGCAAGCGACGCGGCAAACCTTGCAAGTACCACAAAAACGCAAGTCGAGCAAAAAGTAAATGACCTCGAACAGCAAATCGGAACGAAACAAGGTACAACCGTTACACTTAACGGAACACCGCAAGCGACTTTCGAGGGCGGCGGATTGATCGACGAAAACGATACAATCATTTTCAGCGGCGGCGAGGCATAGAAGGAGGGCTTGCAATGAAACTTACCTTTTGCGGCAAATCCCCGCAACAACGATTTTTCCGAATTGGCGTTGTCGGCAACAACCTTGCCGACGATTTGACAATGATAATCGACAAGAAACAAGGCAATTTGAACCTTGCCGAATTTACGCCGTTTATAAAGATTGTCAACCGCGATTTTACGTTCGTCGATAAAACGCGACATTTTATTTTCGACGTCGATACCGACCCCGAAAAGGTAAGACTCATTTATGTTTTTCCGAAAAAGGTTACAAGGCAACGCAACGTCGATATGCAAGTGCTTTTTCAAAAGACGGACAACGACGACGCGATAATTTGGCAAACGGAAATATTTAACGCGACTTTCGATTTAGAAATCCCCGCCGACGAGGTTATTTCCAAAGAATACCCCGACGAGTTGCAAGACCTTGACGACCGCGTTACCGCGCTTGAACAAAAGGACGGCGGCGTTACCGAATGTATCGACCGCGACCACTTCCCCGACGTCGGAGTCGGCGGCGTAATCTATATCGACGCGGCAACAAACACGCCGTACCGCTATGATACGGCAATAAACAATTACGTTATTATCGGGCTTAATCCCGACGATATAACAATTATCAATGCTAACGGAGGTAATTAAAAATGGCAAACAAAACACTCAACGTAACGTTGATTATGCGCAACGACACGGCGGCAAATTGGGCGAGTAAAAACCCTGTTTTGACGCTCGGCGAACTTGGCGTCGAAACCGACACTCGCAAATTTAAGATCGGCGACGGCACTACCGCATACAACTCGTTGAAATACGGACTCGGCGGAAACGTCGAAGTCAAAAGCACCGCCCCCACCGCGAGCGACGTCGGCTACGACATTGGCACGCTTTGGGTTGACACGACGGGTACGAAGGCTTATATCCTTTTTGCAAAAACCGCAACCGCGGCAACGTGGATCGGACTTTTGGACTCGCAAGGAAAAATCGACAAAGCAACACTCGCCGACGAGGCAGTTAAACTTCAAACCGCAAGGACGATTAAGTTTTCGGGAGCGGTCGTCGCAAACTCTAAAACGTTTGACGGTAGCGGCGACGTCGAATACGTCCTCGTGCTTGCAAATAGCGGCGTATCGGCGGGAACTTATACCAAAGTTACCGTAAACGCAAAAGGCATTATCACAAGCGCAACGCAACTTACGGCGGCAGATATTCCCGCTCTTACTCTTTCCAAAATTTCGGACGCGGGAACGGCGGCAAGTAAGAATACGGGAACGGCGGCGGGTAATGTACCCGTGCTTGACGCAAACGCAAAAATCGCGGTCGCCCTTATCCCCTCGCTTACCCTTTCAAAGATTAGCGACGCGGGAACGGCGGCGGGTAAAAACGTCGGTACGGCGGCGGGCAACGTTCCCGTGCTTGGTAGCGACGGAAAACTCGACGAAAGTTTACTCCCCGCAATCGCGATTACCGAAACGTTTGTCGTTGACAGTCAAGCCGCAATGCTCGCGCTTTCCGCGCAACGCGGCGACGTGGCAGTCCGCACGGACGAAAACAAGTCTTACATACTTAACGCCGACGATCCGACCGTGCTTGCAAATTGGGTTTGGTTGCGTACCCCCGATTGTAAGGTGCTTTCGGTAAACGGCAAAACGGGAGCGGTTGTACTTACTACGAGCGATATTGCGGAAGGCACAAACCTTTACTTTACCGAGGCACGCGCTACCGCAAACTTTAACTCGAATTTCAAAAACAAAAGCGTAACGGAATTGAAAGACGGCGCAAACGTTGTATTGTCAACCGATACATTGACGATTAACGGCGGCAAAGCGTAAAGGAGGTCAAAATGGCAACGCGGAATATAACCGTAACACTCAAAGTCAGACAAGACACCGCGGCAAATTGGGCGAGTAAAAACTCGGTACTTTCCGCGGGCGAATTTGGCTACGATACCACAAACAAGGTTTTGAAAATCGGCGACGGTACGACCGCTTGGGCAAACCTTGTTGCACTCAAAACCGAGGGCGGCGGCGCGTCAATCGCAATTTATGCCGCAACGGCGGCGGAGTCGGAAAAAGCCGTCGGATATACGCGCGGCGGCGAAATCGACGCCGAATTTAAGAAAATCAAAACGCGGCTTGCCGCACTCGAAGGAGGTAATTAAACTATGAACATTGAAAAAGCAAAAATCTACGGTGTAGATAAAGTCGGCTCGTCCACCCCGTCCGCCCTTACAAGGACGGACGACGCCGTCGGGCTTTCCTATACGGTCGGCACGACGGATATTGTAAGCGACTTTGACCGTTGCTATCCGTGGAGCGATATGCAAGAAGTAACCGACGCGTCGGGTAACGTATTTATCAAGATACCGAAATTTTACTCGAAAATCACGAAAAACAGCGACGGAACGTACAAGCACCAAATATCGGGTATTCGATACGAAGGCTTTTCGACGTTGTTTGTTGACGGCGCGGGAAACGAACTTGATTACGTCCTCGTCGGTAAATACGAAGGGAGCGGGTCGTCGGCGCGCGTGTACTCGAAATCGGGCGCAACGGTGCTTGTCAATATCACTTGCGATAATTTCCGTACGGGTTGTAAAGCGAACGGCGCGGGTTATCAGCAGTACGATTTCTTGATTGACCTTATTATCAAAGAATTGTGGCTCGTCGAAATGAAAACGACAAACTCGCAATCGGTAATGTACGGTTACGCAAACGGCAACTCGGCGGCGGTCGCTACGGGAAGAACGGACAGCGTAAAAACCCCGTCGGGGTCGGAGGTCAGCAACACCGACGGCAAACACGCTTGCAAGTATCGCGGTATCGAGAATTTGTGGGGCAACGTTTTCAAGTGGGTTGACGGTATTTCGTTCGGCGGCGACGAGGATTATCTCGAAAAAGTCTATGTTTGCACCGATCCCGCGTCTTACGCGGCGGGCAAAGTCGCGTCGCCGTACGTTTATCAAGGCGATAGATCGTCGGACGGCTATATTAAAAAAGTCGAACCGCTCGGACGCAATCCGCTTATACAATACGCGACCGATTGCGACGGTAGCAACACTACCTACTACGCGGATTACGCGAGCGTCTACGGCTCTGTCCTTGCCGTTGGTGGGACTTGGCTCAACGCGACGTACGCGGGTTTGTGGACTTGGTACGGTAATTACGATCCGTCGCGCGCGAGCTCGTACATCGGGGGTCGCCTTTGCTATAAACCTCTTTAAGAGAGGGATTGTCAAGGGGGATACCTCCCCCTTGGCGTCTATTCAATAGCGACAATAAAACACAAAGGGTATTGCGCGCACTCCCCGACGCGAACGTCAACGGCTCTGTCCTTGCCGTTGGTGGGAATTGGAACAACACGACGAACGCGGGTTTGTGGAATTGGAACGGTAATTACGATCCGTCGAACGCGAACTCGAACATCGGGGGTCGCATTTAATCTTGATATTTATTTAGAGCGCGCATAATCCTTGCCCCTCGGCAAAAAACACTTCACAAAGAGGGCGGTTTAGTAAGTCATTGAAAGACCGCAAGAAGATTAAAGGATATTCTATGAAAAGAGTCGGTTATTTGTACGAGAAAATGTGCGACGTCGATTTTATCAAAACGGCAATCCGAAACGCCGCAAAAGGTAAAACCGACCGACTCTACGTCAAAGCGATATTGAGTGATATTGACGGTTACGCACGAAAAATTAAAGCAATGCTCGAAACCGAAACGATAAAACTTTCGCCGAGTGAACATATCGAAATTTACGACAATTCTTGTTGTAAAACCCGACAAATCACGATACCGAAATTTTACCCCGATCAAATCGTGCATTGGCTTATTATTACGGCATTAAACCCCGTAATAACGCGCGGTATGTACCGTTATTGTTGCGGGAGCATACCTAACCGCGGCGGCATTGACGCGAAGGCTTACGTCGAAACGGCGATACGCGACGTCAAAATGCGTTATTGCGCAAAACTTGACGTATCAAAGTTTTTCGACAGCGTCCGCCCGCCGATATTGCTCGAAATGCTTAAACGGAAAATCAAAGACGACAAGGTTTTACGCCTTATCGGTCAAGTCCTCGAAAACGGCGGCGATCATCTACCGATCGGATATTATACGTCGCAATGGTTTTCAAATTTTTACTTGGAGGGTTTAGACCACTATATCAAAGAAGTATTGCACGTCAAATACTACGTCCGATACGTTGACGATATGGTTTTGATAGACTCTAACAAGCGAAAGTTACATAAAGCGGTTGCGGCGATTGATAACTACTTGCACGGTATCGGATTAAAGATAAAAGGTAATTGGCAAGTTTGGAAACTCAATTCGCGCCCGATTGATTTTGTCGGGTATCGGTTTTATAAAAACAAAACCATACTCCGCAAACGAATATTTTTTCGTTTATGTCGTCGAGTGCGCAAAGTTAGTAAAACGGGCTACACTACCCCGCGGCAAGCAATGAGCCTTCTATCCCTTATCGGTTGGCTATCGCATATCAACGGGCGGAACTTCTACAAAAAGAACATTTACCCGTACGCGCCGAAAAACAAACTTAAAAAGATTGTAAGTAATTACAGTAAACAAAACGGAGGTAATCTCAAAAATGGCAAACGCAAAACAAAAAGTATTCAGCAAAGACAAATGGCTCGAAACGGCAAACGCGGACAAGGCGGCGGGGATACTCACTCAACGCGAAATTGACGACGCTTGCGAAATTTGGGTCAACGACCTTGACGGCAAGTCAAAAGAAGAAATCGCCGAAAACAACGGCGCGTCGCTCCGCGACGAGTGGTTTGTAGAGGTGTAAAATGAACGTTTGGGCAACGATCTTAACCGCGATTATAAGTACGTCCGTCGGCGCGGTGGTAACGGCGATTGTCGGCAACTTCAAAAGCGGACACGCAAAAAACAAAGCAATGCAAAGCGGCTTGCAAAGTCTTTTGCGCGCCGAAATCATACGACAACACGAAAAATACACCGACCGCGGCTATTGTCCGATTTATGCAAAAGACGCATTGCGTCGGGAGTATGAGTCGTATCACTTGCTCGGCGGTAACGGCGTTATCACGGACTTATACAACGACTTGATCGCATTGCCCGAATTTCCGCCCCACCCCGACAACGAAAACAAAACGGAGGATTAAAAAACTTATGGATTGGCAAAGTATTATAATCAAAATCGTTTCCGCCCTACTCGCCACGCTCGGCGCGTGGGTTTTGGCAAAGGTTAAAAGCCTTATCAATACCAAAATCAAAAACGAAAAAGCGCGCAATCTTTTACAAGGCGCGACGAACGTTGTTTCAAACGCCGTAAAGGCTACATATCAAACGTACGTCGAGTCTATCAAAGGTACGGACGCTTGGACGAAAGACGCGCAAGAGGAGGCGTTAAAACTTGCAATCGCGGCGGCGCGTATGCAGTTATCGGCGGACGTCGAAAAATTTATAAACGACAACTTCGGCGACGTCGAAACGTGGATAAAGTCGCAAATCGAGGCAACGCTTT
This sequence comes from Bifidobacteriaceae bacterium, assembly GCA_963610935.1. Taxonomy (GTDB): domain Bacteria; phylum Bacillota; class Clostridia; order Christensenellales; family Borkfalkiaceae; genus UBA1259. The sequence goes on along the minus strand of CAVDPT010000002.1, from coordinate 27,853 downwards.
ACGATTTGAAAAATAAGCCTTTGGAGGTGCAAAATGAAAACGGTTAAAGCAATTATGTTTTGGCTTTTGTCGCTAACGTGGGGCGCGCTTATGACGCTTTGCGGCGGCGTTGTTGCCCTTGCCTTGCTTGTAACGGGGCATAAACCGAAACGATTTCATTATTTGATTTATTTTGAAGTCGGGAGCGGTTGGGGCGGATTTGAACTCGGCGCGTTTTTCGTCGTCAACAAAAACCCGTCTTTACATATCTTGCAACACGAAAGCGGACACGGTTTACAAAATATTATGCTCGGCGTGTTTATGCCTTTTGTCGTTAGTATTCCCTCTTGCGTTCGCTATTGGTGGCGCGAGTACAAAATACGAAAAGGACTCGGCAACACTTTACCGCCCTACGATCAAATATGGTTTGAAGGTTGGGCAACCCGCCTCGGCGAAAAACATTTTAATTGATAAAACAAAAACGCCCTCGCAAGAAGGCGTTTTTTATTGCTTGTTTTTGGCGTTAGTCGTCGATATGCTCGCCGACAATCTTTATATTGCAACCGTAATTTTGCCCGTCGCTACCGCCCGTTATATCGGCGATTTCGCCGTCAAGTGTAAACCGTTCGTCGAACTCGCCCACAAATTCCCACGCAAGATCCGAATTGATACGCCCGATACGTTTATGCGTCCGCGCGTTTATGACGTCCACGCTTTCGGGATATTCCTCAGTCGGTTTATGTTTAATTAAAAGCGAGTCGCCGACATTGCTTTTTTGTATGTTTTCTTGGCAATTATCAAACGTTACGCCGACCGCCTTTGTAAATATCGGAAAACTCAACGTTGTTGCGGGCGACGTTCCCGCGGCGTCGCTCATTTTGATTATGTGCGGGTTTTCGGTCGCTGTAATTTTTTTACGGCTTTCAAGTGCGGCTCGTTCCGTACGCTTGGCGTTGCGATCGGCTTTTGTTTCTTTCGTCCGCGCTTTGATTGCGAACACGGTAAACACAACGCCCACAGCGAGCAACGCGCAAATTATCAACGCTTGCCACGTTTGCATATTTTCGCCGTTTTCCCCTACACTACCGCCGACAACGCCCGCAAAGATAAACAACGGCAACCACGATACAACGGCAATTATAACGCGTACAACGCGTTTAAGATTATAAAACCACTTCATACAAAATCACTCCTTATTTTTCTTGATTTCTTTTTCAAGGTCGTATGCGTACATTAAAAGAGCGGTTTTGTGGCGCATATCGAAAGACTCGCACACCTTCAGCAATTCCCGCTCGTATTCAGTCAACCCCCCGCCAACGTTGCCCGCTACATTTGCAACGTTGTTTGAGTTATTGTTGCCGATTATTTGTTGTACGGGTGCGTCGCGTGGTGGTCGCCCCGTAATAAGATAGTCGAGCGATACGCCGAAATATTCGGCGATCTTTGCATAAAAGACAGCCGACGGCTCGCGTTTACCCGTTTTCCACTCCGAAACCGTTGTCGGGCGCACGTTTAACGCCCGCGCGAGGTCGCCTTGCTTTTTTCCTTGCTTTTTCAAAAGGTCGAAAATCCGTTCGGAAACCGTCATATAAAAAAGACTCCTTGAAAGATAAATTTTTCGTTTACACTTCAAGAAGTCTTGACTTTCTCGGTCGTTCGATATATAATAGTAATACGATTATCGACGCACCGAGAAAAACGGGCGTCGTTATATCGTTAGCCGTGTTATAACCGAGTCGCAAGATATGAAGTGTAATGATTGTAGCAAATCTATTATATCAAATCTTTACGGCGAAGTCAATAACGCGGCTATTCCTTTATTAAAAATCTCGGTATAACGATAAAACGCCCTCCACTATCGGAAGGCGTTTATTTTTCTCGAAAAAAATAAAAATATTTTTTGAAAATGTGCGTAAAACGGTTGACTTATCATAGTAACTATGATATAATATAATCACAAAGGTTGAGGGAAACAAAAACCTTTGAAATCAAAAAAAAGGAGGTGCGAATATGGACAACATAACAAAAGCCTTGCAAGACTTGGCAAAAGCGGTTGAAAGTAACGACACGGTCGAACGAGTCAAAGTTACAATAACACTTAAAAAGCCAAAGACAAGCAAGGCGCAAACCAAAGCCGAGTAAATCGGCAAGGCAGAGCGGGCGGGAAACCGCCCCTCGTAAGTCCTATTTTATCATATTTTAGTCGGGTTTGTCAAATCGAAATGCCCGCGATAGGAGGACAAAATGCAAAATCAATCAAAAAGACCGTACAAAATAACCGTAATTTTAAGCGGTAGGACAAATCAAGTCGAAAATCCTAACCCCGACGGGTCGTACACGTTTAGCCCGTTCGGCAACGCTCGCACGTCGGAAAAATCGGCGATTGCCGCAACGCGACGTTTTTACTCCCTTTGCGGTTGCAAGGTCGAAAAAATTATTAAAGTCGAAAAAACGGAGGTGTAATATGACGATTGAAAAAAACAGTAAAATTTACAAGGTAGCGGAAAACGCGAAATCGTGGACGGTATCCATATTAAGCGATTGCAACGTAACGGCAACGGCGAAAATATCAAAATCCGATTGCCCTACTTTCGACGACGTAAAAGCGTTTATCGCCGAAAACGACTTATTTTAACGGAGGTACAAAATGGCACGAAGTGAGGCACAAAAAGCCGCCGACGCAAGATACGCAAAAAAAATAAACGGAAAATACAAGCCGTTTATTGTAAATCTTGATCCCGCCGAACTTGCCCGCATTAACGCCGTTATAGCGTCGTCGGGTATGAAAAAAGCCGAGTTTTTGCGTTGGGCGGTCGGCGAGTTGGAAAACAAAAACAAATAATCAAAAAAAAGAGGTAAAGCGGGTTGCCCTATCGGTAGCCCGCTTTTGTTTTACGGAGGTTAAAAATGAAGGGTATCAAATACACGGCGAAAGAAAAAGAAAACGCGCTTAAAAAATGGATCGTTGACGGCGAGGACGTTTTCAAGGTCGCAAAGAAAACAAAATGCACGATACAAAGCCTTTATCGGTGGCGGAGAGCCTACGACGGCACAACGGACAGTTTGAAAAACAAATCAAGCCGCCCGCACACCCCGCACCCGAACGCGCACACGCCCGAAGAAACGGCGCAAATTGCCGAAGTATTCAAATCGCACCCCGATATAAGTTACGCCGAGGCGTTGGGCATACTTCGCACCGATTACGGCTACGCGCGGACGTATGGCGGATTTTACCGCTTTTTAATGAAACACAAAATACGCCCCGTGCGGGAAATAAACCCGTATATCGCAAAGCCGTACGATACGCCCGAAATGTTTGGCGTAAAAATGCAAATGGACGTCAAATACGTTCCGTTAGAGTGCAACGTCGGCGAATACAAACACGAGCGATATTATCAATATACAATGATTGACGAGGCAACGCGGGAGCGGTTTATATACCCTTACAAGGAAAAAAGCGGATACTCGACCGTCGATTTTATCAAACGCGCGATAATTTACTTCGGTTATTTGCCCGCTATCATTCAAACCGACAACGGCACGGAATTTACAAACCCGAAAGGCACGGGCGAAGGCAAAGTCCACGCCGTCGATCAGTTATTAAACCGACTCCGCATAAAACATAAATTGATACGCGTTTACACGCCGCGCCACAATGGAAAAGTTGAACGCTCACACCGTACCGATCAAGAAAATTTTTATAATCATTTAACTTTTTCGACCTTTGAAGAATTACGCGAAAAAATGCACGCTTGGCTCGTGCGCTATAATCATTGCCCGCACTCGTCTTTACGGGATAAATACGGGCGGCGGTCGTGGATTACACCGCTACAAAAGCGCGCCGAACTTATGGAAGTTTTGAAATCGGCGACGCCCGACGCGGGTTATCGGGTCAAATTCTTAAAGAAAAAAGCCGCTTAACGCAACTCAACACCGCCGACGCGCCGCGTCTATAATCGCCGCGGTTGTTTTTCTATGCCCTTTTACAGGTTAAAACAACGGGGATTGCCGCACAATACGACGGCAACCCCCTTATTTTGCCTATTTTAGGGCGTCAAAAACCCGAAAATAAAAATTATTTAGAAAATTTCTTAAAATCTCTTAAAAAACGATTGACAAAACAACAAAACGCCGTAAAAAGCTATATTCTCGTTTTTTTCTCTTTTAGTCGCCCGATTTTAAGCGTTTTAGCGGACGTACTGCTTTATGCTGAACGCGATGTTGGTTATGTGGTCGCCGACTCTTTCTAAATTAGAGACGGTCTGAAGATATATAGAACCGACCTGCGCCGAACATTCCTCTTTCTTAAGCCTCTCTATGTGCTTTAATTCGAGCTCCGCGTTGAACCCGTCTATCATTTCCTCAAGCTCGTCTACCTTGGGCAGAAGGGTTAAGTCGCGCTCGTCGAAGACCTTGACCGCCGCGTCGAAGAGGTTATCCACCGTCTCCACCATCTCCTTAAGCTCTTCTTTCGCGGCATTAGAGAAGTCCACTCCCTCGTCTTTTAAGCGGAGCGCGTATTCCATAATGTTTTCCGCATAGTCGCCCACTCTCTCTACGTCCGTAACGACGTGATAATACGAGCCGACTTTCTTTTCGTCCTGAAGGGCAAGGTCCTTGCCCGAAAGAGAGGTGAGGTACGCGGTTATGTTTCTGTTTAAGAAATTTATCGTCTCTTCGTTTACCCGTACCGCCGAGGCGTTTTCGTATTTGCCCTCTATCAGCATGGCGACGGCGAGGTTTATGTTCTCTTTAGCTATGCCGCACATTCTCACTATTTCTTTCTTGGTGTTGTTTACCGCTATCGGCGGAGTATCGAGAAGTCTTTCGTCGATAAACATAAACCGCATGGCGTTTTCTTCTTCGTTCTTTTTCGGTCTGATTATCTTGGTCGCGATATACACTATGCCGTTTATAAACGGAAGCAATACTATAGTGGTGAATACGTTGAAAAGGGCGTGGAAGACGGCGATTTGCCATCGTCGCGAAGAGCCGCATATCGTTTCCATAAAACTCACGAACTCGCTTTGCCATATCCAAAGCGGAGCAAGCACTATAAGACAGCCGAAAACGTTGAATAAAAGGTGAATGAGCGCGGTACGTTTTGCGTTCGTCGAGGTGCCTATACTCGAAATCATGGCGGTAACGCAAGTGCCTATGTTGGAGCCTAAAATAATGAATACCGCGTTGGAAAGACTGATGCTCGGACCGAGAGCTACCAGAATAGCCGTAATGGCGGTCGAGCTTTGGATAAGCGCGGTGACTACCGCGCCGACAATAATTAAGATAATCGGCAAATGGTCTTTGTGGAAAAGCGTTTCGAAGAAGTCGGGGTACTCGCCAATAATCTTATTTACCGAAAGACTCATAATTTCAAGTCCCAGGAAAATCATTCCGAGAGCGAGGAGGATATACCCTATTTTGTTTATTTTGTCGTTCTTTACGAACAGCCCCATAATCGCGCCCGCCGCCGCTATAATCGAGGCGTATGCCGCCACGTTGAGGTCGACGCCAAGAGCCAAAAACAGTGCCGTGGCGGTAGTGCCGATGTTCGCGCCCATGATGACCGAGGTCGCCTGCGCGAGCGTCATAAGTCCGACGTTCACGAAGCCTACGAGCATGACGGTGGTCGCCGCCGAGCTTTGCATTATTATCGTTACGGTCGTACCGATGCCGACGCCCGCAAAACGGTTGCTCGTCACTTTGCCGAGAAGCTTTTTGAGGTTATTGCCCGCCACGCGCTCTAAATTGTTGCCCATAACGTGCATGCCGAAAAGCATTATCGCCATTCCGCCGAGCAGAAAGAAAACGTTTTCTAATACTCCGTTGCCCATAAAATTTCCTTATAATTTTTTCCTGCGTAAGAAAAGCAAGCGTAATTATGATACACCTTTTCCCCGTCTTTCGTCAACCTTTTTTATGCGATAGAGCAAAAAAAGCGGTCGGATCCGCTTTTCGTCTCGCACGGCGTATTGACTTTTCTTATCTTTCGGGAATTTCTCCCTCCGTTTTTAGCCCCTTATACCCGTTCTGACGGAGAGCCTCGTATACGCCCACGCACACCGAGTTGGAAAGATTTAAAGAGCGCGTTTCGTCTTTCATCGGAAGGCGCACGCATCTGTCGTAATATTTTTTAAGGAGCGGTTCGGGAAGCCCTTTCGTTTCCTTGCCGAAGACGAGAAAATCGCCGTCCTTATACTCTACGCCCGAATGAATATGTTTCGCTTTTGTGGAGAAAAACCAGAAGTTTTCGCCGTTATAGAACTTGTCCATAACCTCTTCTATACTGTCGTAGTAGCGAATATCGAGAAAATGCCAATAGTCGAGCCCCGCGCGCTTTAACTGCTTGTCCGTCACCTCGAAGCCGAGCGGACGCACGAGGTGCAAAACGCTCCCCGTGACCGCGCACGTCCTTGCGATGTTTCCCGCATTCTGCGGAATTTCGGGTTCTACCAAAACTATATTAAACGCCATATTTATCTACCTCTTTCGTTTTGTTTTTACTTGTATCGCCGATAATAAGGCGGTAAATTTTCAATATCCCGAGCCGAAGTCTCTGTATAGTCCTCTGCGGCGGGAGCTTATCAGCCGATAATCTTTTTCTATTTTTAAGTCCACGCGCAAAAAATCCGCGGAGCTTGCCGCCGCTATATTTCCGCGCACGTCCGAAACGACGGCGTAGTTTTTGGCGCAAAGTCCCATGGCGACGCCGTTAGCGAACGCCCCCGCGCGGAGCATTATCTGCGGAATTAAATCTTCGAGAGACTTAAAAAGGCAGATTATGACGTCCGCGTCGCACAGCGCGAGAACGCGCGCCGATTCGGGGAAAAATAAATCTTCCGCGACGATAAGTCCTATTTTGCCCGCGCTCGTGTCGTATACGCGAAAGCCTCCGCCCGCGACGAATTCGCTGTCGCCTATAGAATGCGCCATGTCCGAAACGCCGAGAATTTTGCCTTTATCCGCAATCACCGCCGAATGACGGAAAACGCCGTAGGTATCGGTATCGCACCCGCATACGACGACCGAGGAAAGCTGACGGGAAAGCCGCGCCACGTCCTGAAAATATTCGGTTTCGCCGCCGAGCTCTTTTTTATAGCTCACAAGCCCGAGTCCGTTAAACCCGAACGCTACGAGATCGCTTTTACCGATTTTATCGAGCCGCTCTTGCCATACGCCGTTCACGGTATCCGTCGTCGCGAAGGTTATTTTCATTCACACGCCCCCGAAAAAGTTTTCCCTAACAATATATTATACGGGGAGAAAAAGCGTGCCGATTTCGGCGAGGGTCAAACGGCGACGCCCCTCTAATTCATAGTCACGTCTTTAAGCTTGTTATACTTTTTAATGGCGACCTCTTTTATTTTTTCCGTGTCCGCGCCCGACATAAAGGCTTCGTCCGAGAGTTTTTTAGCGAGAAATATCGCGTCCGTCCCGTATACGAGATCCCCTAAATCGTTCATAAACTTACCGCTCTGACGGCTGCCCATAAAGTCCCCCGAACCGCGCAGTTTATAGTCGTATTCGGAAATTTTAAACCCGTCCGAATTTTTCTCGATTATTTTTAGCCGTTCCAAAGCCGTTTCGCTCGTACTCGAGGAAGTCAAAAAACAATAGCTCTTCTTGTCCGACCTTCCCACTCTTCCGCGAAGCTGGTGCAGTTGCGACAGTCCGAAGCGTTCTGCGTTATAAATGACCATAACCGAAGCGTCGGGAACGTCCACGCCGACTTCTATGACCGTGGTAGAGACGAGCGCGCCGTATCGTTTTTCCTTAAACGCGCGCATCACCTCGTCCTTTTCTTTATCCTTCATTTTGCCGTGCAGAAGCCCGAACTTCACGCTCGGCATTTTTCCCTTAAGCTCCTCGAAAAGCTCGGTAACGCTGATTAACGTCCCCTCGTCGTCCCCTTCTATCTTCGGGCAAACGAAATACGCCTGTCTCCCGAAAGACACCTCTTTTTCAATAAATTTAAGCATATCGAGATATTTTGCCTGCGGAACGATATTCGTCTGTATAGGCACTCTTTCCTTAGGTTTATCGGCAATCGTCGTTACGTCGAGGTCGCCGTAAAAAATAAGCGAGAGCGTCCTCGGGATAGGCGTCGCGCTCATGACGAGTACGTCGGGCGTAACCCCCTTGTTCGTAAGTCCGCTCCTTTGCGCCACTCCGAAGCGTTGCTGTTCGTCGCACACGCATAGCGAAAGCCTTTTAAATTCCACGTCGTCCTCTAAAAGCGCGTGCGTGCCAACGAGAATGTTTATAATGCCGAGCTTTACCGCCCCTTTCATTTCGCGTTTTTCCTTCGCCGTCATAGAACCCGTGATAAGCCCCACGTTGTAATCGGGAAACGCGCGCTTTACCGCCTCGTAGTTTTGCCTTGCAAGCACCTCGGTCGGCGCGAGCATTGCCGCCTGATAACCGCTATAAAGCGCGATAAACACGGCGCACATACTCACCGCGGTTTTGCCGCTCCCGACGTCGCCTTGGACCAGCCTGTTCATCACCGAAGCGCCCGTCATATCCGCGTAAATCTCGTTCACCGCGGACTTCTGCCCCGCCGTGAACTCGAAGGGAAACCGCTCCGAAATAAATTTCAAAAGCTCTTTTTCGGGGCAGTCGTAGCGGTTTATACGCACCTGCTCCCTGCCGCCCTTTATTATCTTAAACGCCGAAATGAGCGCGAAGTATTCTTCTACCGCAATCCTGTCCGAAGCCTTTTTAAGAGACGAAAAGGAAGACGGGTTATGCGCCTCGCGGTAGGCGGAATACAGGTCGCCGAGGGCGTATTTTTTTATAAGCGCGGAGGGAATCGCCGAAACGGGTTTTTCTATATCCACCGCAAGCCTGCACGCGTCCCGCACTGCCTTTTGTGTAAGCGAGCCCTTTAGCCTATACTGCGGCACAACGCCCTTTAATCTGAAAGCCTTTGCGCAAGGCTCGAACGACGGATTCGTAAGCGTGGCAAAACCGTTTTCCTTTCTCACTCTGCCGTAAAAAAGGTACTCTTCGCCCGCTTTGAGCTTCGAGGCGACGTAAGGCTGATTGAACCACACTATCGCAAAAATTTCGCCCTCCTGCTCGCAAACGGCTTTTACCATTCCGCCGCCCCACCTGAAATACCTGACCGTCGGCGGACTCGTGATTTTCCCCGACGTCAGAACCATATCGTTGTGATAGGTGTCCTTAAGAAGGGACTTGCTCGTCATATCGAGATAGGCGCGCGGAAAAAAGCGGATTAAGTCCGCCGTGTCGAAAATGCCGAGCTTATTCAGTTCCGCCTCGCGTTTTTCGTTTATTCCGCGTATCTTGGTAAGCTCCATAGCCTGTTTCTCTCCCGCGCCGCGCGTTCCGTTTCGGAAGCCGCGCTCTCTTTATAAAAAATGCGCCCCTATAGTAAAAACGGGAAAGATTTCTCTTTCCCGAAGGTTTTTTTATTCAAGCGCGATATAGTAGTAATAAATCGGTTGTCCGCCGTAATGAAGTTCCACGTCGCAGTCGGGATATTTCTCCGCGACTATATTGCGCAGAGCCTCCGCGTCGCTCTCCTCAACGTCTTTTCCATAGTAGAGAGTGATTATCTCCTCGTCGCTGCGGAGCTTCTCTATAAGCTCTATCGTAACGAGACCTATATCGTTTCCGGTGGCGAGTATCTTTTTGTTATCCAGCCCCATTATGTCGCCGACTTTAAGCTCGAAACCGTAAAGCTTGGTGTTTCTCACCGCGTAAGTGACCTGACCTACGTTTACGGTGTCGAGGGCGTGTATCATATTCGCTTTGTTTTCGTCCACCGAAAGGTCGGGGTTAAACGCGAGCGCCGCCGAGAAACCTTGAGGAATATTCTTCGTCGGAATAACGTGTATCGTCTTGTTTTCGACGAGCGCCTTCGCCTGCTCTGCGGCGAGTATAATGTTCTTGTTGTTCGGGAATACGAAAACGTTTTCCGCGTTTATCCTCTGCACCGCGTCCGCAATGTCGCTCGCGGAAGGATTCATCGACTGCCCGCCTTCTATAACGGCGTCTACCATAAGGTCCTTGAATATGCCCGACAGTCCCTCGCCCGCGGAAACCGCCATCATGCCCATTTTCTTTTTCTCTTCCTCGTACTTCTTCATGAGCGCGCGGTTCTGCTCTAACATATTCTCGATTTTGAGCTTGTCGAGCTCGCCGAGTTCGAGAGCTTTAGAGAGGGCAAACCCCGGTTGATTGGTGTGGACGTGTACCTTTACGAATTCCAAATCGCCTATAACGATAACGCAGTCGCCTATCGTCATTAAAAATTCTTTGAGCTTTTCTATATCCGCAAGCGTCGTCTGCTTTTTTATGTTTATAATGAAAAATTCGGTGCAATACGCAAACTCTATGTTGCCGAGGCTCATTATGTCCGCGTGTTCCATAGCCGTCTCCGATGACGGCGTGTCGGGAATCTCCACGTCCCCCCTGACCGCCTCGCCGAGAATAGCTTTTTGCATACCCCCGAACACGCACATAAGTCCTTTGCCGCCCGCGTCCACAACGCCCGCCTTGCGAAGGACGGGAAGAAGCGACGGCGTAAGCTCCACCGCGTCGTTGCCCGCTTTGATTATCTCTGCGAAGAAAGTCTCGAAGTCGGGGCATTTTCTCCTGACGTTCTGTCCGTGCTCCGCCATCATTCTGATAACGGTGAGCATCGTGCCTTCTTTCGGCTTACTGACCGCGCCGTACGCTACCTCCGCTCCCGAAAGAAGCGCCTGCGCGAAAGTCTTTACGTCAATCTCGGTTACGTTCTTAAAAACCTGACACATACCGCGAAGCACCTGCGAAAGGATAACGCCCGAGTTTCCGCGCGCGCCGCGAAGCGCGCCTCTCGAAATCGCCTCGGATACGTCTACAATCTTGTTGGTGTTGGAAGACATAGCCTCCTTTACCGCGGACTGTATCGTGAGCGACATATTCGTACCGGTGTCGCCGTCCGGAACGGGGAAGACGTTCAGCGCGTCTACCGTTGCTCTGTTTATCTCGAGCAATTTCGCCGCAGTCACAATCATCGACCTGAGCATCGCTCCGTTTATCGTTTTTTGCATTATAAACTCCTACTATAAAAAGGAAAAAACTTATTTAAGGCTTATAGCCGCCTCACTCCGCGCCCGCCTATTTGCGACGAGTCTATGAGGCGCTTCGGCAAACAAATCTCCGACGCAGGAAAAAGCCCGACAAAGCAGGCTATTCTTTAACTCCCATAACGGTCACGTTCATAGTGTCCACTATCATACCCGTAAACCGCTCCACCTTGTACTTTATGGATTCTTTGAGAGCTTCTATAACGGCGACGATGGAAACGCCGAATTTGACGACCACCGACACGTCTATGAATATTCTGTCGCCCGAGCTTCTGACCTTGACGCCCTTAACGCCCCGACCGAAACGGAAAAAGCTTACGACGGAATCGAAAAAGCTCGTCGGAACGAAAGCCATTATTCCGTAGCAATCGGAAGCGACGTGACAAACGTATTTTGCGATCGTCGCGTCCGAAATCACTATTTTCCCGTAGATGTTGTTCGTTTTTACAGACATAATATCCCCTGTTATAAGCGATACACATATTTTACAATATTTAAAGCGGTTTTGCAACCCTTTAAGGGAGTTTATTCGAAATTTTTTGCTTTTAAAGCCCTTACGGGCAAAATTTTTGCTAAATGCTATCAAAAAAAGTTGCATTTTATTTACGATTATGATAAAGTATTCGGTGTTAAATAAAACAGCGTTCCAATCGGAGGATAAAAATATGAGCAAAATTTGCAGCGTTTGCGGTAAAGGCAAACTTTCGGGAAATACGGTCAGCCACTCCAATCGCAAGGCTCCCAAGTCTTACGAAGCAAACCTTCAGAAAATCAGCGTTAAGCACGAGGACGGCAAGGTTTCCAAAGAATACGTCTGCGCAAGATGCATTAAAAGCGGCAAGGTAGAAAGAGCGTAAGTTATTTTTGTTATTTGCGCGACTTTTTCGCGTATATTGAAGGCGCTGCGAATTCGCAGCGCCTTTGACTTGTTTAAATGCGTTTTTCTTCTAAATCTTTTCCCCGCCGTTATAGAGCTTTTCTTTTAACTTCGCTATCGCGCGGGCGCGGTGCGACACCGAATTTTTCTCTTTCTCGGTAGCTTTTCCGAAACTCTTTTTTAGGTCTTTGCTGTAAAAAATCGGATCGTAGCCGAAGCCGTTTTCGCCGTCTTTATTAAAGAGAATTTCGCCTTCCGTTTTCCCCTCTGCGGAAACGATTTTTCCGTTCGGGTAATACAAAACGAGCGCGCAGACGAACTTTGCCGACCTGTCCTTTTCGCCCTCCAGATTTTTTAAAAGCTTTTCTATGTTATGCTCGTCGTTGCCGTCGCCCGCATACCTCGCGCTGAAAATCCCGGGCGCGCCCGAAAGAGCCTTTACGCACAGTCCGCTGTCGTCCGCAAGCGCGGGAAGCCCTAACGCCTCCGCAACGGTTTTCGCCTTTATAAGCGCGTTTTCGTAAAAAGTCGAACCCGTCTCCTCTATCTCGTAGTCCTGCCCGAACTCTTTGTAGCCTTTCACGGTAAATTCGGGGAACATTTCCGCGAATTCGCGTATTTTGCCCGCGTTTCCGCTCGCAAGGACGAGTGTTTTTCTATCGTTGTTTATCATTCCAAGGTCTCCGAAAGTCTTACGAAATCCGCCGCGGAAAGCTTTTCGCCCCTTGCGGTCAAACCTATCCCAGCCGAAATCAGGGCGTTTTCCGCTTCCGCGCGGGATAGCTTATAAAAATTCATAAGGTTATTGACGAGCATTTTTCTTCTCGAAGAAAACGCCGCGCGCACGACGCACCGCACCTTTTGTAGATCCGCGCCCGCGAATTTTCCTTCTTCCATCGTGATTTTAACGACCGCCGAATCGACGTTCGGGACGGGCGTGAATTTCTCTCTCGGCACTCTTAAAACAATCTCCGCCGAACCGCGAAGGTTTATCCCCACCGTTATCGCGCCGTAGTCGGGCGTACCCTCTCTTGCCGCGAATCGCTCCGCAACCTCTTCCTGTACCATAATCGCCATTGCGGTAAGCTTTTCTGAATTTTCCAAAAACTTCATAACCACGGGCGTGGTGATATAATACGGCAAATTCGCAACCATAATATATCTGCCGCCGAGCTTGTCCTCTACCTCTTTTATCCCCGCTTTCATCACGTCTTTTCTGACGATTTCTACGTTTCCGTATTCCGCGAGCGTTTCTTTCAAAACGGGAATGAGCGTGCCGTCTATCTCGTAGCCGACGACTTTTTTCGCGCGTTTTGCAAGGGCTTTGGTGAGCGCGCCCGCCCCGCAGCCTATTTCCAGCACGCAGTCGTTTTCGGTCACGCCCGATTTTTCCACTATCTCTTCGAGAAGCGTTTCGTCGGTCAGAAAGTTCTGCCCGTACGCCTTTTTAAGAACAACCCCGTGTTCTCTTAATAAATTTTTTAGCGGTTTATCCATAACCTTTTTATTCTATAACCCGAATTCTTTGATTTTAAAAAACAATTCGCGGGCGTTTTTATTTACGGCTTCCGCAAAATCTTCCACGGAAATTCCCTTGATTTTCGCTATGTTTTCGGCGATTATCGGAATATTTTTCGGCTCGTTTGCCGTTCCTCTTTTGCCCTCGGGAGAGAGGTACGGGCTGTCCGTTTCGGTAAGTATTCTGTCCGTCGGAAGGTACGCTATAACCTCTCTGATATTCGCCGCGTTTTTATATGTGGAAGTTCCGCCGAACGAAAAATACATACCCTCGTCCAAAAGTTCTCTCGCCGTTTCTTTGCTTCCCGAATAGCAGTGCATAACGCCGCCCGCGAGCCTTGCGCAAAACGACTTTATAATCTCCGTCGCCTCGCCTATCGCCTCTCTGACGTGAAAACTTACGGGGAGCTTCTTCCGCGCCGCAAGCTCTAACTGCATAATAAAACAATCGCGCTGTGCCTTTGCGTTAAAGGGCTTCCAATAATGGTCGAGCCCTATCTCGCCGACGGCAATGCATTTAGGGTGAGAAAGAAGCTTTTCTATCTCTTTTAAAACGTTTTCGTCAAAGCCGTCGGAATCGGAGGGATGCACCCCCGCCGCGAAAAACACGCTCTCGTATTTATCGGCGTTTTTTGCCGCGAGATAAGAGCTTTCCGCATTGCAACCGACGTCGACGGCGAGCGAAACGCCCGCCGCGAGATAGTCTTTCACAACCTCGTCCGTCCTTTCTTTCAGCTTATCGTCCGTCAGATGACAATGGGTATCTGTAAACATATCGTCCTTCGGTTAAGAAATAGAGCTGCCGTCCTCTAAATCGCGCGCGGGCGTAAGCACGGAAAGCGTCCCGTCCGCGCCCTCGGCGCAAAGAATCATACCCTCGCTCATAATTCCGCAAAGCTTTGCGGGTTTTAAATTCGCAACCATAACTATCTTCTTGCCGACAAGCTCTTCGGGCGTATAGGCGTGGGAAATTCCGCTAACGACCGTCCTCGTCTCCTCGCCGAGTTTTAGGGTAAGCTTTAATAATTTCTTGCTTTTTTCCACCTTTTCGCACTCGACGACCTTTGCCACTTTAAGCTCGACTTTCGCAAAATCGTCTATCGTAATCTGCGGTTTCTGCTCCGTCGCCTCCTCGGCGTTTATCTTATTATCTTCTTTATTTTCCTGCATTTCCTGCGCCTCGTTTTCTTTTTCGATTTCCTGAAGTAATTTTTCGCCGTCTATTCTCGCAAACAGTATTTCGGGCTTCTCCTCTACCTTTACCCTTTCTATTCTGCCGAACTCGCCGAGCTCCGCAAACGGGCGCAACTTCGTGCCGAAAATCTTCGCCGTCTTTTCCGCGGTTTCGGGAAGGAACGGCTTTAATACCGAAACGCCGATGATAATGGCTTCGGTAAGATTATAAAGGACGGTTTTAAGGCGCGCCGCGTTCTTTTCGTCTTTTGCAAGTATCCACGGCGCGGTCTCGTCTATATACTTGTTCGCGCGGCGAAACAGCGAGAAAATCTCGTCCAGAGCGTCCGCAACGCGATATTCGTCCATCTTCGCTTTAACTCTCATTAGCAGCGAGACGGCTTCCGCTTTAAGCTCTTCGTCAACGGGTTCGTTCGCCCCGCCGTTTTCCACGATGCCGCCGAAATATTTGTTGCTCATCGCCGCCGTACGACTGACTAAATTGCCGAACACGTTCGCGAGGTCGGAATTGATTTTTTCTATAACGAGCCGCCAAGAAACGAGCCCGTCGTTATCGAACGGCATTGCGGAGAGCGCGAAATATCTTACCGCGTCCCTGCCGAAACGCCTGACCATTTCGTCGGCGTATAAAACGTTACCCTTCGACTTGCTCATCTTGTCGCCCTCGGCGAGAAGCCAGCCGTGACCGTACACCTTTTCTGGGAGCGGTTCGCCGAGCGCCATCAGGAAAATGGGCCAGTAAATCGTGTGGAATCTTATAATATCCTTGCCGATTATATGCACGTCCGCGGGCCAGTATTTTTTATAGCTTTCCTCGTGTTTGCCGTCTGCGTGATAGCCTATACCCGTAATGTAGTTGGTGAGTGCGTCCAGCCAGACGTAAACGACGTGCTTGTCGTCAAAGTCCACGGGTATTCCCCACTTAAAACTGCTTCTCGAAACGCATAAATCCTGAAGCCCCGGCTTTAAGAAATTGTTCACCATTTCGTTTTTGCGCGATACGGGGGCAATGAAATCGGGATGCTCTTCGTAATATTTCATAAGCCTGTCCGCGTATTTACTCATTTTGAAAAAGTAAGCCTCTTCCTTGGACTTTTTTACTTCCCTGCCGCAGTCGGGGCATTTGCCGTCCACGAGCTGACTTTCCGTCCAGAAAGACTCGCACGGGGTGCAGTACCAGCCCTCGTAGGAGCTCTTATAAATATCGCCCTGCTCGTAGAGTTTGCGGAAAATTTTCTGAACCTCTTTGACGTGATATTCGTCTGTCGTTCTTATAAACTTATCGTAAGAAACGCCCACGAGATCCCAGATGCCTTTTACTATCCCCGCAACCTCGTCCACGAATTCCTTAGGCGTTTTGCCCGCTTTCGCCGCTTTTTCCTCTATCTTTTGACCATGCTCGTCCGTGCCTGTCTGAAAGAACACGTCGTACCCCTCTTCCCTCTTAAACCTAACGATACTGTCCGACATTATCGCCTCGTAGGTGTTGCCGATATGCGGTTTGCCGGAAGTGTAGGTTATCGCCGTAGTCAAATAAAATTTCTTCGCCATATTCGCCGTCCTCAAACGCCCCCGCTACGCGCTTTCGCGCCTTAAAGCCGAGCGTTTCTTTATATTGCCTTTCGTAATATTTTAGCACAATTTGAAAACATATTCAAGGATTATCGCTCATAAAGTTTTATTATGAACGTAATTTTCGGAAGTCTTGCGGTGCTTTCATCCGTAATACTGCTTTTCACGTCGCCCGACGCGGTGCTTGCGGCGTATTTGTCGGGCGGCGAAAAAGCGCTTTCCTTAACCTTAAAACTCGTCGTGATATACGCCGTGTGGATGGGCGTTTTTTCGCTTGCGGAAAAATCGGGATTATGCAAGTCCGCGGCAAAACTCCTCCGCCCCGCAAACAAGCTGCTCTTCGGAAAGCTTCCCGAAAAAGCGAACGATTATATGTCTATGAACCTTGCGGCAAACCTGCTCGGAATGAGCGGCGCGACCACGCCTTACGGGATAAAATCGGTAAACGAGCTTCTGAAAAGTCCGAAAAACGACTACGCCACGGCGATGTTTTTCGTCGTCAACGCAACGAGCGTCCAACTTATCCCCTCGTCCGTTCTTGCGCTCAGGACATCTATGGGCGCAAAAACTCCTGCGGATATAATAATTCCCACGATTTTAGCAACGCTTTTATCGACTGTTATAGGCGTTCTGCTCGTCAGAGTTTTCGTGAAAAAGGGGCGGTAAATGTCGAAATATCTTATTCCCGCGCTGTTTATCGCGATTTTCGTATATTCCGCCTTCAAAAAGGTCAAGCCGTACGACGCTTTTACGGAAGGCGCAAAGTCCGCCGTTCCGCTTGCCGTAGGCATTTTTCCGTATCTCGTAACAATTTTCGTGCTGACCGAACTTTTCGAGGCGAGCGGAATTGCCGCGGCTGTGGCGAATATTTTATCGCCGTTTTTCAGACTCCTCGGGATACCTAAGGAGCTTACGAGGTTAGTGCTTATAAAGCCCTTTTCGGGGAGCGGCGCGCTCGCCGTGCTTTCGGATATTTTTTCGACTTACGGCGTAGACAGCTACCTCGCCCGCGCGGCGTGCGTTATATACGGCAGCAGCGAAACGGTCTTTTATATTGCCGCCGTATATTTTGCGGGCAAAAAGTTTAACCTTATAAAACCCATAATAATATCTCTTTTCGCTTCTTTCTGCTCGTCGGTCTTTGCCTGCTTTATATGCCGCGTTTTATAATGAAAAAAATGTCGGGGCTTTTCTCTTCACACCCCGACATCCATTGCAGAACCGATAAATCACTCCTACGATATATGTAAACGCTTACACACGTCACAGACGCATCCTCCGTTTTTTCTTGACGCTTCCCACTCTCGCAAAAGCGTAACGCCGCGTTACAGCTTTAAGTCTTCTAAAAGCTTTTGCATTTTCATAACGTTCTCGTCGCCGCTTTTCGAGCTTATTTTCAGCTCACCGAGACAACTCTTAGCGCGCCCCTTGGATAAAAGCCTGAACCACCTACGAATTTCATAAATCGGTAACAAACCCTTGTGTTTTTTTAAGACGGGATACTGAAACTTCAACACGTCGTACGGCAGCCAAATTCGCGAAAGAAAAAACCTAAATTTTCCGCCCTCTTTATTTCTCTGAACGTAAACTCTGTTCTCAACTGTTCCGTACACGCCCCCCTTCAAAACAAAATACTCCAAGCCCTCCGTCGTGTCGTTGTGCGGTCTATCGCCGAACCATATCTCCGCAAGCTGTTCTACATAACTCGCAAAAGTCCCCAGCCCGCACTTGTCAAGTAGTTTCCTTCGCTCGTTTTCGTCAAAAACAAGCTTATGATTCAAAATCCAAACATCTAAAACGGTCCTCACCCCGCAACCGCCGTAAACGAAATGCTTTGCCATGTGCGCTATGTGATAACAATAGTACGCGCCGTCGGTGAGAGACAGCTCGCTCGTCCCGTCTGCCGCTTCGGCATAATTCCAAATATCTTTAAAAAACGCGGCGGAGCTACCGACAACCTCGTCTCCCAAGAGGTTATAATGCAGTTCCAGCCGCATGCCGCTTTTAGATAACAGCTGTGCGTCATGCCCGCCTATATTCTTACTTTCGCGAACGTATTCCGCAGAACTTTCGAGAACGAAAATCGCTCGTTTCAAATCTTCCTCACGCACGAGGACGTCTATATCGCAACTCGTCCTCTGCCACGGCGCGGGATAAAACTTCCTTATCACCGTGCCTTTGAGCGGCAAAAACATAATTCCCGCCTCGGTGAGTGCGCGCCGTATTTCACCCATCTCGTAGTTAAGTTTTTCGTAGCGGTAAATAGCCGTAAAGACCTCTTTCTCGAAAGCCTTCTTTATTTCCCCGTCGGGCAACGCACCGCACTTGATCAGCGCGTTACCTACAATATGCGCAACGTCGTGCCTTTTGGATAACGTGAACAGCTTTTTCAGCTCCTCTTCGGAAAGCGCGCGAAACGACTCGGAGTCGACCTGCTTTCCGCAGACCTCCATAGCTATCGTATTCATCATCGTTTCCGTAAGCGTCGCCATTTTTTTACCCTAATCTTATTTTAACCATTACAACTGTTTTACCTCGGAATAATCCCCGTCAATAAATGCTTGTATCTTTTTCATTCTGGCATCTAAATTTATAAAAGGTTTTCGCTCTTGCGCCGCAATGTAGTATTTACCCCTTATCGTTTCATCGGAAAGAATATTTCTCAAGCCTTCTTCAATCGCCGCATCTATATTATCCGTCACAATCCCATATCTACTATCACCCAACAATTCCCTCACCCCAGCTGTTTCCGTTGAAATAATGGGCACACCGCAGTATATTGCTTCTTGAAGAACCGTATTAAAACCCTCATGTCTTGATACGCATAACAACCAGTCTGCCTGTTTTATGTACACAAACGGATTTTGTTGATTTCCCAATAGCTTAATGTTATTCAAATTATTATCCATCAAGCTTTTCTCCAATTTTTCTCTATCGGAACCATCGCCTAAAATCCAAATCGTATACTTAAAACCTTCATCATTTAATTTTCTGCAAACCGGAATCAATCTATCGAATCCTTTCTGATCAACTATCCTTCCCACACATACAAATAGCGGCTCACTGCTTCTTTGAGGAAGTTCTTCCTGCAGTTTTATGTCTATTTCGTTTGTATCTATAGGATTGTACACAGTATATAAGTTGTCCATTCTGCCAAATCTCTCAAGCATTGACTGTTTTACAGATTCCGAAACGCACGCTATACCGTCAAACTGCTCATAGCAGGATTTTTCATCTTGCGAAGATATGAAATGTTTTTCCGTAAAACGGCATAGCATCATGTCATTATGTATCCAAAGCAATTTCCTTGTTGCGTGAATATTTTTAATCACAAATTTAGCATACATCCCTTCCTGCGCAGCGATTGCAATATCATAACGATGCATCCTCAACCAAATCGGCAGTATTAAAGGCATTATTTTATTATGTACTCTTTGCACGAATCTTTTCCACGGCTTCTTTTCCCACTCATCATAATAAAACCAGTATCGACGTTTTTGTCCTTTATAAACAATAGACTTCAAATCGTCGGTTAGATACCCACAATAATTCAATACGGTGATCGCATATTCGTCATCAGGGAGATTGTTGAAAAGGTTATAAAAAACCTTTTCAACTCCACCCTTTAATATGCTTTGATGTATATAAATAAAAATTTTTTTCATCTATGCTCTCCTGTTTATCGTAACTATTTTATCCACGATTCCCCCGTCCACATCCTCATTGAATTTTCTTGCAAACAAACACTTGGAGCATATCAGAGCGTCATAGTCCTCTATCCGTAGCGTATGCGGGGATGCCCCTTCATGGTGCTCCCAATCTATATATCGGATATCCTCGCCCAAATTGACAGAAAAGCCAGCATCCATCAGGAATGTTTGCTTATATACCTCATCCGCACAAAGCGAATAACGCGTAACCCTGCGAATCTCTCTATGCTGCTTCAATAAGTATTTGACTGCTTCATTTGTGAGACTTGCCCAGTTACTCCCCTTATATATTTTTAGGTTATATTTAGTCAGTCTGTCTCGTCTCAAATACTCATTCAGTCGATTTCTATAATCGAACAAACGTCTCAAAATTTTATTGGTCCCTCTATAATGGAAACGCCCCAATCTAAACCGATACTTTTCGTGATTATCGGTGCCAAACTCTAAAAACTCCACATTCTTATCATTGAAAAAATGGTAGATTTCCTCCACAGGCTTTATAGGCAAATCCTGTCCCGATAATAGGTGATAATATCTATACCCCCCCCCCAAGGCACGATTTACGAAACAATAGCATTTCGGTATCGACCTGAGACGGAGCCCCCCATTGTACGTCGTATTCTTGATATAAAAATAGTCGCGACGCTTTTACGCAGTTTTTCAGACTCTCAAAATCGACAACGCTTTTTTTATCGATGTGAACGTAAATATCGTTTCCCACATAATCCAAACTGCGAAGCAACTTTCTTAAAAGCCCCCATTGCTTGTGTGCAATAATTAAATACGCGTCCTTTTGCATTGTCATACTCCTACCCTTGCAATGATCTGCTTCGCAAATTCTTCATCCTGTATCCTTTCCAACTTGTTGCCGTCATTCACCTCATTCACATATTTACCCGGTATTTTCACTTTTTTAGAAACGCCTAACTTCATCCACTCATACTCTAAATCAATGTGCCCCGCATCCATAGCCCAATAGCCTCTCCTAAAAAGATCATAAGCCAGTAACGTTGCGGTTGGTCCTAACGCTATAAAAATTAACTCTGTCGGTTTTGCGTAGTTACATATTGTATCTAAAATTTCATCGTAATAATCAAACGCATTTTCTGCGGGGCATAATATCCTCCGAACAGAATAAGCGTTGTCGAACAAATCGTTTCCCGCGCCGACGCGACTGAATTCACCTTCAACTACCAACACCTTTTCATTATCCCATATGTTTTTTAATCCGTCATACCAGCCTTTACACTTGGACTTGTCTGCCCAATCAAAATAAAAACGAGTTATCTGCGCCTGATAATACGGTGCTTTCGTATTTAAACAACGCACCCACTTTATCCTCTCTTTATCCAATCTTCTTTTCCAATGAATTTGAGCCTTTTCATTAAACTGGCTCAAATCGCCAAAGCAGTCAGGTATTGCAACAAGAAATCGCTCTGACACCGTATTTTTCTTCAATATCGCTTTCAGTCGTTTTGCTAGCTCTAAATCTTTTCTTTGGAATCCCTGTGACCTTCCGAAAATAATATCGAACTCCCCGTCACCATACCTTGCAATCGACGCTTTTCTGCTCTTGATCGCAGAGATCGTCTCACTCATGCCTATCACCGTCGGTTGACGCATAATATGCGTGCTAAAAGCGTTTATCCGAGTATGTGCCTTTTCTTTTTCATATATCAGCTTGTTTTTAATTCGTCCCATTTTATCAACAATCCTTATCTACCGCAATGTCAAGATCACATTCAGGGTTTACAAAATTATTTAACTGCTCAATCATATCGCATTCTATACGAGCAAACAGTTTTTTCCACAATGCGATATTATTCATCGCTAAAAAAATAGAAGCCTTCTGTACAAAAGTGAGGTATTGGTTTTTCATCAATTTGTTATACCACACCTTCATACCCTGACGATATAGTTTGAATTTCATAGACATGCGTTCATCTTTCAGACAAGCAGTTTTATACGACATTTCTAAAAATTCAAAAGCATATCTATACTCAAATTTTATGTGTTCTCTATTGTAATTGGAACTATTTGTAATCTGTGCAATATTTTTCAACGCTGTTAGGTAGGTATAATTCTTTTCGCTGAATGCAGAGCGCGTTGCGCTCTGGTTTCCCGTAAAGTAATAGTACAGCGAACAAAACAAATGCACGACCGAGCTTAATTTTGTTGAAACTTTTGCGATTACCTCCAAATCCTCGCCGATTTGTATCTGAGGATCAAATCGGATGCCTTTAAAAACTTGCGAATTGTATACGCCATATAACCCACAGGTAATGATATCCCGGTACTCTTTCTCATCGGTTCGAAAAAGAAAATCATAAAGCTTAATCCTTATCTCATCTATGGCATATACCTTCTTCTCTATATCCGCATAACTGATCGTTGGCGGTATTGAATATTCCACCTTTGGCACAATGTTTAAGGTTGCAGCTTCTGCGCCAGATTCCTCTATGACTCTCATCAAATACTCAAAATAGCATGGATGGATCCAGTCATCACTATCAACGAAGGCAATATACCCCCCCCCCGCTATATCCAACCCTGCATTACGAGCAGACGACACCCCGCCGTTTGGCTTATGGATCACTTTTATGCGCGCATCTTTTCCCGCATATTCGTCGCAAATTCTGCCGCTGTTATCCGGCGAACCATCATCAACAAGGATTAGCTCAAAATCCGTAAACGTTTGCTCTAAAATTGATCCTATACAGCGGCACAAGTACTCCTCAACCTTATAAACCGGTACAATAATACTAATTTTCGGCAACGCAATCACCCCCATCTAATTTCAGTCTTATGGTCTTTATGGCTTTATCCAAATCTCTTAGTTCATCTAAATGGCTTGGATAAACCTTTGTCGGCATCTGCCATATATTTCCGTATTCCAACTCAAGCAATGTATCGAAATTCATGAAGACGTCATATCTATTTCCTTCGAACTCGACTTTATTTTTGGCTAACGGAAGCATATCATCTATCGAAAAAATACCAACGCCAAAAGCTGACCTATAAAACGTTCCGTCAAACATACTACAACACAACGAATTACCATGACCATAATAATCTAAATGCGCCGTTACCTTATCAAATTCTTTTTTTGCAATTTCATCCAGTTCTGACGAGTGCACAAAAAAACCGTCAAATTGTAATGATACCCCCCCCCAAGTTCCAATAATATCCCTCATCCGCATTTCGTATTGGTGTGCAGTTTCCTGTGTTTCCATCCACCGTTGTTCTTTATTCTCAGGCATACAATCTATCCTGTCATATGTAAAAATATCGATAAAAATCGTATCGTTAAATCTATATTTTATCTTAAGAACATGATGCCCAGTTTTGGCATGATAGCAATGGCATGAGATCTGCTCATCGTCTTTCAGTATGTCAATCAGTTTAAAGGCATCTTCGCGCATCATAAAAACATCAATATCATCATCCCACGGAATAAACCCATGATGCCGAACCGCTCCCAACATAGTTCCGCCACAAAGACATAGCATAAAATTATTCTTATCGCAAATTTCCTTAAGACGGATGAGGAGAAAATTTTCTACCAGTTGTACTTCGCGAAGAACACCTGTTGCCCTCGGCATCTCAAGAAATACTCTCTTTTTCGTCTGTTCTATTGTTTCGTCTTCTTTTTTTTGCAGAAGCCAAAATAAATACTCATTCTTTTTATCGAGATCTGTGATCTGTTGACTGAGTCGACTCATTCGATTTTCAATATTCTTTATCTTCTCAACTATATAATCGCGTGCTCTGTAACTAGGAAGCAACTTCTTCAATATTTTTTTCATTTTACATCCTCTTCCGTCTGCAATCCATTTTGTAAAACAAGCCGTGGAAATTCAATATTCCCCCAGACCGAGCTACGCCACATAATTTCCTCCTTCTGCGCTGAAATTTCAAAATACAATCCGTGAACACAATCAACATCCATATTGGCACCGAGCGAATTTCTCAAGAAAAACGTACATGTCATTGTATATTTCCCAGGCACAAGAGCTGGTGTGGAGAGTCTAACTGTACATTCGCCCTTTTCGCCAGCCGTGCCTGAATAAAAATCGTACAACATTGCGGTCCCGATCGGTCTTCTATCACGCTCAAGGATTTCTATCCTTAGACACAAATTCGTAATATTTTTTTCATTCAACCAGCGCAATAAAATAATCTGATCCTCTCCAACCGAAAATCTACTATCATCTTTTCCGACATAACACATATATTGGGTTCTTAAGTAGGTGTTTTGTAGCCATGCCAATCTGCTGATATTTGAAAAATCTATGTATGGCTTATCTATTGTGTTATATGCCATATAAATCTCAATAGCTTTCCCTACGTCCCCGTCAAAAACGACTGTTCCGTGGTCCAAAACGATGCACCGCGTACAAAGTTGACGAATCGTGTTCATGTTGTGACTTACGTACAAAATCGTTCGCCCCTCACCCTTTGATACATCGCCCATTTTCCCAAGGCACTTTTGTTGAAACTTCATATCACCGACCGCAAGCACCTCGTCCATAATCATAATCTCTGAATCAAGATGTGCTGCTACTGCAAACGCAAGTTTTACATACATACCAGAGGAATATCGTTTTACGGGAGTGTCGATAAATTTCTCCATTTCCGCAAAAGCCACAATGTCGTCGAATTTCCTGTCGATTTCTGCTTTTGTCATTCCAAGAATCGCGCCGTTTAGGTAAACGTTTTCTCTCCCCGTAAGTTCCGGATGAAAGCCAGTACCAACCTCGAGCATTGACGCGATACGCCCATTATATGATAGCCTCCCTTTTGTGGGTGCCGTAACTCTTGAAAGTAATTTTAGTAGCGTTGACTTACCTGCGCCGTTATGTCCTATAATGCCAACTCGCTCGCCCTTATATGCCTTAAAGCTCACGTCGCTAAGCGCGAGAAATCTTTGATTTTTCGCATATACCTCCTGATTGATTTTTGCATTAGGATCAGTTTTTTTCCGAATCTTTGCCAAAAGACTCTGCAAATCGCCTTTTAACGTACCTCCGCCGATCGCCCCGAGTCGATACTCCTTTGTGACATGCTCTACATTCATAATAACTTCTGAACTCATCTTTTCTTCTCCGTTAAACCGTATCCATAAACGTTTTCTCGACTCTGTTAAATAAAATTATTCCGAGAAACACCACCGCCAACGTGACAATCCATGATATACCATAGTACCGTAGCTGCATTTCTCCGATTCCCAAAAATGCATGCCGCAACGTACATATAATCGGCGTTATCGGGTTGAGCATATAGATATCCATCAGATGTTCGGGTATAATACTAATGTCATACGCAATTGGCGTAAGATACAGCCAAAGTTGCGTGATGAATCCTGCAAGCATTGCTAAGTCACGATATTTGGTCGTTAACGCCGAAATAATAATACCAAACCCCAGTCCCAAAAGTGCAAGCTGTAAAACAAGCAACGGAGTCAATAACATGTAGATGTTCGGATGAACCTCAGCCCCGGTAAAATAGTAATACATTAAACACGCAATAAAGAAAACGAACTGAATCGCAAACGATATCAACTGTGACAATACGGTTGATATCGGCATCACAAGCCTCGGGAAATACACCTTGCCCATAATCGACGAATTTGCGGTGAATGTTGTGGAAGTCGCAGTCAAACAGCCTGAAAAATATGACCACGCGATAGAACCGCACAAATAAAAAATGAAAGTAGGAACACCACTCGGTGCAAGCCCTGCTAAGTTACCGAAAACAAAGGCAAAAATTATAGTCGTAAATAATGGCTGTATAATAGCCCATAGTGGACCTAAAATCGTCTGCTTGTATTGTGCAACGAATGTCCTTCTTACAAGAAGCTTCACGAGATCTCTATATGACCACACTTCTTTCAATTTAAAATCCAATAACTTACTTTTCGGTTCAATCACCGTTTGGAATTTCTTTTCTTGCATACTCGATTTCCTTTTATTCTCCAATAAAGTCTATAAATTCCGATAGTCGAAAAATTCAGGTACATCAGGCGAAATATTGCCTTAAATCTCCCGCGTAGCCTTGCGTAACGCTTTATTTCTTTCTTTTTTTTCTTAAAAACGTCTCGTATCTCGTCCGCCGCCTTTTTATCTCCCGCCTTGCGCGCCCCGTCGGCTCTTATTACGCTTGCGCTTTGAACTTGAAAAGCTTTTTATTAGTGAGTAACAAAAGCCTTTAGTCTGTAGAACACAATATAAAAAAGGATGCGCTTTCTTATACTCGGTTTCTATTGTCAACAAATATTCCTTCGTACTTCTTCTCTCACAAAAATCCATTTCACACTTTTGGTTTAGTAGATGCTTAAATTTGTAATAGTAATCAACTATCGCTTCTCTCTCAAGTTTTTTCCTCCCGAGTGAACGAAACAACTCAATTCTATCCCTACTTATCCAAATAGCATCCTTCACCTTTTTTTCGGTCATTTTCCCACGCAAAATACTATCATTCTTTCTCTGCATATAAAAATAATATTCGCTATCGCTTAATACGACTTTCCTTGCATTTAAGTATATTCTAGGTGTGAAATATTCATCTTCATAGTATCTGCCATCTGGAAACCGAATGTTTCCTATCACTTCTCTTGTAAATAATTTCCCACAGCCACATATTATTTGTGAATTACTTTTAAATATGAGGGACACTGCCTCGTTACCCGAATAAGCCATATAATTTTTGGGAATCGCGATATTTTCGGAATAATTATTCTTTCTTATCACACCAACCTTCACAACATCAGCATGTTCTTGCTTCGCTATATTGAGCATTTCCTCAATCATAACATCTGCCACCACGTCATCACTATCAACGAACGTAACATATTTACCCTTGCAAATATCTATTCCGACGTTTCGTGCCGATGATAACCCCCCATTGGCTTTATGAACCACTCTAATCCGTGCATCCTTTTCTTTATATCGATCACATATTATAGCAGATCCATCTGTAGAGCCATCATCTACCAAGATTATTTCCAATTTACTATAAGTTTGGCAAATAATTGATTTAATACAATCTTCCAAATACTCTTCAACTTGATATACTGGAATAATAACCGTTACTAATTCTTTCATCCTTCACCTTCAATTGCCTGTTTAAGCCAATTGATACTCCTCTCCCTCTCTATCTGAAGTATAGAATTGCATTTTGAAAAATCGACTTGTCTAATTATATTATCAAATTCATTTGTTCTCGGATCAATCTCTCTTTCCGCCAAACCACACAAATTCAATAACGTAGTAATCCTGTTTTCACTAAACGGAACGTGCATGCCAACTACAAAAGTCTTGTTCAATAAGACTGATAACGCCGTCCCATGAAAAGAATCTGTGCAAACAATTTCAGCAGAGCTTAATAATTTCAAAAACTCCATCGGTCCAGCCTGATAATATTTTTCCCCAGACCGAAACATATTTCTCCATTCCGGCATAACCAGTATTCGTTTAATCCCCATTTTCTTCGCAAGACGAGCAGTATATTTTTCAAAATCCTTGTCAACACCACCTGCAAAATAGCAAAACATAAATGGTTCTCTTAGAGGAAGGTCATCATAGGAATGTTTAGTCAACATTTCTCTCCATTCTTGAGAAGTAAGCAATAGCACAGGATCAAGCACTCTAATCGCAGTGTCCCTCAAACGCTTATTGATCCGCTCCTTTCCAATCTCCTCCCTCACTGAAACTGCATCAAAGTCTTCTACCGCACTGGTAATCATCTCAATGCCACTATCAGGAGTATCTTGCGTTATTCCGCTTGCAGCATAACTGATTTTTCTGCCATATTGCACAAAGTCAAGCAAATAACTATTATCGAAATCCTTTATTTGCGTGTTCCATACTTGATCACTTCCGCATATATAACACTCTGCTATAGGT
>CAVDPT010000001.1:114946-161564 GCA_963610935.1 Bifidobacteriaceae bacterium | reverse complement strand
CCCTTTTGAACCATAAACGCAGAGAACTGCCAGAGTTTCTCGAACATACCGTAAGAGTCCATTATGACGGTTATGTTCTTTTCAGGGTGATACGCGGTTATTCTGAAATAATTGTTCATAGATAAAATCTCCTGTAATTTATTCGGATGCAACGTCACGTTGCCCTTTGCGGTTATGCCGCTAATTGTTTTAGTTTTCTGTTTGCGTATGGCAGCCACTTCTTGTTGACGAACTCCATTACGCAATCGTCGGGTTTAGAATCGTGGTCGCCGTAGCATTGAAGCACCTTTTTGTTTTTCAAAGAGTATTCAACCGTTACAAGCGGAACGTCTGGTTGTTCTTTTGTTCGGATAAAGAAAATAAGTGATTCTTCACGGGCAAACTTTTGGTCGTAACCCATACGTCCCACGCAGTGATGAAGCAACTCGCCTTCGCGCGTTAAATCTGACGGCTTTTGCGCGATAACGGCTATATAGACCGACTTTTTGTCGTATTCAAGCCCCAAATACTTGCTTGCAACGGCAGAAAATTTCTCATAAAGGGCTTTACGTTCCTGTTCGTCTTTCAATGCTTTTGCAGTACTGTATTCGTCTATTCGTATATCGTGCCAACCTTTGAAATCGTGGGGATAGCGGTTCTTTTCTTCGTTCATATTTAAGCCGAGATATTGGCAAGCGTGAAGATAATCCTGATATGAATACGGATTTGTTTCCTGCTTGCGAAGATAAAGCACGAATTTTTCAAGGTCGTTTTTGAAAAGCGTGCGTAACTCTTTCAAAGCCGTTTCTTTCGACAATTTCATACGGTATTTGCGATAGGCTTGTATGTCGGCAAGCGGTTTGCCTGTTCTGAACGAACGCATAATAACGTCAACGTAATACTCGTCTTTGATTAATTCCGCGCGGTTTTTCATAAGCCATTTTGCAAAGCGTTTGTTTTTGCCGATTTCCTGCAATATCTGCTTTGAGAAGGCATAACCGTCAAGTCCCGCTTTCATCAAATATTCTATTTGCGGATATTGCTCGTAAAAGCGTAGATATTTCAGAACGTCAACGCCTTTGTAAAGGTTTACGGCGGAATACTTGTATTTCGGGAATTTGTCTAAATACTCACGGTTGACGACCGGAGCGAACGGATCGAAATACTTGTCGTCGGCATAGCCCCATTCGGTATTTTCGTACCATCGCGGAGCGGTTTGCGCGCCTTGTTCATACCAGCCGACTTGATAGCCTGAAATGTAATAAAACACCATATCTTTGACGAAACACTTGTCCGAATAAAGACCGTGGACGGCAACTTGCTTGCACATCCATTTCTTATATCTCGTTCTTACGGCTACGGTTACTTTAACGAGTTCGCCGTCGTTCTTCGTAAGATAGGAATAAAAGCGAGTTCTGCCGAGAAGGCATACGTTATTTTGTGCGTCGGCTTTTTTGATACGAGCAAGTATGTATTTGGGAATAGGTTTTATTTTCTCTTGTTTCATAGGTCTTACCTCACAATAAAGACGTCGCCGAGCATTTCTTCGAGTTTGCATACGGCGGTAGGTTCAAAGCCTTTGGCAAGTTCTTTTTCTTCCGCAAAAATGTCGTCGGGTTCTTCGATATCTCCGTCGAACTCACGCATTTCTTCTTCGGACAGAATTTCGCCCGTATCTTCGTCCATATGTCGATTAACGGCAGTTTCGATACGTTCAATGAATTGTTTTTCGGTGTCGTTTTCGACGATATATAAGTCGTGATATTTTACGATTTTAGCGAAATAATTTTCTGCCGCGTGGTAAGGGAAACCGACCATCGGAATACGGTCTTTCAAACCGACGTCGCGACCTGTAATAGTGAGTTCAATTTCGCCGCCGAGCATAACGGCATATGCCCCGAACACTTCGTAAAAATCTCCCAAACGGTATGCGACCACCGCCGTCGGGTGTTCTTTCTGATACGCCATGTATTTTTGATACATAGTGCTGACTTTTGGTTTTTCAATAGGTTGTATAGCCGTTTGAGGCTCCTCTTCGGCAATCTGCCTCATAGCGTCGATTTTTTCTTCTTCGGTCAACTCTTCGTCATCGTCGTTTATATTGCTTTCGGTAGTTAAACTATCAGTTTTGGTATCCTTAACTTCGTTTTCATCGAATTTATCGAACAACGAGAATTGCAGACTTTGTTGCTTTTGCGGTTGCGGTTTTACCGTCGCAGGCTTTGTCGTAGCGACCTTTTTCGGCGTGGGTTTATATTCTTCGCCGTCTATGGTGTACAGCGTGCCTTCAATCGAATCTTCCTCGAAATAATGTATTGCCCAACCATACACGGTAACGTCGTCAATGCAAGCGGAATTAGCACCTTTTTCGGCAAGTTTTCTTGCTTCGTCGCAAGCGTATTTCATAAAGCCCGCAAGCGATTTTTTATTGATTAGCGGTTTACCGTCTTTGTCAAACGGAGTGCCGTTATTTATCTTATCGGCAAGGGTTTCGCTCGCATTATTTTGCAGGTAATTTAGTATCAATTCTTCTTGCTTGTTTTTTGTTTCTAAATTGAGTTTCATATAGGGTTTCCTCCTTAAAAAGGTAAATCGTCGAGCAGTTCGGCTGCCCTTAGTTCAAGTCCGTCAAGCGTCGTGTAATTATTAAAGCCGCCGCGATAGTCCGTTTCGTTTTTTGCCGTGCGGATAAGTATGTGGTCGTACCACTCGTTTGAAAAATAGCGAACGTCGGATATGGATACGTAAACGCATTTGTTTTCCGCGCTTTTTATGAACGCCGAAAAGCAGTAATGATTTCTGCCGACATTTACAAGTTGCCAATGATTGTTTCTGCACATTGCTTTCAGAAAATTTATGTATTTAGTTTGGAAAGATTTGTAATCGTCGCCCGTATAGCAGCCGGACGAAAATTCGTAACCTATGTATTTTTGTAAATCTTTAATCGTTGCCATTGTTTGCCTCCTTTACGACCGCGTAAATATCGTCGGCGTAGTATTCGCAAACGAACCAATTGAAAAGGGCATGACATTTCACGCCCTTGTAGTCCACTATGTAATCGTTATCGCCGATTTTTTCAAGTACCGTTATTTCGGCAAGTCCGCCGCTAAGCGAGTTTATATGCGCCATTGCTTTGTATTCTTTCATATGAAATTACACAGGAACAGATAGAAACGAGTGCGCAGATATTGGCGAACATCTTACTTGATTATGTAACGAAACACGGGGATACTTCTATCTTATCCCCCGAGAGAGTATTCGGCAAAGGAGAACAACACAATGAATAAACGAGCGGTTATATATGCGAGATTCAGCTCGCACACGCAAACAGAGCAGTCAATCGAAGGACAATTACGTGAGTGCTATGACTACGCCAAGCGGCACGACTTACTCATAGTCGGCGAGTATATAGACCGCGCATTGACGGGAACGACGGATAAGCGTCCGAACTTTTTGCAGATGATTGACGATAGCAAGAAAAAGACTTTCGATTACGTTCTTGTTTACCAGCTCGACCGCTTTGCTCGCAACCGTTACGACAGTGCAAACTACAAAGCGAAGTTAAAGAAAAACAGCGTTCGTGTTCTCTCGGCAAAGGAAAACATAACCGAAGATGCAAGCGGTATTCTCATAGAAGGCGTACTCGAAAGCATGGCGGAATATTACTCCGCAGAATTAAGTCAGAAAGTCCGTCGAGGCATTAGAGAAAGCCTATCCAAGGGCTATTTCATAGGCGGATATAAGTTATTCGGTTACGACATTGTAGACAAGCATTGGACGATAAATCCCATAGAAGCACCTATTGTAAAAGATATGTTCGAACGATACAAGAACGGCGAGAAAGCAAAAAGCATAGTCAATCGTTTGAACGATATGGGCATACACAACAAGAGCGGCGCGAAGTTTACTGTCAATTCCTTTGCTAAAATAATCCGCAACAGCAAGTATATGGGCGTGGTTATAAGTAATGGGCAAACGTATAACAACATAGTACCTGCGCTTGTGGACGAACAAACCTTTAAGGCTTGTAATGATATAATGGATAACCAACGGCACAAGCAAAAGGCTGTGCAAGACCATAGCCCGTACATATTGAGCGGAAAACTCTTTTGCGGCAACTGCGGTACGCTTATGACCGCCGAGGACGGAACAAGCCATACGGGAAAGGTCTACCACTACTACAAATGTTTTAATCGTAAACTCCATAAGGAACAATGCAATAAAGCAAACATTACCAAAGAGAGGCTGGAAGATTTGGTATTCGGCAAAACCGTTGAGTATGTATTGCAACCGAGCATAATAGACAAACTCGCGGCGGCGGTTACGGAAAAGTTTAACGAGAGTTTGCAAAAGTCCGATACGCTTGCTCTGCTCGAAAAGGAACAAAAGCAAGTACAAAAAGCAATAGACGGATTTCTTTCAGCGATTGCGGCAGGAATTGTTACCAAATCTACGAAAGAGAAACTACTCGATTTGGAACGGCAAAGCGACGAATTGGAAAGTAAAATTGCGGTAGAAAAGGCGCGGCAAATACAGCCGCTCGACGTTGAAAAAGTAAAAGCGTTCTTAACTTACTTTGCGAGAAAACAATACCAAAGCAATGAAGAAAAGAACGAATTTTTCAACTCGTTCATATACCGCGTGGTGTTATTCGATGATTGCATTTATATCTTTTATAACACTTCACCGAATATGCCGA
The DNA here is from genome assembly GCA_963610935.1 of Bifidobacteriaceae bacterium. Lineage (GTDB taxonomy): Bacteria > Bacillota > Clostridia > Christensenellales > Borkfalkiaceae > UBA1259. The sequence goes on along the minus strand of CAVDPT010000001.1, from coordinate 156,886 downwards.
CGAAGGTTAAACTTGATAAATCCGACTTAGCCGAACTGCGCGAATACCGCACAAACAAAAAAAGCACTCAATTTCAACCGCTTGGGTTCAAATTGGGTGCTTGTGGCGGAGAAAGAGGGATTTGAACCCTCGCTACGGTTTAAGCCATACTACTCCCTTAGCAGGGGAGCCCCTTGAGCCACTTGGGTATTTCTCCGTGCTCTCAGCGGACGTGTTCGGGCAACTTCGTAAAACGCAATGTTTTACCCACTCTTTCGGGTAGCTTCGCAAAACGCGATGCTTTACCCACTCTTTCGGGTAGCTTTGTAAAACGCGATGCTTTACCCACCCTTTCGGGCAGCTTCGCAAAACGCGATGCTTTACCCACCCTTTCGGGCAGATTCGCAAAACGCAATGTTTTACCCACCCTTTCGGGCAGATTCGCAAAACGCGATGCTTTGCGCCCACCCTTTTGCGTCTACGTTATATTATCATAATTCTTTCCTTTTGTCAAAGCATTTTGCCGAGGTTTCCGTTTTTTTCGTCATATTTTCAAAAAAACTTACCCGCAATCCCTTTCGCATAGTCAATGCTTTTTTCTTTTTCGTCCGAAAACGACCTTAAACCGCCTTTTCCGTCGTTTATTGCGCTTCATCGGTATGGTAAAATTCTTGTCGGGAGAAGAGCTTATGACCGTCTACGTCGAATACGTTTTTATCGACAACTTCGTTATAGACCTGCTTTTATTGAAATCCGCGCTTTCGTCTGCGGGAATTGCCGTGCAAAAACGCCGACTCGTTTTGTCCGCGGCGCTCGGCGCGGCAATCGCGCTCGTTTATCCGTCGATAAAAATTCATCTCGCCGTCCTTATTCCGTTAAAAGTAGCGGCAGGGTTTTTAATGGTTCTTGTATCCGCTCGGTTTGCGCGCGTCAAGGATTTTGCAGTGGTTTCCGCGCTGTTTTTTGCATATACCGCGCTTCTCGGCGGCGCACTTTTCGGGTTATATTCCATATTTAACCTCGACCATACCGAGGAGCTTTCCGCCGCGTTGATCGTAATACCCGCATATCTCGTTATAAAAGCCGCGCGGGAAGCGATGAAATATCTTTATAGGCGCAAGGACATAGTATCCCTTACATATATAGCGCACATTACCGTCGGCGCGATAACGCTGTCCGCAAACGCTTTTCTCGACACGGGCAATAATCTTTACGACGGCGATTCGCCCGTGGTTTTAATTTCCTCCTCGTTCGCGCAAAAATTTTTCGGGCAGGGGAAGGTTTTCGCTATAAAGAGGTTACCCGTTACGACGGTGCACGGAGCGAAATATTTGCCTGCGTTCACGGCGGACAAACTGGTGATATTAAGGGCTTCCGACGAACCGCTCGAGTACCGCGGAATAACGCTTTGCGCGGCGAGAAACGGCTTCGGAACGGGCATAGACGTTATTCTTTCGCCCGCACTGAAGGGGCTACTCGGACAACGACCGATAAAAAGCGCGTAAAGCGCATTTTATCGGTATTCTTTAACGGCTAACCCTTCTACGCCGTTTCGCCGCGTTTAAATTCGTCGAGACGACTTGGCGTGAAAATTCTATAAAAAAATCTTGTCCGAGCCGATTATAATACGCGCGCGGAAAGAATATATTTATAAAGAGACGGGTTTTACGCCGTCGGCAGAAAAGCTGTGCAAAAGAAGAACGAGCGAGAAGGAGCGGACCGAATTTTGTCCGTAAAGGAGCAATAAATGCTTGCGGAAGCGATACGAAAAATCAAGCGACTTTTAGAACGGTTCTCATTAAACGAAAACCTTTTGAGGTATATGAACGGGGGAGAGGTTCTGCCCACGCCGTATTCTGCCGAAGAGGAGGCGCGAATGGTGGAAAAGCTGTCCCACGGCGAAGAGGGCGTGCGCGATCTGCTGATAGAACATAATCTGCGGCTCGTCGTCTATATCGCGAGGCGTTTTCAGAATACCGGCATAGACCTCGACGACCTCGTGTCGGTGGGTACGATAGGGCTTATCAAGGCGGTAGGCTCGTTTTCGTCGGGGCGGAACGTTAAGCTCGCGACGTATGCTTCGCGGTGTATAGAGAATGAAATTTTAATGTATCTTCGCCGCACAACGAAAATCAAAAACGAGGTTTCCTTCGACGAGCCGTTAAACACCGATTGGGAGGGTAACGAGCTTGTTTTGTCGGACGTTATGGGTACGGACGGGGACTGCGTTTACAAAAGGATAGAGAGCGGCGTGGAAAACGAGCTGTTGACCGAAGCGCTTAAAAAGCTCGGGACGAGGGAACGCGAGATAATGGAGCTTCGCTACGGTCTCGGCGGCGGAGAAGAAAAAACGCAACGCGAGGTTGCGGATATGCTCGGCATTTCGCAAAGCTATATATCGCGGCTCGAAAAAAAGATTATCGGGCGATTAAAAAAAGAGTTCGCCAAAATGGTGTAAAACGAAGCGTATTGCCGCTCGCGCCGTTCGCTTGCCGTATACCATTCGCACCGAGAATTCGTCTTATATTCCCGCAAAGAAAAAGAAAGAAAAAAGTATTTCCGTTCCTTTTTAGGCTTTTCGATTGACAAAGAAGAGCTTAATTCGTATAATAATATAGACGGCGTGCTTTTAGAAAAGGCTACGCGACGAAAAAAGAGGGAACGGAGACAGCATGGGAAAGGAAGTTTCGGGAGCTACGGTGGACGGTATTTGCCGTCGTTTTTTAGTAAAGGGGAATTTCGAGGGTTACGAGTCTGTGACCTGCGGACATATAAATCAGACCTATAAGGTTTGGTACGAGCGGAACGGGGAGAAAAAGTCGTATATTCTGCAAAGAATAAACACCTACGTTTTTAAGAGACCCGAAGAGATTATGCACAACGTCGTGGGCGTTACGGAGTACGTCAGGAGCAAAATCAAAGCCGTGCGCGCCACCGCGAAAAGGGACGTTTTGCATTACCAGCACACGGAGAGCGGCGAGTATTTTTTATACGACGAGGAGGGCGGTTTTTGGCGGTGCTATCGTTTTATAGACGATTCCGTTTCGTTTAACCTCACCGACGATCTCGAAATTATAAAGGAAACGGGCAAGGCTTTCGGCGAGTTTCAAAACTATTTGTCCGACTATCCAGCGGAAGAGCTCTTTATAGTGATCCCGCACTTTCACAACACCGTCAATCGTTACGAGCTTTTTAAGGAAGCCGTGAAAAAAGACGAGGCGGGGCGCGCATCCGCCGTACGTAAGGAGATCGAGGAATACCTTGCGCTCGAGGACGTCGCGACGAAAATGTATAAAATGCAACGCGCGGGCGAGCTTCCGCTTCGGGTGACGCACAACGACACAAAGTGCAACAACGTGCTTGTGGATATAAGGACGCATAAGCACCTCGCCGTCATCGACCTCGATACGGTTATGCCGGGGCTTGTCGGCTTCGATTTCGGCGATGCGATACGGTTTACGGCAAACGCCGCGGCTGAGGACGAAAAAGACCTTGCCAAAGTGCGGCTCGACCTCGACAAATATCGCGCGTTTACAGAGGGATTCGTCGGCGCGGTAGGTAAGTCCCTCACCGAAAACGAGCGCACAACGCTTGCCCTCGGCGCGATCACGATGACCGTTGAGTGCGGGATGAGGTTTTTGACCGACTATATTGACGGAGACAAGTACTTCAACGTGCATTACGAAGGACATAACCTCGACAGGGCGCGTTGTCAGCTTGCGCTCGCAACGGATATGATGAAGAATTACGACAAGATGCAGGGAATAATAAAAGAATATCTGTAAAAGAAACGGCTTTTCCTTTTTATCGGGGGAGCCGTTTTTCTATAAACGGAAAAAGCTTCCGTACGCAAACAAAAAAACACCCGCGGTATGGGTGTCGCCATTAGGAAAAGAGGGGGAATGTCAAAAAAAGTGCGTAAGCCTTTTTTCTGACTTACACACTTTGTTTTACATTCTCGGCGTTTTTATAATCGTTCCTATGCCTTTTCGGCGTTGATAATCGTTATCGCGCCTTCTCGACTTTGACGGTCGTTCGTTTTATTTTGCCAGCTCGTCGGCGAGACGGGAAATTTGCTCCTCGTTCTCGCAGGTCACGGCGGAGAGAATTCTGACGTCGTTTTCCGCAAAAGTGAGGTTTTTGGCATTTGCGAGTATTTCCTTCATAACCTTCGTCGCGACGGGCGCCCACGAGCCGTTTTCTATAAACGCAACCCTTCTGTTTTTATAATTTCTCTCGACGAGGTGGTTTATAAACTCCTTCATATACGGGAATATATCGCCGTTATAAGTGGTGGTCGCAAGCACGAGCCTGTCGTACCTGAACGCGTCCTCGACGTTTTCCGCCCGGTCGCTTCTCGCAAGGTCGGAAACGACGACTTTAACGCCCTTTTTCTCGAGCTTATCCGCAAGGAGCTTCGCCGCTTTTTCGGTGTGTCCGTAAACGCTCGTATACGCTATGAATACGCCGCTCGTCTCCGCGCGGTAAGACGACCAAACGTCGTATAAATTAAGGTAATGCGCAAGGTTTTCGGTAAGCACGGGACCGTGCAGGGGGCAAATGGTTTCTATATCGAGCGCGGCGGCTTTTTTAAGGAGCGCCTGCACCTGCGCGCCGTATTTGCCGACTATCCCGAAATAATACCGTCTCGCTTCGCAGTCCCATTCTTCGCTTTCCGTCGGGTTGCCGAATCTGCCGAACCCGTCCGCGGAGAACAAAACCTTAGCCGTTTCGTCGTAACAGACCATAACCTCGGGCCAATGCACGAAAGGCGCGAAAACGAATTTAAGAAGGTGTTTTCCGAGCGAAAGGGATTCGCCGTCGCCGACTGTTATTCCGCGCTCCGAAAAGTCCTCGCCGAAAAAATTTTTAAGCATAGCGAAGGTCTTTGCGTTGCCGACTATTTTCGCCGTGGGGAAGTCTTTTAAAAATCTCGCCACGTTTGCCGAATGATCGGGCTCGACGTGAAGCACCACGAGGTAGTCGGGGGCTTTTCCGTCCGAAACGGCGAGAAGATTATTCTTCCATTCGTCGTAAAAGTTAGCGTCCACGGTGTCGAAAACCGCCGTTTTTTCGTCTTTAATAAAATAGGAATTATAAGAAATACCCTCGGGGACGACGTATTGTCCCTCGAAGAGGTCTATGGAGTCGTCCTTAACGCCGACGCCGTAAATATCGTTTTTTATCTGCATAAACAGCTCCTTTAAGTTGTCGTAGTGTATATTAAATTACGAGAGTTATCGTCATGGAAACGCCGTAAACGGACTTTGCCGTAATCTTCCATTTATTGGCGTCGCATACGGTTTTCGCGATAGAAAGCCCCAAACCGCTCCCGCCGGAATCTCGCGAGCGCGACTCGTCCGAGCGGTAAAACCTTTGAAAAACCTTTTGAGAATCCTCCGCCCGAACGCCGCTTCCGTCGTTGTAAACGGTGAGTACCGCTCGCCCGCCGTCCTTTTTGAGACTGACCTTTACCACCGCGTTTTTCGCGGAATGTTTTACGGCGTTATCTATAAGCACGTCGAAAACGGTTTTAAAACTCTGCCTGTCGATAAACGCTAAAACGCCGTCCGCAATGTCGGTGACGAGCGTTTTGCCGTTTTCAAAAAGCAACGCCTCGTAGGGGAGGACGGATTCCGTCACCTCGTCCGTCAGCGAAAGCTCTTCTTTTTTCAGCGCGATTTTTTCTTCCTCGGTGCGCGCTAAAGTAAGCATATCCGAAACGAGCAGTTCGAGCCGCTTCGTTTGTTTTTTTATGCTGTCGAGGTAGTCGTTATCGACGTAATTTTTAAGCACGTCCGCGTTTGCGGAAATTGTCGCCACGGGAGTGCGAAGCTCGTGGCTTGCGTCCGAAACGAACCGCTTTTGCCTGTAAAAGTTATCTTTAATCGGCTGGAATATCGCATGCGACGCGCCGAAAACGATGACGAAGAGAATTAAAAACATAATCAGGAGCAATACCGCCACAATGGCGCCGTCCGAATTTTTAATCAGCGTCGCCGACGCGCTCGTAACGAGAATAATCAGCTCCTCGCCTTGGTTTCGGGGGAAATAGTAGAAAAGCCCCTGCGCGGAACCGAGGGTTTCGGTACTGTGTTTTTGCGCGGTTTCCACCACCGCGTCGAGCTTATCTCGCGTATATCTGCCGTTATTGACGACCTCTTCGTAGTCTTCGGAGATTGAACCGCGGGGAAAGGAAAGCACGACGACGTCGTCTCCGAGATCCGTCGCGCCCGAGCGGTATGCCTTTTCGGCTCCTTGAAGGTACCCGAACACGGCGAGGTTTTCGTTATGCGCCAAAAAAACGTGACCGATAGCGTAAAACGCCGCAAAGATCGCGAGTATAACCGTCATCGTGACGACGATAAATCTTACCTGCGCCTTTTTAATCATTTTTAACTCCGAGATTATAACCTACTCCGCGCACGACGCGTATTTCGGTTTTCGCGCCGACGGCGGCGAGCTTTTTTCTGAGGAAGGAAACGTAAACCTCGATAGTGTTATATTCCGCCTCCGAATCGTAACCCCAAATTTTTTCTATAAATCTTTCCTTCGGGATATTCTTTCCCTCGGCAAGGATAAGCATTTCGAGAATTTCCCGTTCCTTTTTGCCGACGGCGAGGCTTTTCCCGTGCGAAGACAGGAGCATAGAGTCTCTGTCGAGGGTAATATCGCCGAAGGAGAGGACGTCGCCCGTAAATTTTTCCTTGCGGCGAAGGAGCGCGCGAATACGCGCCAAAAGCTCGTCGGTGTCGAACGGCTTCGTTATGTAGTCGTCCGCGCCGAGGTTTAGTCCGCCTATTTTGTCCGAAACGTCGGATTTAGCGGTAAGAAACAGCACCGGCGTGCTTACTCCTCTTTCGCGCAGGATTTTCAGCGCGGAAAACCCGTCGATTTTCGGCATCATTACGTCTAAAATTATAAGGTCGTATACGCCCGTAAAGGCGGAATCCAACGCCGTCTCTCCGTCAAAAGCCGCGTCTACCGAATAATTGTTTTGCTTAAGAATTGCAGAGAGAGCCTTGACGAGGTCTTTTTCGTCGTCCGCGAGAAGAATTTTCATAGCGTTTTACCGTCCTTGATGTTTTTAGAAAAAAAAATTTAAAAAAAATTTTCAAACTTAAAGGTTTTTCAAGCTTTTTTTAAGTTTCGGGATATATGATATAGGCGTAAAGAGCGAAAGAAAAGCCTTTACGACTTAATCAGCCCACACTCTCAATAAACTTTTTCCTGGGGTAGCGCGTCGGTTTTTGCCGGCGCGTTGCTCTTTTAAATTGTTTTTAAGAAAAAAGCTTAAAGAAGAGGTATGTCCGCGAGATACTGCACGTCGCGCCTGTCCTTTGCCTCGCCCTCCGCCAAAACGAAAAGTTTTTTATAGACGGTGCCGCCCGCTGTTTCTATGAGATTTTCCAAGCCCTTAAGACTCTCGCCCGTAGAGATAACGTCGTCTACTATACACACCTTTTTTCCCTTCAACAGGTCCGCGTCGTGCTTCGACAGATACAGCCGCTGTTCTTTGCCCGTGGTTATCGAGGAACCGTAAGATACAGAAATTCCGTCTACCATATAGAGTTTTTTGGATTTTCTCGCCACCGCGTAAAAGGGGTGACCGCACTCTCTCGCTACGACGTGCGCAAGCTGTAAGCCCTTGCTTTCCGCAGTTATGATGACGTCCGAATCTCCGACGAGCTTCGATAGTTCTTTGCCGCAGTGTTCGGTCATAGACGGATTTCCGTGCAGATTGAAAAACGCTATCTTGACGCCGCTCGGAAGCGGTATGATAGGAAGCTCGGTCTTATATCCCCTGATGTCTATCGGAAAAAAATCGTTCATAAAAAACCTTCTCGTAAATAGTTTATTTTTACGCGAATAGTTTACCACAAAACCGCGCGTTTGTCCATTCTTTAAGGCATATATTTGCCCTCGTTTTCATATTTTTAATTATCGGGAGAACGGCGAATGGAATATTACGACATAAGCGCAAAGGAAACGGAGAAACTGCTTTGTACGAGCGCAAAAAGAGGTCTTGACGAAAAAGGGCTTGAACGGAACGTCGAAAAGTACGGCTACAATAAGCTTTCCGAGCGGAAAAAACGCGGATTTTTCACAAGACTTTTCGGCGCGCTGAAAGAGCCTATGCTCGTTATTCTCGCGTTCGGCTTTATCGCGGCGTTCGGAACGAGCCTCGGCAGGTTTTTGAGGACGGGCGAAGCGGACTTTGGCGAGAGCATAGGCATTTTCGCCGCGATAGCCCTTTCGGTTACCATAACCCTCGTTATGGAGGGAAGCTCGGAAAAGGCTTTTACCGCGCTTAAAAGGATATACGACGATGCCCCCGTAAAGGCGATAAGAAACGGAGAGACGGTGCTTATAAGCCAAAGCTATCTCACCGTCGGCGACGTGGTCGTTTTGGAAACCGGCGATAAAATAGTCGCGGACGGGCGGCTTATAGAGTGCGACGGACTGTCCGTTGACGAATCCGCGCTGACGGGCGAAAACCATTCGGGGTTTAAGAACGCGGACAAAATTCTCGTGCACGGCACTCCGCTTGCGGAAAGGGTAAATTCGGCGTATGCGGGGACGTTCGTCACGACGGGCGGCGGAAAAATGATAGTTACCGCCGTCGGCGACGGCACGGAAATGGGGATAATCGCGGGGGAGCTCGGCAAAAAGAAAGAAGAGCGTTCTCCGCTTTCCGCAAAACTCGACAAGCTCGGTAAAATCGTTACGGCGACGGGCGCGGCGGCGGCTGTGTTCGTTTTATTGATTTCCGCCGTCAGACTCGCCGCCACGGGAACGCTCGATTTCGATAGTTTTCAGGAGCTTTGCATATCCTGCATAATTTTAATAGTCGCCGCGGTCCCCGAGGGGCTTCCCACGATAGTCGCGGCTTCCCTCGCGCTCAATATGATAAAGCTCGCCAAGGAGAACGCGCTGATAAAAAGGATGGCGGCAACGGAGACTGCGGGCGCGGTTTCGGTTATATGCTCTGATAAAACCGGAACGCTTACGAAGAACGAAATGACCGTCGTTTCCGTTTGCGTTCCCGAAAACCGCACCGACGACAAAAGAATGCAAACCGACGTTTTGTGCGAAAACTTTGTTTTGAATTCCACCGCGCGGCTCGCGGCAAGCGGCAAAAAAACGCGGTACGTCGGAAGCGGTACGGAGTGCGCGCTTCTTGCGGCGGCGGGGAAGAAATCAAAGCGTTTCGACGCAGAGGAGTTTCGCAAAGGATATAAAATTCTATACCGCACGCCGTTTTCTTCGGAAAACAAGTACATGACGACTACGGTCAAAACGGCGATAGGCGCGAGGACTTACATTAAAGGCGCGCCCGAAAAAGTGCTTTTTACGTGCGACCTTTCGGAGAACGAAAGAAAAAGGTTGTTTTCCGAAATCGACGGCTATATGAAAAAGGCGGCGAGGATAATATGTTTTGCCCATAAAGACGCGGAGGAGGAAGACGCGCAAAACCACCTCGACGGGTTCTCGTACGACGGCTTTGCCGTCCTCGAAGATCCGATACGCGAGGACGTAAAGGCTTCGGTAAAAAAATGCTTCGCGGCGGGAATAAAGGTAAAAATGCTGACGGGCGACAGCGCGAAAACCGCCTTCGCCGTGGCAAGGGAAATAGGGATCGCAAAGTCTTTTTCCGAGGTTGCGAACGCGGCGGATATAGAAAAAGCGGACGACGAGACGCTCAAAAAAATGCTTTCCGAAATAACGGTCGTCGCGAGAAGCACGCCGATTATAAAATCGAGAATCGTAAGGCTTTTAAAGGAATCGGGCGAAGTAGTCGCGGTGACGGGCGACGGGATAAACGACGCGCCCGCCGTTCGCCGCGCGGACGTGGGGATAGCGATGGGAGTTTCGGGAAGCGAAATAACCAAAGAAGCCGCCGACGTGATACTCTTAGACGACGGGTTTTCCACGATAGTGAAGGCGGTGGCGTTCGGGCGGAACGTGTACAGAAATTTGCAGCGGTTTATTCTCTTTCAGCTTTCGGTCAATTTGTCGGCGTTACTATTCGTGACGGTGTGCGCCGCGTTAGGGCTTGCGCCGCCCTTTAACGCGATAGAACTGCTTTGGATAAACGTTATAATGGACGGACCGCCCGCGCTGACTTTGGGACTCGAATCCGCAGGCGACGCGCTTATGAAAAACAAGCCGATAAAAAGAGGCGACGGGATAGTGAGCGTAAAGACATTTTTAAGAATACTCGCGACGGGAACTTTTATCGCCTGCGTTATGATAGCGGAATACTTAACCGACTTTCTCGGCGCGGGGAACGCGAAAAGCGCGGCTGTTTTTACCCTGTTCGTGCTGTTTCAGCTCTTTAACGCCTTTAATTGCCGAGAGCTCGGAAGGGACGGAATACTTAAAAACGTCGGCAAGAACAAGGTTATGGTATGGACGTTTATCGGGGTGTTCGTGATACACGTTTTTATCGTGAGCGTATGCTACAAGGCGTTCGGGGTAACGCCGATGCCCGTTGCTTTGTGGATAAGATGCGTCGGCGCGGCGTTTACGGTGATTGTCGCGTCCGAAAGTTATAAGGCGGTTTACAGGCTTATGTTCGGCGAGACCGTTAAAAATTCTAAAAACGACAAAAACAGCGCAAAAAGCGGAATGAGAAAGAGAATTTCGGTAAATAAAATCGAGAGGGAAGCGTAAACTATAAGGGTATGGAAGTTATCGTGATAACCGAAAACGTCGCCGAGGAAAGCAGCGTTTTATATATTCAATCCACGCTTTCGGAACTGTTTTCGCACGCGAGGTGCACTGCGAGTTACAGCGTCGTTGACGGGCGCGCGCGGCTTGCCGTAAGCTGTCCCGACGAGCTTCGCGAAATCGTGCGCGCGGAGATTTGCGACAAGGCGGCGGAGATTGCCGCGGTAAAATATAAGTACGACTTTTTTAAGGAAAAGCTCCTCGTTTCGGGGCTTTCCGCGGTGGAGACCGAAATACTCTTCGCGGGGCTTATCGCGGCGGATTTAGAGGACGATAAGAGGTACGCGTATAAAAGATATTTTGAGGAGGGCGAAATCGCGCTCGACGGCACTTATAACTTCCGCCTCGCGCCGCTTAGGAAAAAGTGGCAGGACGTGGCGGACTATATGCCGAAAGTCTTTATAAACGCACAATTAAAGGAATTTATATCGTATATGATAGAGGATAGGAAAAAACGGGTATACGTCTCGGGCGGAAGGGTGTACGACGCGCACTATCGGGTACTTAAACGGCGCGCGCTTCTCGGCGGAGAGGGAGCGGAGCTTACGCGCGAGGTTCTTTTGTCGGGCGGCGGCGAGGTGGAGCTGTCGGACGCAATAGCGGGCGAGGACGAATTTTACTTAAAAGAATTTTTCGGCGACAAGGTGTATTTCGCACCCGACGCGAGGGTATAAGGTAGCGGTAAAAAGAAAAAAGAGCGGGACGGGCGACGAGAAGAAATCTTCGCCGTAAAATCCCGCTCTTTGCTTGTAAAAAAGCTTTCGGTATGATACAATGTATCCGTTATGGAAAACATCAAAGACTTACTCGACAAGCTTAACGAAGAGCAGATAAAGCCGGTTTTAGATACCGAGGGCGCGGTGCTGGTCATTGCTGGCGCGGGGAGCGGCAAAACGCGCGTTCTCACTACCCGTATAGCGTATCTCGTTTTGGAAAAGAACGTTCCCGCCTCGCGGATTATGGCTATAACCTTTACCAATAAAGCCGCGGGCGAGATGAAAGAAAGACTTTCCGCGATGATAGGGGACGCGAGCGAGATGTGGGTTTCTACGATTCACAGCATGTGCGTGAGAATTCTCCGCCGCGATATAGATAAAATAGGCTACGACAGGAATTTCACAATATACGACGAGACGGATAAGGACAAGGTGTTAAAACGCGTGTTCGAGGAAAAGGGGCTGGACGCGGACAAGCTCTTTAAGACGGTCAAGTTTTGCGTGTCCAACGCGAAAAACGAGGCGCAAAGCCCTGCGGAATTCTTCGAGGCGAACAAGGAAATGAAAAACGCGCGGGATATTTGCTCCGCCTACGAAGCTTACGAAAACGAGCTGCGCCGTTCAAACGCCCTCGACTTCGACGATATACTTTTGAAAACGCACGAATTATTTACCGAAAAGCCCGAAATCGCCGACTATTACGCGCAGAAATTTTTGTACGTCCACATCGACGAGTTTCAGGACACGAACAGAGTGCAATTCGAGATAGCGAAAAGGATTTCCTCGTATCATAAAAACTTTTTCGCCGTGGGCGACGACGACCAAAGCATTTACGGCTGGCGCGGAGCGAAGGTAGAAAACATACTTTCTTTCGAGACGTTGTTCGCGGGCGCGAAGGTGTATAAGTTAGAAAGGAATTACCGCTCGACCAAAAAGATTTTAGGGCTTGCAAACCGCGTCATCGCGCATAACACGGGCAGGCGCGACAAGGAACTTTGGACGGAAAATCCCGACGGCGCGAGGATAGAGTGTTTCGTCGGCACCGACGAGAACAACGAAGCGACCTACGCCGCAATGCAGATAAAAAACCTTATGGCAAGGAACGCGGACCTTAAATACAAGGACTTCGCCGTGTTTATGCGGGTCAATGCATTATCGCGCGCGTTCGAGCAGGAATTTACCAAGTACGGCGTGCCGCACAGGATTTTCGGCGGTTTTCGCTTTTTTGAAAGGAAGGAAATAAAGGACCTTTTGAGCTACCTCAAAGTCATCGTAAACCCCGCGGACGACGAGTCGTTCATAAGGGCTTCGGGCGCGCCGAAAAGAGGAATCGGGGCGAAGTCTTTGACCGAGCTTCGCGAATACGCCGCGGCAAACGGCAAATCTATGTTCGAGGCGGCGAGAGGGGGGAATATTTCGGGCGTCGGGGCGTCGGCAAGAAACAAGCTGTTTAATTTTGCACAGCTGCTTTGTACTTTCCGCGACTATGCCGAAGAGCATATCGCCGCGGACGTTATAGAATACGTAATAACCGTGACGGGTTTTAGCGAGCAGTTTTCGGAAAAAACCGAGGAGAACACCAATAAGCTTTATAACATTTCCGAATTGAAGAATACCGCCATACAGTTTTATAAGGACAATCCGAATTCCACCGTCGCGGACTATCTTAATTCTATGACGTTAAGTTCGGACACCGACGATATGAACACCGACGACGCGGTGACTATCGCCACCATTCACGCGGCGAAAGGGCTTGAGTACAGAGTGGTTTTCGTGGCGGGGCTCGACGAGAAAATTCTGCCCATTTCGAGAAGCTCGGACGGCGGCGACGAGCTGGAAGAGGAAAGAAGGCTTTTATACGTCGCGATAACTCGTGCGGAAGAGAGATTGTACCTTACCCGCGCAATGAGCAGGTATATGTACGGAAACAGAGAGTATATGACGGCTTCGCGCTTTTTGGTAGAGGTCAAAGACTATCTTGCGCCGAGCGCTCCCGCGCCCGAGAAAAAGTCTGCGGAAGAGAGCGGCTACGGGGCGGGCGGTTATCCGCGGCGCGCGGCGTACTCTTCTTACGGCGATACCGAAGAAAGGGACATAACCCGTCAGACGGGGTATTCTTCTTCGTACGCGAAAAGCTTTTTAGAAGGGAATAAACCCAAAGCGCAGAACAAGCCCGCGTCGTTTGCGGGGTATACAACGGGCGTAAAAGTGCGCCACGCGAAATTCGGCGAAGGGACGGTTATAGAGGTGAAAGGCGGCGGGGATAATATGATAATCAACGTTGCGTTTAAGGGCGTGGGGATAAAGGCGTTGTCCGTAAAATACGCCCCGCTCGAAATTATAGGATAGGGGTGCATAATGGATACCGAAAAAAGAATGAGAGACCTCGTGGACGTTCTCAATAAATATGCTTACGAATACTACGTTCTCGATAATCCGACCGTTTCCGATAAGGAATACGACGATAAATACGACGAACTCGTACGGCTCGAAAAGGAAAGCGGCACGGTTTTGTTCGATTCCCCCACGAGAAGGGTGGGCGGCGAACCCGTTTCCGCGTTCAAAAAGCATAAGCATATAGAACGGCTGTATTCGCTCGATAAAGCCACCACCGAAGAAGAGCTTATCGCCTTCGATAGAAGGATAGACGAAACGGGCGACGCCGAGTATACCGTGGAATATAAATTCGACGGGCTTACCATGTGTTTAACGTACGAGGACGGGCGTTTCGTTCGCGCCACCACTCGCGGCAACGGCATCGAGGGAGAGGACGTCACCGCGCAGATAATGACGGTGAAAAGCTTCCCTATGACCATATCCCTTAAAGGCGTTTTAGAGGTGCAGGGCGAAGCGGTTATTAAACTATCTAACCTCGAAAAATACAACGAAACGGCGGCAGAACCCTTGAAAAACGCGAGAAACGCGGCGGCGGGCGCGGTGCGTAATTTAGATCCGACGGTGACCGCAAAGCGCAAGGTCGAAATATTGTTCTACAACGTGAACTATTCTTCGGAGCGCGTGTTTACCTCGCAGACGGAGTGCGTGGAGTTTTTGAAAAAAGAGGGCTTTAAGGTACACCCGTTTTTAAGGGTGTGCAAAGGGCTTAAAGAAGTGCTTTCCGCAATCGCGGAGATAAAAGAAAGCCGCAAAACGCTGGATATTTTAACGGACGGCGCGGTCGTGAAGGTCAACGATTTCGCCCGCCGCAAGGAAATGGGATATACCGATAAATTCCCGCGCTGGGCGATAGCCTTTAAGTTCGAGGCGGAAGAAATTTCCACTATCTTAAAAGAAGTGCGCTGGCAGGTGGGAAGAACGGGCAAGCTCACCCCGCTCGGTATCGTCGAACCGGTGGAGCTCGGCGGCGCGACGGTCGGAAAGGCAACCTTAAACAATTACGGCGATATTTTAAGAAAGAAAATTAAAATCGGCGCGCGGGTGCTTATCCGCCGCAGTAACGAGGTTATTCCTGAAATCCTCGGCACTACGGAGGTTTTTGACGACTGCAAAGAGGTCGAAAAGCCCGAATTTTGCCCCGCGTGCAAAGCGAAGCTCGAGGAAATCGGCGCGAACCTTTTCTGCCCGAACGAGGAATGTCCGCCGCGCGTTATCGCAAGCCTGACGAACTTTGCAAGCAAGGGCGGCGTGAACGTCGAAGGCTTCTCGCAGGAAACGGCGGCGCTTTTATTAAAAGAACTGCGCGTGGAGAAGTTTTCCGATCTTTACCGCTTGACCGCGGAGGATTTAAGAAAGCTCGAAGGGTTTAAGGACTTAAAGACGGGTAATCTCATCGCGGCGATAGAGAAAAGCAAAAAAGTGCCGCTCGCGAACTTTATTTTCGCGCTCGGGATAGATAACGTCGGTAAAAAAACGGCGAAGGATTTAGCCGCGCGCTTTAAAACTCTTTCCGCTTTTATCGCGGCGAAAAAGGAAGAGCTGGTCGCAATGAACGACGTGGGCGAAGTCGTGGCGGAATGTATCGTTTCGTACTTTCAAAACGAAGAAAACGTAAACGAAATAAACGCGCTTTTATCTCTCGGCTTTATTGTGGAAGCGTTCGAGGGCGGCGATAAAACGGGCGGCGTTTTCGCGGGAGAAAAGGTCGTGCTGACGGGTACTCTTGCGGGTTATAAAAGAGAAGAGGCGGCGGAAATTATCGAAAAAGAGGGCGGTAAGGTAGTCGGCTCGGTTTCTAAAAACACCACGCTCGTTTTGGCGGGCGAGTCCGCGGGCAGCAAGCTCGATAAAGCCGGTGCCTTGGGTATTCGGGTTATAAGCGAAGAGGATTTTAACGCCATAATCGGAAAGTGACGGCGGAAAGGGCAGTCGTATTTTGCCGAAGAAGGAAAAAAACACGCCGAAAAGATAAAAGATAGCCGCTAAAAGGTTGAAAAATTTTCGTAGCTGTGGTAAAATAATTTAAATACCAAGGAGAGAGCTGTATGTATAGTATGACGGGTTACGGTAAAGCGGAATACGCCGAGGGCGGCGTGAGCCTTACCGTGGAGATAAAGTCGGTGAATAACCGTAACTTCGACTTTAACGCAAAAACGCCCCGCGCGTTTTTCGCGATAGAGGATAAGCTCCGCAAAACCGTTCAGGACTATATATCACGCGGAAGAATAGAGCTGTTTATAAACTATAAAGAAACGGGCGCGGCGCAGGGCGAAATCTCGGTAAACTGCGAGAAAGCCGCAGAATATTTCGCCGCGGCGAAAAAAATTGCGGAAGCGACGGGCGCGGTCAACGACTGCACGGTGTCCGCGCTTATGAGATTGCCGGACGTCATCGCGGACGAATCTTCTCTCGACGCGGAAAACCTTGAAGAAGCGACGATAAAAACCCTTAAAATCGCTCTCGAAAAATTTAACGAAATGCGCCTTGCAGAGGGTGAAAAGCTCGTTTCGGATATGCTTTCCCGTATGGAAACGATAAAAAACACCGTCTGGGCGATAAGAGAACGCGCGCCGATGGTTTCTAAAGACTATGCGGAAAAGCTCCGCGCGCGTATAGAAGAAACGCTCGCCGGCGTCGGCTATGATGAGGCGAGACTTCTTTCCGAGGTCGCGTTTTTCGTGGACAGGTCGGACATTACCGAAGAGCTTACCCGTCTCGATTCGCACATAGAGCAGTTCAAGAGCATTATAAAGCAGGAAAGAGCGGGCAAAAAGCTCGACTTTCTGATGCAGGAATTCAACAGAGAAGCGAATACCGTTTGTTCAAAGTCCAACGACAAAGAAGTGACGGCTTACGCGCTATCCTTGAAAAACGAAATAGAAAAAGTCAGAGAACAGGTTCAGAATTTAGAGTAGTATGAGAAATATCCTCGTAGTGCTTTCGGGACCTTCGGGCGTGGGCAAGGGAACGATAGCGAAAGAAATCATTCGTCGCCGCGCCGATACCGTTTTGTCGGTTTCCTGCACGACGCGCGCGCCGAGAGAGGGGGAAAAGGACGGACGGGAATACTTTTTCATCACTCGCTCGGCATTTGAAAAAAAGATTGCGGACGGCGGCTTTTTAGAGTATTCCGAGCATTTCGGCAACTTTTACGGCACGCCCAAGGACTTCGTGAACGATTGTCTTAAAAATAAATCCGTTCTTCTCGAAATAGACGTGAACGGCGGGCTGAACGTTCGCCGCGCGCACGACGGGGAAACGGTGCTTATTATGGTGGTCCCGCCGAGTATAGAGGAGGTTCGCCATCGCCTTAAAATGCGGAACACCGAAAGCGAAGAGCAGATAGAGCTTCGTATGGAACGCATAAAATACGAGCTGGGAAAAGCCCCCGAGTACGATTATTCGGTCGTGAACGACGATTTGGAAACGACGATAAGCGAAGTGATGAGAATAATCGACGAAGAGACGAATAAGTAAATCAAGCAAAAAAATACAATTTGAAATACACAAGCGGCACGGCATCGGGCAAAACGCCTTAAACTAAAATCAGACCGCGCCGAAAGGAGAGAAAAGTATATGATACATAAACCGCCTATCGACGATCTTGCGGAAAAGGTCGGGTCTAAATACGCGCTCTGCGTTCTTGCAAGCAAACGCGCAAGACAGATTATGGAATCCGCGCAGAATCAGGGACTTACCGAGCTTCCGAACGGCGAAAAGCCTTTGTCGGTCGCCGCGCAGGAAATTTACGACGGAAAGCTTATCGCTTCCGACGACTAAAAAAGCGGCGCGTTCATTTCGTGTGGACGCGCTTTTTTGCTTTTTCGGGGTGAATTTACGGTTTTCTCGGGACGGCGCAACTTGAGCTTTTCGAGAAATTTTACCGAACGAATAACGAAAGAACGGAGAGAAAAACGGAGTGTTTTGTCAGGTTATCGTCGATATTTCGCACGCGGACGTGGACAGAATTTTTGAATATTCTTTTTCAAGTGGCTGCAAGGTTAAGCTCGGCAGCCGCGTTCTCGTTCCTTTCGGGAGATATTCGGTAGAGGGCTTCGTGATAGGAATTTCCGAAACATCGGAATTTCCGCCCGAAAAAATCAAGTCCGTCATCCGCGTTTTAGAGGAAATCCCCGCGCTCACCGAAGAAACGCTTGCGCTTTCCGAATTCGTGAAACGCCGTTGCTACGTTACGCGCGCGGCGGCTTTAAGGCTGTTTCTGCCCGTCGAAATGCGTAGGGGCAGGGTGAAGGAACGGTTCGTTCGGGTAGCGGAACTTGCCGCGGGCTTAAACGCCGACGAGGAAGCGGCGACGCTACGAAAGGGCGCGACTAAACAAAGAGACCTCCTTTATTATCTTGCCGAAAACGGAAAGACCGAAACGGCGAGGCTTGCGGAGCTTTTCGGAGCCTCCGCGCTTAACGCGCTCGTAAAAAAGGGTTCTGTAAATATATCGGAAGAAAAATTTTTCCGTTCCCCGTATAAGTCGCTCGGAGGCGAAAACCGCGAGGTGAATTTAACCGAAAAACAGCTCGCGGCGGTGGAAACGGTCGAAAACGGCGAAAAAACGACTACTCTTCTTTTCGGCGTGACGGGTTCGGGGAAAACGGAAGTTTATTTAGAGCTGATAAGCCGCGCCATTCGCCGCGGGAAAACGGCGATAATGCTCGTTCCCGAAATTTCGTTGACTCCGCAGATGCTCGGCAAGCTCCGCGCGAGGTTCGGTAAAGCGGCGGCGATTATGCACAGCGGACTTTCCGCAGGCGAACGGTTCGACGAGTGGTGGAGACTCCGCACGGGCGAAGCGGTGATAGCGATCGGCGCGAGGAGCGCGATTTTCGCTCCGCTCGAAAATATAGGAATTATAGTTATAGACGAAGAACACGACGGGAGCTATACGAGCGAATCCGCGCCGAGGTATACGACTGCGGAAATTGCAGAACGCAGAGCGTCGGCTTGGGGAGCGAGACTCGTTCTCGGCAGCGCGACGCCGAGCGTGGAAAGCTATTTAAAAGCGACGGAAGGCGAGTATAACCTTGCAAGGCTCGAGGACAGAATAAACAAAAAACCGCTTCCCGACGTGGAAATCGCGGATATGCGCGGAGAAGTGAGAAGGGGCAACAACACGCCGTTTTCCGCCGCGCTGAAAGCAGAGCTCGAACGGTGTCTTAAAGCGGGCGAGCAGGCGATGATATTCCTTAACCAGCGCGGATATTCGCGCTCGGTTATCTGCACCGAATGCGGACACGTTCAAAAGTGCGATTCCTGCGACGTTTCTCTTACATATCATAAAGAGGACGAATCGCTACTTTGCCACTATTGCGGCGCGAAATACAAAATGATAACCGCCTGCACCGAGTGCGGAAGTCCGTTTATCCGTTTCGGCGGGTACGGAACGGAACGCGCGGTGATAGAGCTTCAAAAATTGTTCCCGTCCGCGCGGATTTTAAGAATGGACAGAGACACTACCGCGACGAAGGAAGGGCATTTCAAAATTCTTTCCGAATTCGCGGCGAGAAAGGCGGATATTCTTGTCGGCACGCAGATGATAGCGAAAGGTCACGATTTTCCGATGGTAACGCTCGTGGGGATTCTGGACGCGGACGCAAGCCTGCACTTTTCCGACTATCGGGCGAGCGAAAGGACTTTTCAGCTCATCACGCAGGTTGCGGGCAGGTGCGGCAGAGCGGAAGTCGCGGGTAAGGTCGTTTTGCAAACCTATTCGCCCGAAAACGCGGTGCTTCGCCGCGCGATAAACTACGATTACGAGGGCTTTTTCAATCATGAAATATCGGTGCGAAAGGCGACGGGCTTTCCGCCGTTTACCGAGATCGTGCGGATAGTCGTTTTCAGCGAGGAAGAGGAAGCCGCCGTTCTCGTCGTAAAAAATATTTATTCGGAAATATTCGCGATTTATAAGGCGGAAAGGGCGAAATTCGCCTTCCTCGGCTGTATGAAAGCCCCGTTAAAGAAACTGCAAAATAAATTCCGCTATCAGATTTTGATGCGGATAACCGATAAAGATAATTCTATAAAAGACCGTTCGGCAGATATTACGGAACGATTAAAGGGGAAGGGGGTTAGTGCTTATATAGAGGTAAACCCCTCCAACCTCTCCTGAACGCGCATAACCGCCCGTCTTGCGGCTGCGTGCATTCGCTCGCCTTGGTCGTGTACTTCGTCGCGACACAGCCTTGTGGCGCAAAAAATATGCTTCGTATATTTTTTGCGCTTTGTGGCAGGTCGCTCCTCTTCCCAAAAAATCTTTATAGATAAATATTTTTTGGGAACCCTATAAAAATACACTCCCGGCGGTCTCGCTTGCCAGCTACCGCAATCCGAACGATTCTTCGCGTTCAGGCACGTTATTATACACGCTCGTCGGGTTTGGTCGCCTGCCGAGACAATTTATACCACTCTCCGTCGTTGAGTGAAGTTTCATTGCGCATTTTCGTCGGTCAAAAGCTTGTCTGCCCCTTAAAGAATAAGGGGCAAAGAGAGTAAGAGGTATGCGCGAACAGTAACGCGGGGATTTGAGGAGTTTTCGGAAAGGGGAAGAGGCGAGAAGGGGAAAACGGATACTTCTCCGCTGCGCTACGAAGCACAAACGTAGCGGAAAACAGTTGTCCCCTTCTCGCATAAAAACAAAAAAACAGATATTTTTCAGTATATTGTAATAGGTACAACGGTAACGGAAAAAAATTCACTTTCGGTTTACAAAAACGGTCGGCTCGTATAAAACGGCGCAAAACACTTTAAACACATAACAAAGGAGCAAAAATGGCTTTAAGAAACATAATTCAACTCGGCGACGAGACCTTAAGAAAAAAATGCTTTGAAGTAACGGACTTCGGCGCGAAAACTCATCAGCTTTTAGACGATATGAAAGAAACTCTTATCAAGGCGGAGGGAGCGGGACTTGCCGCGCCGCAGGTCGGCGTGCTTCGCCGCATATTTATCGTCATGACAGACGGCGAATACTATGAGTGCATAAACCCCGTTATCGTTTCCGCTAAAGGCAGACAGGTAGGGGAAGAGGCATGCCTTTCCGTGCGCGGCAGAAAAGGCACGGTTGAAAGACCCATGAAAGTAACCGTAAAGGCGCAGGACAGATTCGGAAAACCGTTCACCGTAACGGTTGTGGGCTTTACCGCGCGCGCGTTCTGCCACGAATACGATCATCTCGACGGAATAATATATTTAGACAAGGCGAAATACATCGGAGAGGACGAATATTGAAAATAGTATACCTCGGCACGCCTCTCTTTGCGGTGTTGCCCCTTCAAAAACTTGCAAAAACTGACGGCGCCGATATTATCGCGGTCGTTTGCAATAAAGATAAACCCGTCGGCAGAAAAAAGGTGCTGACCGCTCCGCCCGTAAAACTCGCGGCGGAAGAACTCGGTATACCCGTTTTTCAGTACGACAAAATCCGCGCGGAGGGCGTGGACGATATAAAACGCCTTGCGCCCGACCTTATGATAACCTGCGCGTTCGGGCAGATTTTATCCAAAGAACTTCTGGATATTCCGCCGCTCGGCACTCTTAATATCCACGGTTCTCTGCTCCCCGCATATCGCGGCGCGTCGCCCGTGCAGACGGCGATTTTAAACGGCGAGACCGAAACGGGAATAACGATAATGCGCACCGACGTCGGCGTGGATACGGGCGATATTCTTATGGCGGAAAAGCTTGAAATCGGCGCGGAGGAGACCGCGGGCGAGCTTTTTAACCGTCTTTCGGTACTCGGCGCGGAGCTTATCGTAAAAGCCGTGCAAGAAGTCGCGGAGGGGAGAGCGAAATTCACTCCGCAGGACGAGACGAAAGCCACGAAAACGGGCATGATAGACAAGTCGGCGGCGTTTATAGACTTTAACGATACCGCGAAAAACGTCGTGAACAAAATCCGCGCGTTCAATCCTTCGCCCGTGTGCCATACGCTGCTTTCGGGCGAGCCTTTGAAAATTTACCGCGCGCGCCCCGCGACTTTACAAGAATCGGAGCTTAAAAAATTTTCTGCGGGAGAGGTCGTGAAAGCCGATAAAACGCTCGTCGTAAGAGCTAAAGAAGGCGCGGTCGAACTGCTTATCTTGCAGAAAGCGGGCGGAAAAGCTATGGAAATCGCCGATTTCCTTCGCGGCAACCCCGTTAAAATCGGCGCGGTGCTTGGCAGATGATAAACGCTTTTTACGACAGCTACCGTATTCTCTATAAGGTTTACGGCGAGGGCGCGTATCTTAAAGCCGCGCTGAATTCGACGGATATAGAAGAGAAAAACCGCGCGTTCACGACCAAGCTTTCTTACGGCGTTCTCGATAAGGACATAGAGCTTTCTTACGCGATAAAATATTTCGCGCCCAAAACCCCGAAGGCGGCGGTAAGGCTGGTGCTTAAAATCGCTATGTACGCCTTTCGTTACCTCGGCAAAAAGCCGTACGCCGTGGCGGACGCGGCGGTAGAACTCGTCAAAAAAATGGGCAAGGGCGGGGCTTCGGGCTTTGTCAACGCCTTTTTAAGAAAATATTTCACGACCGAAATTCCCCTTCCCGAAGACGCGGAGGAAAGAATTTCCGTAAAATATTCCTATCCGCTTTTTCTCGTGAAGGCGGTGGTAGAGGAATACGGCGCGGCTCGCGCGGAAAGGCTTTTCGCGGCGGAAAACGGCAAAACCTGTCTTGTTTTTTACGGCGCGGACGGCGAGGAATATCTTAAAAATCTCGGCAAAGAATACGAAAAAACTCCGTTCGAGGGCGTGTTCCTCGTCAAAAACTTCGTTCGTAACGCCGATTACGACAAAGGAATTTATACATATCAGGCGCTTCCGTCGGTTGCTATCTGCGAGGCGATAGAGCCGTGCGGAAAGCTTCTCGATTGCTGCGCCGCCCCTGGCGGAAAAAGCGTTCGGCTTTCGTATAAATGCGGCTTCGTTACGGCGTTCGATATTCATCCGCATCGGGTGGAGCTGATAAACGCCTATAAAACTCGTATGAAGCGCGAGAATATCTCGGCGGAGGTTTGGGATTCCACGGTATTTAAGCCCGAACTTAAAGAAAGCTTCGACGCGGTGCTTTGCGACGCACCCTGTTCGGGGACGGGAGTAATAAACGACGATCCCGACATCAAGCTTCACCGCACCGAGGAGAGCGTTAAAGAGCTTGTCGAAATTCAGCGCGCGATACTTAACGCGGCGGCGGGATACGTCAAAAAGGGCGGGTACCTCTATTATTCCACCTGTTCGATATTGAAAGAGGAAAACGCCGATCAGGTGAAAAGATTTTTAGAAGAGAACGCGGATTTTACGCTCGTTCCGATAAATTCGCCGCTCCCGCACGAGGATAAGGACGGGGCGAACGCCTTTCTTCCCGATATTTCGGGCGGACTCGGGTTTTTCGTCGCAAAATTCCTCAAACGCGGGTAAAAGGAAAACAAATGGAAAAGACGATATTGCTCGGCAAAAGCCGCGCGGAAACGGAAAACTTAATGACCGCTATGGGAGAAAAGAAATTCCGCGCGGGGCAGATCGTAAAATCGCTCTGGGCGGGGCTTTCGTTTTCGGAGATGACCGAGCTTTCGCTTTCTCTCCGCGAGAGGCTTTCGGCGGAGTATATCGATCAGCCGACTAAAATAATCAAAAGCCTTAAAAGCGCGGACGGCACCGAAAAATTTTTGTTCAAACTCCCCGACAACGAGGTGATAGAGGGCGTTTTAATGCGCTATAAATACGGCGCGACGCTTTGCGTTTCCACGCAGGTGGGGTGCAGAATGGGGTGCGCTTTTTGCGCTTCGGGACTAAACGGACTTATCAGAAACCTTAAAGCGGAAGAAATTCTCGGCGAAGTCGTCGCGGCAAACGCGTACCTCGGCGGCGGACTCGGCGATAAACGCAAAATCATAAACGTCGTGCTTATGGGAAGCGGAGAGCCGCTCGATAATTACGACGAGGTAGTGAGATTTTTGCGGCTTCTCTCTTCGGAAGAGGGGCTTAACGTAAGCCCTCGGAACGTGAGCCTTTCGACTTCGGGACTTGTTCCCAAAATGTACGAACTTGCGGAAGAAGGCTTGCCCGTCAACCTCACGGTGTCGCTCCACGCCGCGTTCGACGAGGAAAGAAAGAAAATCATGCCCGTCGCAAAAAGCTATTCGATAGCGGAAATCTTAAAGGCGTGCGCTAATTATTTCGATAAAACGGGTAGACGATACATATTCGAGTACGTTCTCATAAAGGGCGAAAACGACGACGCGCGCCACGCGGAAGGGCTTGTCGGGCTTCTTCGCGGAAAGCCCTGCCACGTCAACCTTATAAGGCTTAACGAGGTTAAGGAAAGAACGCTTAAAGGCGGTTCGGAAAAGGAAGCTTACAGGTTTTTGGGGCTTTTGACGAAAGGCGGTTTGTCGGCGACTCTTCGCCGCAGAATGGGCGAGGATATAGACGGCGCGTGCGGACAGCTCCGGAGAAGATATTTAGAAGAGCTTTCCGAGAAAGACAAAGAAAACGGGCGGTAAAAATTCGCTTTAAAAAAGGGAGAAACAATTTTGCGCGGAATCATTACGAGAGCGGACACGGACGGATTCACCGTTCGCGCGGACGGAAAAACTTTTCGTTGCGGCGCGAGGGGGAACGTCAAGAGAAACGGCGGTGTTGCGATAGGCGATTTCGTCGAGTTTTCCGTTACCGCGCAGGGCGGAGTTATCGAGCGGGCGGAAAAGCGGAAAAGCCTGCTTCTTCGTCCTCGCGTAGCCAACGCGGAGCTGATACTTGCGGTCGTTTCGCCGATTCCGCGCCCCGATCTTTATACGGTGGATAAAATTCTGGTGAACGCCGATAAAGCGGGCGTACCCGTCGCGATAGTCGCAAACAAGTCTGACGAGGACGCGTCTCTTTTCGATTTTCTCCGCAAAGAATATTCGGACGCGGGGATAGAAGTTTTGTCATTTTCCGCAAAAACGGGCGAGGGAAAAGCGGAGCTTATAAAGCTTCTTAAAGGCAAATTCACCGTGCTTGCGGGCAATTCCGCGGCTGGAAAGACGTCCGTCGTCAACGCCGTGCTGGGCTTAAACCTAAAAACGGGCGATTACAGCGAAAAGATTATGCGCGGCAAACAGACGACCGCGTATTCGGAAATTTATTTCGGCACGGCGGACGTGCAAGGCGTAGCGACCGAATGCGGAAAGGAAAACAACGAAATTATGCTTGCGGACACGCCGGGGTTTGCGGCGATAGACGCAGGGGTAAGCGCGGAAGAGCTCAAAGATTATTATCCCGAATTTTCTGCGGCGGCGGGAGGGTGTAAATTCCGCGGTTGTACGCACACGGCGGAACCCGATTGCGCGGTAAAAGCAAGGGTCTCTTCGGGCGAGCTTTCCCGCGGACGGTACGAAAGGTACGTAAATATTTATAAAGAACTTAAAGAAAGGAGAACGGGTTATGAACGTTAAAGAGATAAAAATCGCGCCGTCGATGCTGTCGGCAGACTTTTCCCGCTTTGGGGAAGAGACGAAGCTTACCGCGGAGAGCGGCGCGGACCTTCTGCACCTCGACGTGATGGACGGTGTGTTCGTCAATAATATTACCTTCGGAATAAAGCTTATCGCGGATTCGAGGAAATACACCAACGCGATTTTCGACGCGCATCTGATGATAGTAGAGCCGTGGAAGTATATCGAAAGGTTCAGAAAAGCGGGCGCGGATATAATCACCGTGCATTACGAGGCGTGTAAAGAGCGGCTTAAGGGCACCCTCCGCGCGATAAAAGAAACGGGCGCGAAATGCGGCGCGGTCATCAACCCCGATACTCCCGTTGCGGCGATAAAGGACGTTATCGAGGACTGCGATATGGTGCTTCTGATGAGCGTTTTCCCGGGGTTCGGCGGGCAATCGTTCATTCGCGAGGTTCTTCCTAAAATAGCGGAAACGGCGGAGCTTATAAGAAAAACCGAAAAGCCGATAGACCTCGAAATCGACGGCGGCATAAACCTTGAAAACGCGCCCGAAGTGAAGAAATTCGGCGCGAACGTCCTCGTCGCGGGAAGCACGGTTTTTAAGGAACCCGACCGCGCGGCGATTATCAAAAAGTTAAGAGAGATTTAAACTTTGCGACGGCGCTCGGCGGCGGACTACGATGTCGGGCGGCGGCGACGATAGAAAAACAACCTGAAATATAGAGTTTACGGAGAAAATTACTTATGATAACGAAAGAATTGTTCGATACGGTAAACGGGCAGAACGTTTATAAATACACGATAACGGGCGGTATAACCGCGGAAATTATAGATAAAGGCGCAACGCTCGTCGCGCTGAAAGTTAAAAACAAAGACGGCGGAGTGACGGACGTCGCGCTCGGTGCGAAAAACGCTTCGGGAATCGGCGGTTATATAGGCGCGACCATTGGAAGATATGCGAATCGTATCGGCGGCGGCTCGTTCGCGCTCGGCGGGAAAAAGTACGAGCTTTATAAAAACGACGGCGAAAACACGTTGCACGGCGGCAAAGAGGGGTTCGATAAAAAGTTATTTTCCGCAAAAACCTTCGGAAACAGCCTTATGCTTTCGTACGTCTCTGCGGACGGAGAAGAGAATTTCCCCGCGACGCTGTATTTTACCGTGAAGTATACCGTTAATGGCGATGCTTTGATAATCGAATATTACGCCGAATCGCACGGCGACACCGTGTTCAGCCCCACGAATCACGGCTATTTTAATTTGAGCGGCGAGGCTGACGGCGATATTTGCGACAACGTGCTGACCATCCGCGCGGATAAATTTTTGCCCGTAGATAAAAATCTTATCCCGACGGGCGAGGAGCGCAGCGTTTTCGGCACGCCGTTCGATTTTACCTCTCCGAAGGCAATCGGCAGAGATTTGAATGCGGACGACGAACAGCTTAAAATCGCGGGCGGTTACGACCATAATTTCTGTATTGCCGACAGACACTTTGCCACGGCGTTTTCCGAAAAAACGGGCGTCGTGATGGATTTATATACCGATATGTCGGGCGTACAGTTTTATTCGGGCAACTTTTTGTGCGGAGAAGAAGGCAAGTCTGTTTATAAAAAACGCTCGGGTTTCTGTCTCGAAACGCAGTTTTACCCGAACGCCGTGAATATGCCCGAATGGAAAAGCCCCGTCTTAAAGAGCGGCAAACGCTTTTATTCCCGCACCGAACTTAAATTTTCGGTAAAAAAATAACCGCGCGGCGATTATCAAAAAGTTAAGAGAGATTTAAACGCGCGGCGGCGATAAGCAAAGCTACGCAAATATTGACGTTATATTCTGCCGTCGTCGCTTTGCGATGTAAATTATAGGGCGCGCTTTTTCGATTTATACGTATCGTCGGTTTTTCGATTGACATTATGCGTACTATTTGTTACAATACATATAAATACTCCTGCCGAAAGCGACGCACGGGCGATTTGCTCAAGAGAAAAAGGGTTTTGTGACTTTCGTGCGCAACGCAAAGCGATGCGACGACGGGACGATTTTTAAGTAGCCGTCGACAGGCGGGTTATTTTTCGGAGAATTTTAATGCAGGAAAAACAAAAGACGGTGGCTTTTTTCAACGCGGAAAGAAAAAGTAGAATTATAGTGTCGATACTTGCTTCGCTTGCATTATCGCTGGTGATATTCGTAGTGGCTCCGCTCGATACCTTTGCGAGCAATATGGAGGAGCTTAACTTTTCGATTTCCGATTTTATCTGGATGTCGATACTCGTCGCTTTCGTTGCTGCGGTCATAGTGTTTGCCGTTTTGTTCGTCCTTCCCCGCAAAGTTTACAGAATTTTATTTGCGATAATTTTAGCGTCTGCTTTTTTAATTACGCTTCAGCAGAACTTTCTGAATTTCGGCGTTTCGTCGCTCCCCGGGGACAATCTGGCTTCTGACGGGCCGTCCGTCGTACTCGTTATACTCGACGCGATCATATGGATAGTCGGATACGGCGCGGCGATTTTTTTTGCCGTCAAAAAAAACAACGGTTCTGCGGTAAAGACCGTTGCGTTGGTGCTTTCCGTAATGGTTTTTGCCATGCAGATAACAAGCCCCGTTCAGGTAATATTGACGAATAAAAATCTTTTCGACGACAAGATAAAAAGATACGGCGGCGATTATGAGACGGCGACGGTGAAAAATTATACCGCCGTTTCCGAAAGTCGCAATATATATTATTTTTGCGTGGACAGATTTGACGAAAATTATGCCGAAGAAGCTTATGAGAATGACAAGACGGTTTTTACCGAACTTGATGGATTTACTTGGTTTGACGATAATATTTCGGTATACGGGCATACATATCCTGCCGTCGCGAATATGCTGACGAACAAGGAATACGACGGAAAGCTTACGCGTAAAGAATATTTGGACTCCGCATACGAGGGAGACACGCCGCTTAAGAGACTGCATGACCTCGGATATTCGATAAATTTATATACGCAGGATTTCTATGCTTACGATACTGCCAATAATCTTCCCGACTATGTGGAAAACGTGCTGAAAGCAACCGACAAGAAGAACACGAATCCTTTTTTCATGT
This sequence comes from Bifidobacteriaceae bacterium, assembly GCA_963610935.1. GTDB lineage: Bacteria > Bacillota > Clostridia > Christensenellales > Borkfalkiaceae > UBA1259. Next base: position 128,536 of record CAVDPT010000001.1, on the reverse strand, counting down.
CCATGGTTTTTGCGTTTATCTCCCTCTATAAGGGTGCGCCTTTGGTTGCGAAAAATTGGTATTTTCAGGGTAGTACCGGTACGTTGAACAGCTTTGTTAAGTATTACGGAGGACCTTACGAGGGCTATAATACCGACACGAAATTTGCTTATCGAGAAACGGAAGAAACTTCGTTTACGCTTAAGGACAACGATAAGTCTTTTAATTTTATACATTTTGAGGGCTGTCACGATACCAAGTATACGGAGAACTGGAATGACGCCATATTCGAGTCTGTAACGACCTCCGTAAAAAACAGCATGAAGATAGTCAAACGTTTTATAGCGGAGCTTAAAGAAAAGGGGTTATACGAAAACGCCACTATAATCGTGACGGGCGACCATTCCGATCCCGTAAACAACAACAGAGATGTGAGGGAAAGCCGCAGGACGGCGCTCTTTGTGAAGCCCTCCGGGGTAAGCGAAGGGTTTAAGATTTCCTCCGCTCCCGTCTCGCACAGAGATATATGGGCTACTATTTTTAAGTCGGAGGGGCTCGATTATTCCGATTACGGGCAGTCCGTTTTCGACGTGTCGGAAACGGAAACGAGAGTCCGTACATTTATCTGGCACACCTACGATGCTACTTGCGACGAGTATTTTTACGAAATAATCGGCGGCGCGGGTAGCGCAAGGGACTTCGCCGATTGGAAAGAGGTAAAAATAAATCATTACGATAAACACGTGATGAAGTGAGAATATGCAGACTGTTTTTTCATATATATGTATCCCTTTCGGATACCTGATGAAGTGGTGCTGGCAACTTGTCGGCAATTACGGAATAGCTATTCTTTTGTTTACCCTTGCTACAAAAGTAGTGCTTATGCCGCTTTCGGTGTGGATACAAAAAAACTCCATATTGATGGTAAAAATTCAGCCCGAGATAAATTTTCTCAAGGCGCAGACGCAGGGAAACCTCGACGCTTTAGCCGACGGGCAGACTAAAATTTATAAAAAAGCGCACTATCACCCGCTTCTGACGTTGGTGCCGCTTGTTCTGCAGATAATATTGCTGCTTGCCGTCGTTGAAATAATCTATCACCCTTTTAATTATTTATTCGGATATTCCTCGGCTACCGTTGAGGTGCTTGCAAATTATCTCAATCTCGACGTTGCGGCTTCCGGCGTTCAGCTGAAAATAGTAGAAGCGATAAAGTGCGGACAGATAACTTCTACGACCGCGATAGACGGAATTTCCGCCGCGCAGCTCGGCGAGATAGTGTCGAAAGCGCAGAATCTCGATCTCGCTTTTTTGGGAACGAACATCTCCGTTATCCCGTCCGAAGCTTTGGGTTTATACATATTCGTGCCGATAGTGGCAGGGCTTTCCGCGTGGGCGATGTGTTTTACGCAGAATCTTTCAAACGTTTTGCAACACGAGCAGAGCAAGTGGAATCAATACGGCATAATGGCGATAAGCGTGCTTTTATCGTTGTATCTCGGCTTTTTCGTGCCGGTTGGTATAGCCGTTTATTGGATAGCGAGCAACCTTTTGTCGATAGCCGTTATGTATCTTCTAAACGCGCTTATAAATCCGAAAAAGTACGTCGATTACGAAGCTCTCAACGAGAGCAGGAAAGCGCTCGCGGACGCCAAAGCCTACGGTCGGCTCGATAAAAACGATCCGAAATACAAAGAGAACAAAAAAAGAGAAAAAGAAGATTACAGGCGCTTTAAGGGGATAGTCAACAAGCATATCGTTTTTTATTCGGAGAGGAGCGGATTTTATAAATATTATAAGGATATTATAGAAGAGCTGTTAAAGCGCTCCAATATCGTGATTCATTACGTCACAAACGATCCCGACGACGTGATTTTCGGTATCGCCGAAAAAGAGCCGAGAATAAAACCCTATTATATAAGCCTTAAAAAACTCATCGTGCTTATGATGCTGCTCGAGACGGACACTTTCGTTATGACGACGCCGGATCTCGAAAAATATTATTTGAAGCGTTCGTACATAAAAAAGGACATAGAATACGTTTACGCGCCGCACGATACCATGAGCTCGTTCTTCGGTTTTCAGGAAAACGCATTCGACAACTTCGATACTATACTATGCGTAGGCGAGCATTTTAAGAAAGAGATATTAAAGGCGGAGGAAGTTTATAAACTGAAGCCGAAAACGTTGGTGGAATTCGGATTCCCGCTTGCCGACTATCTCGCCGAAATGGGCGCGAAAGAAAACGAAAAAAGAGAAAAGGAAAAAAGAACGATAAAGGAGATTTTGATAGCCCCCTCTTGGCAGGAGGACAATCTTCTCGACTCCTCTATAGACGGGATTATCGAAAGCCTTTACGGGGAAGGATATCGGCTGACGGTAAGACCGCACCCCGAATATCTTAAGCGGTACAGGGCGAAATTCGATAAAATACAAGAAAAATATAAGGATTACGACAAGGACAAACTGGTTTTTGAGACGGATTTTTCGGCGAACAAATCGGTGTATTCTTCTGATATTATTATCACCGACTGGTCGGGTATAGGTCCCGAATTCTGTTTTGCCACGAAACGCCCCGCGATTTTTATCAACACGAAAGAGAAGTGCGAAAATCCCGAGTGGCGCAAGATAGGAATGGTCCCCGTAGAAATGTCTTTAAGGAAAGTCCTCGGCGCAGAGCTTTCTAAGGAAGAAGTCGGAAACATTAAAGAAAAGGTCGATTATCTTCTTTCCCACGGTAAAGAATACGAGGAAAAGATAACCGAAATATTCGACAAGTTCCTTTATAACCACGGTTGCGCCGCCGAAGCGGGAGCGAAATATCTTCTCTCTTCGATTGCCGCAAGAAATAAAAAAAGAAACAAAAAACAGAAGGAAGAATAAATATGTTTTTTAATTTTATGTATCTCGATCCGTCCGCAACGACGGCTTTGGCAACCGCTATCACCGGCGTTGTGGTCGCAGTAGCGGCAGTCGGCATTATCTTATGGCGCAAAGCGAAGAAGGGCGTTTCTAAAGTCTTGCACATAGACGAAAACGCCCATAAAGAGGTGGAGGACGATCTCGTTATCAACGACGAAGCCGCAGTCTCTGCGGACGTAGATGCGACGGGCAACGCCGCTACAGGGACTAAAACCGACGAAGAAACGAAAAAAGATGCTTAACTTCAGCGTAGGACCGGTAACCTCGTACGATTACCTTTTAAAAATCGGCGGAGAGCAGGTGCCGTATTTCAGAACGGCAGAATTTTCCGAGATAATGTTTGAAAACGAGCGGCTTATGCTCGAGTTTATGGGCGCACCGCAAGGCTCGAGAGCGGTTTTTCTCACCGGCTCGGGGACGGCGGCTATGGAAGCGGCGGTTATAAACACGCTTTCGATAAAGGATAAGGCGATAGTCGTAAACGGCGGTTCGTTCGGACAAAGGTTTTGCGAGCTTCTTTCTTTACATAAGATTCCGTACGACGCGATAAATCTCGATTGCGGCGAGCCTCTTTCCGAAAAACACCTCATAGAGTATGACGGAAAGGGATATACGGCGTTTCTCGTCAACATCTGCGAAACGTCCACGGGCATACTTTACGATAAGGAGCTGATTGCCGATTTCTGCAAACGCAACGGCGCGTTTCTTATAGTAGACGCTATAAGTTCCTTTCTTGCCGATTCCTACGATATGGAAAAAACAGGAGCGGACGTCACGCTGACGGGTTCGCAAAAAGCATTGGCGTGCGCGCCGGGGGTGTCCGTCGCGGTTTTATCGCCGAGAGGCTTAAAAAGGACGGAAAAAATCGACAGCGGCAGTATGTATCTCGATTTTAAGTCGCATCTTAAAAACGGAGAGAGGGGGCAAACGCCGTTTACTCCCGCGGTCGGCACTTTACTTCAGATAAACGCGCGGCTTAAAGCCATAAAGGAAAGCGGCGGAGTGAAGACTGAAAACGACAGAATCAAGTCGCTCGCCGAGTATTTTAGGGGAAAAATCAAAGGATTGCCTTTTGATATACAGACAGATTCTTTGTCCTATGCGGTTACGCCGCTCTACCCGAAAAACGCTTCGGCTTACGAGATTTTTTCGGAATTAAAAGATAATTACGGTATATGGGTTTGTCCAAACGGCGGCGAGTTTAAGGATAAAATATTCAGAGTCGGGCATATAGGAGCCAACTCTTTTGAGGCTTACGACGAGCTTGTAGCCGCGCTGCAAAAACTGCTTGCGGCGGGCAGGATATAAGCTTTTTCACAAGAAAAAGGGGAAAACATGAAAAAAGTTATCACCTACGGCACGTACGATCTCCTTCATTACGGGCATATAAATTTACTGAAAAGAGCAAAAGCTCTCGGCGATTACTTAATAGTCGGCATAACGGCTGAGGACTTCGATAGGGAAAGAGGTAAAATAAACGTTCATCAGTCGTTGATGGAACGCGTAGAAGCCGTACGCGCGACGGGGATCGCCGACGAGATTATTATTGAAGAATACGAAGGACAGAAGATAGACGACGTCAGGCGGTACGGAGTGGATGTTTTCACCGTCGGCTCGGATTGGAAGGGAAAGTTCGACTATTTAAAAAAATATTGCGAGGTGGTATACCTCGATAGAACGGCGGGCGTTTCGAGTTCCGAGCTGCGTTCGGTAAAATCTTATAGGATCGGCTTCGTGGGAAACCAGCCGTATATTGCGAAGTTTATCGACGAATCGAAGTATGTAAACGGTCTCGTTGCCTCGGGAGTATGGACGAAACATACGGAAACTTTGCCCGAGAGATTGAAAAAGGAAGCGGTAAACGCGTCCTACGAGGAGTTCCTCGGCGACGTAGATGCAGTGTATATAGCTACATCTGCGGAGGAGCATTACGAGCTGATAAGCGCGGCGTTAAAAAGGGGTAAACACGTTTTGTGCGAATCGCCCATCGCCGTTTCAAAGAAAGAATGCGGAGAGCTTTTTGCGCTTGCAAAGGAAAACGGCTGTAAGCTCACGGAAGCGATAAAAACGGCGTATTCGCTCGCATATTGCAGATTGCTATTGCTTGCCCAAACGGGGAAAATAGGCAAAATCGTTTCCATTGAGACTACCTGCACGAGCCTTGTGGACGAGACGAGCCGTTCGGCGGTCGGCGAGATAAAGAGTATTTACGATTGGGGACCTACGGCAATGCTGCCAGTTTTTCAGCTGCTCGGGAGCGATTATCTCGACAAGGAGATTATCGTCGCTTATTTCGATGAGGAGAAAAAGATAGACGCGTTTACGAACGTAAGGTTTCTCTATAAAGACGCGGTTGCGGATGTGAAGGTCGCAAAAGGCGTGAAGTCCGAGGGCGAGCTTATTATTGCAGGGACGAAAGGGTATATATACGTTCCCGCACCTTGGTGGAAAACCGAATATTTTGAAATACGCTACGAAAATTCCAACGATAATCAGCGTTTTTTCTATCAATTAGACGGCGAGGGGATAAGATACGAGCTCGTTTCGTTCGTGCACGGTATCGAGACGGGACAGGAGTTCTCGCGCATAGGTCAAAACGTGTCCGAAGCCGTTGTCGCCGTTATAGAGGATTTTGAAAACGGAAGAAACGTGAAAAAAATTAAATTCGGCGGGAGATAAGAGACGATAAATAAACCCCGCGCAAGTCGAAAGCGACTTGCGCGGGGTTTTTACTCAAAGCGCTTTTATTCAAACGGGTTTTTAACGCTTGAGAATAAGGTTTACGGTGTCTAAAAAAACAAAGGTGCAATATCAAGACGCCGTTTTAATATCCGAGAAGGTTATTTTAATATTGCTTTTATTCTTCTTACGCCCGAGGAAGAGCTTTCTTCTTTAACGATTTCAAAATGCCCGAGTTCCGCCGTGTTAGCCGCGTGCGGTCCGCCGCATATCTGCTTATCCACGCCCGCTATCGTATAAATCGAAACGATCTGGTCGTCCGAGGTCGGAGTAAACACGCCGTACGCGCCTTCCGCAATCGCCTCGTTATACGGCTCTTCCGTTCTCACTACGTCTATCTTTTTCGCGATGGCGTCGTTTACGAAATTTTCAAGCTCTTTAAGCTCTTCTTCGGTCATTTTATGGTCGCAGTTAAAGTCGAAACGCATTCTCTCTTCATTGATATTCGAGCCTTTCTGCTCGGTCTTTTCGCCGAACATCTTGCGAAGCCCCGCGAGCATTATATGCGTTGCGGTATGATAACGCGCGGTGATTTCGTTCCTCTCTGTTAGTCCGCCCTTCGCCGCCGCCGCTTGCGCTTTGGAAAGCTCCTGATGCGCCTTGAACGCTTCCTTAAAGCCCTCCTCGTCTACCGTCAGCCCGCGTTCCGCCGCAAGCTCCACGGTAAGCTCCACGGGGAAGCCGAACGTATCGTATAATCTGAACGCCTGCTTGCCCGAAATGACCGTTTCGGGGACGTAAGCGGAATCTTTTGCCGACATAAAGGCGTTCTTCCTTTCGATGCCCGTCACGCACTTATCGAATTCTTTCATTCCCGAAACGAGCGTCGCCTCGAACTTTCTTATTTCCTTTCTTATCTCTTCTAAAATATACTCTTCTTTTTCGACGAGCAAGGGGTACGCCTCGTCGTAAACCTTTTCGATAAAGACCTTCGCGACGCCCGTCATCTCTTCGGACGGAATATCGAGACTCTTGCAATACCTTATCGCGCGGCGTAAAAGTCTCCTTAAAATATATCCTGCGCCCGTATTGGAAGGCAGAATTCCGTTCATATCGCCGATAAGCATAACCGAAGTGCGGACGTGATCCGCGACTATTCTCATCGCCTTTCTTGCCTTTTCGTCGCCGTCGTAATCTTTGCCCGAAGCCTTTTCGAGATACTCTATCGCGCCCGAGAAAAGGTCGGTTTTATACCCGTCCGTAAGCCCGTTGAGGAACACGAGCAGTCTGTCGAGTCCGAAGCCCGTATCCACGTTTTTATGGTCGAGTTCTTCGTACTTGCCGCCCTCTGATTTTTTATACTGCATATACACGTCGTTGCCGATTTCGACGTAGCGGTCACCGGTTAAGAAATCCGAAGAATCCTTACCATCTACTCTCGGATAAAACCATTCGTTATCCGGACCGCAGGGCGTGCCGACGGTACCCTCTAATTCCCACCAGTTGTCCGATTTCGGAAGATAGAAAATGTTTTCGGGTTTGACGCCGAGCGATTTTAATAGGGACGCCGTTTCTTCGTCGCGAGGGACGGAATCGTTACCCTCGAAAACGGTAGAGCAGATTTTATCCTTGTCGAAGCCCAGAACCTGCGTCAAAAACTCGAAGCTCCAAGCCGTTTTTTCTTTTTTGAAATAGTCGCCGAGCGACCAGTTGCCCATCATTTCAAAGAACGTGAAATGCGTTGCGTCGCCGACCGAATCTATATCGACCGTTCTTACGCAGCCCTGAACGTTACAAAGCCTCGTCTTTCCCGACGGGTGCTTTTTGCCGAGAAGATAGGGCATTAAGGGTTGCATCCCCGCGACGTTGAACATAACGCCCGTCGTGCCGTCGCCGATAAGCGATACCGCGCCGATGTCGAGATGTCCGCGCTCCTCGTAAAACTTTATCCATTTTTCTCTTAATTCTTTACTCGTAAACATAATAAGTCCTTCTTCGTGAGTTTGCGGTTATTTCTTTATAAGCTCATAGCCGTCTTTCGCGTCTTTTATATCGTAGCCCGAAGCGGCGATTTCCGCGCGCAGCTCGTCCGAACGCGCGTAGTCTTTGTTCTTTCTCGCGAGGAGTCTTTCCTCCGCAAGCGCGACGACTTCTTTCGGTATAGCGGAGTCCGCGCTTTTCTCCTTCTCTTTCGCTCTCTCGACGAATTCCTCGGGGTTTTCTCTAAACAGTCCCAAAAGCGAATAGGTGTTCTTTATTTGGTTTAAGTCCGCACCCGCCGACTTATCGCCCGCGCGAAGCTTTGCCTTGACCGTCTTAAAAAAGCCGAACAAATCCGAAAGCGCGAGGGCGGTGTTGAAGTCGTCGTCCATAGCTCTGTTAAACGCCTCGTCGATCTCCTTATTTTCGCCCGCGATTTCCACGCCCGACTCTTTCGCCGCAATAAATGTTTTATAAAATTCCGCAAGGTGCTTTTCCGCCTCGGGGAACAGCTTCTCCGTTATGTTGATGTCGCCGCGATAGTTGGTGGAAAGGAGCGCGAATTTTATCGTCTCCGCCGAATATTCGTCCAGAAGGTCGTGAAGGAGCAAACTGTTACCGAGCGACTTGCTCATTTTCTGCCCGTTTACTTTGATAAGCCCGTTGTGAATCCAGTATTTTACGAATCGCTTGCCCGTAAGAGCTTCCGTCTGCGCGATTTCGTTCTCGTGGTGCGGAAAAATAAGGTCTCTGCCGCCGCCGTGAACGTCTATCTGTTCGCCGAACGTCTTATAATTCATCGCGGAACATTCTATGTGCCAGCCGGGGCGACCTTTGCCCCAAGGCGAATCCCAGAACGGCTCGCCCGCTTTTGCCGATTTCCACAGCGCGAAGTCGAGCGGATTTCTCTTTAACTCGTCGTTATCCACGCGCACGCCGTTCATGGCGTCCTCTAAATTTCTGTGCGAAAGCGCGCCGTACGCGGGGAAGCTGTCTACCGAGAAATACACGTCCCCCTTTTCGGTGGGGTACGCGTGACCTTTTTCTATGAGCTTTTTAACGAATTCTATAATGTCGTCTATACATTCGGTGGCTTTTATCCACACGTTCGGATCGTCTACTTTCAGGCGGCGCATTTCCGCGTCCGTTTTCTTAATCATTTCCTCCGCGTACGTCGCCGCGGGAATACCCGTTTCGTTGGATTTCGCTATGATTTTGTCGTCTACGTCGGTATAGTTTCTGGCGTAGGTGACGGCGTAGCCTTTTTTCTCGAAATATTTTCTTATAATGTCGTAAATTATAGCCTGATACGCGTGACCGATATGCGCTTCGCCCGACACCGTAATGCCGCACGCGTACATTTTTATTTTGTCCGCTTCTATCGGCTCGAATTCTTGCTTCGTACCCGAAAGAGTATTATAAATTCTCATTTTCGCTTCCTTTTGCAGGTTCTTTTTCTTTTTTAACGTTCTCGCTCCCCATAGACGGCGCGCCGTCTTTACGGGCAAGCTCTTTTTTCAGGGTTGCGATTTCTTCTTTTAAGGAGAACACCTCGTCGCGGAGATGGCATACCTCCTCCTGAATGGGATCGCATTTTTCCTGTTCCAAATTGCAGACCTTTTCGCCGTTGATTCTGACGACGAGCCCGGGGACGCCGACGACCGTGGCATACGGCGGAACCTCTTTAAGTACGACCGCGCCCGCGCCTATCCTTGCGTATTCGCCGACGGTAAAACCGCCGAGTATTTTCGCGCCCGAGCTTATCATAACGCCCCGCTTAATCGTCGGGTGGCGTTTGCCTTTTTCTTTACCCGTACCGCCGAGAGTAACGCCCTGATAAATGACGACGTCCTCTTCTATTTCGGCGGTCTCGCCGATAACTACGCCCGCGCCGTGGTCTATGAACACTCCGCCCGCAATCTTCGCCGCGGGGTGAATCTCTATCCCCGTAAAGAATTTCGCCATCTGACTTAAAATTCTTGCGAGAAGCTTAAAGTGTATTTTATAGAAAAAATGCGCTACTCTATGCCATGAAAGCGCGTGTACGCCCGAGTACGTGAGCCATATTTCAAACTTATTCCGCGCCGCGGGATCGTACTTTTTCGCCGCCCTTATATCGGCGCGTAATCTCTTAAACATATTTCACCTCGTTTTGATTTTTCGGGGGCGAGGCGTTGCCCGCGTTGCCTATTCGTCTCTTCCCGTCCGCCTCTTTAAATAACCTTGACGCCCTTACCCTTAAGAGTCTCCGCCAAATTCTGCGGGAAGACCTTATCGGTAACCATACAGTCTACGTCGCCGAGCTCCGCAAAAGTGTAAGGCGTTTTCTTTCCCACTTTGCTGCTATCTATAAGCATAATTACTTTATCCGCTTTTTTTATGATCGCGCGTTTTACGTCCGCCTCCGATTGACTGCCGCAAGTAAAGTACCCGCCGTCCGTGATGAAGCCCGTAGCCGTCATCACCGCCGTCTGAACGTTTATTTTGTCGATAAAATCCATACACGTCCCGCCGACCGTGATAAAGTTGTTGCGCTTGACGTCTCCGCCGAGTATGGCGACGTTTGGTTTTTCCTTTCTCAAAACCGTCTCCGCAATGACGAACGCGTTGGTCAGAACGTAGAAATTCTCGTCGGGGAGAGCGCGAGCAAAATAAGTCGTCGTCGAACCGCCGTCGATAAAAAGGCAGCTGTCCTTTTCTATGATGCCCACCGCTTTTTCGGCAATTTCGATTTTTTCGGCGGCGTTATAATTGACGCGTTCGGAAAAATCCGCCTCTTTTGCGCGGAGGACGGAATTGACGGAAATCGCGCCGCCCGATATTCTCAAAACGGCGTTAGCCATTTCGAGACGATTGAGGTCTCTTCTTATCGTCATCGAGGAGACGTCCGGAAAAGCGCACTCTAATTCGTGAAGGGTAACCTTACCGTTTTTGTCGATAAATTCTCTGAGTTGTAAAAGTCTGTCTTTCATACGTTCTATTATAACGCTTGCAAAGTCTTTTGGCAAGGGTTTTCAATGCGGTTTACCGAATAGCTGTTATTTTTTTTCAAATTGATAAAATTTAACCCGCAAAAATTTTTCGGAAGCGAATTTTATAGGGTGTTTTTATTGATTTATCCGAACAAAACAAGTATAATTATATAAGAAAAGGATCAGGGCTTCTGCCCGTTACGGAGAGATATATGCTGGATATTAAAAGAATAAAGGAAGAAAAAGAGAAGATAACCGAGCTTCTCGCAAGGAAAGGTTTCGAGGCGGATTTCGATACTATCCTTTCTCTCGACGAAAAGAGGAGAGAGGCGATTGCCGAATCCGAGAGTTATAAGGCGGAAAGGAACAAGGTCTCGGCGGAAATACCCGCGCTCAAAAAAGCGGGCAAACCCGTTGACGGTATCTTTGCCGAAATGCGCGAGCTCGGCGATAAGATTGCGGAATGCGACCGCGTGGCAAAGGAATACGACGAAAAGGCGTTTGACCTTCTCGCGTCTTATCCGAATATTCCCGACGAGGACCTTCTCGGCGGAGAGAAAGAAAACAACAAGGTTATTAAAGTCGTCGGCGAAAAACCCGTTTTCGATTTCAACATGCAGAATCACGTCGATTTATGCACTAAACTCGGAATTATAGATTATACTCGCGGAACAAAGCTTTCGGGCGGCGGCTATTGGCTCTATCGCGGAGACGGCGCGAGACTCGAATGGGCGCTCCTCAATTTCTTCGTGCAGGAACATTTAAAGGACGGTTACGAATTTATTCTTCCCCCGCATCAGCTCGGGTATAATTGCGGCTTCGGCGCGGGACAATTCCCCAAATTTTCGGACGAGGTATATTGGCTCGACTGCGACGAGGACAGAAAGAAAAACCGCTTTATGCTTCCCACGGCGGAGACCGCGCTCGTCAATATGTATTCGGGCGAAATTATCCCCGAAGAAAAGCTCCCGATGAAATTTTTCGCCTATACTCCCTGTTACCGCAAAGAAGCGGGTTCTTATCGCGCCGAGGAACGCGGAATGATAAGAGGACATCAGTTCAACAAAGTGGAAATGGTTCAGTACGCGCACCCCGAACATAGTAAGGAGGCATTCGAAGAGCTTGTGAATAAAGCCGCTTCCCTTATAGAAAAATTAGGCTTGCATTTCAGAATAAGCAAGCTTGCGGCGGGGGACTGCTCCGCGTCTATGGCGAGGACCTACGATATAGAGGTGTGGATTCCTTCTATGGGAATTTACAAAGAGGTCAGCTCGGTTTCAAACGCCAACGACTATCAGGCGCGCAGAAACAATACTAAATTCCGCGACAGCAAGACGGGCAGAACGGCGTTCGTGCATACCTTAAACGGTTCGGGACTTGCGACTTCCCGCGTGTTTCCCGCAATTATCGAACAGTATCAGAACGCGGACGGCAGCATAACGGTCCCTGAGGTTTTGAGACCGTTTATGGGCGGACAAGAGATTATAAAATAGCCGTTAAAGATAGTTAGAAAAACGTTGATAATATAAAGATTTCGTATAAAAAATCCCCTTTCCGCCTCAGTCGAAGCGGAAGGGGGATTTGTTTGTGTTTAAGAGTTGTTTACTACTTACGGCTATGCTTATTTAATGGTCAGAACGGTATCGTCTGCTTGTAAGTCGAGATAGCTTTCGATGTTCTCTTTCGTTATTTCTTCACCGTTAGCGGCAAACTTGCAGTCTTCGAAAGTCACTTTCACGCCCGTTGCTCCCTTGCGTACCGAGAGCAGATCCTGCGAGTTGCCGGTAGACTGATTAGCTTCGACCTTATAACCTTTAAGCGTTATGTCGGCATTTTGGGCAGACGCGTTGACGACTATCGTGGCAAAATCGTTCCATTCCGACTTATCCCAATCGTTGTCGCTCGTCAGCGTGCAGTTGTCAAAAACGGCTTTAGTGCCTGACGTATGCGTTTGGAACGCGCAGTAACCGTCGAAAACAGAATCAATGGCTATGACTTTTATCCCGTCGTTATAGTCGCCCGCTAAATTGAGCGCATAGTAGAGGGTAGAGACGGAACAATTATACATCACGAGCGTAAGATTGTCATTGTCCGCTATCGAAACACCGCGCGTATCTCCTCCGCTCATCGGTCCTATAACCTCAACGTCAAAGAGGATCGCCGTTACGTTCTCCGTATCGTTTATCGTAATAGCGCGGTTAGATTTACTATCCTGCGACAGCTCGAGCTTGTTGTTATTACCGAAAATTCTTACCGAACTCGTAATTTCTATTGCCGCGTCGAGGGTAATATCGTTCTGCAAAGAAACGTTGCTACCGTCTTTAAGCGCCGCCCTAAGCTCTTCCTCGGTGCTTACGTTGACGGCTGAAACGGGTTCTACCGCGTCGCAAACGGTGCATTTACCATAGACGAACGTATGTCCCGCGGCGGGGATTTTTGACGTTTCGAGAATTTTCTTGCAGACCGTACATTCTATATGCTTGTCGCCTTGTTCCGTACAAGTCGGCTCCTTATCAATGATGTATGCGCTCGGAGTATGAGCTATAACAGAGCCCTCGTCCGTCATCGTGTTTTTCACGTCGCATCTATCGCATTTGGCTGTCTTCGTCCCGTCACTCGTGCAAGTTGCGTTATTGTCCGAAACGTAATCAGTAAAACTATGTCCCAAAGCGTCCGTATAGTCCGACTTGACTTCCTCTCCGCAGTCACACTTTTTGAGCGTGTAGCCTTTTTCGGTACAGGTAGCCGCGACGACCGTTTCCTTGTACGAATGGGTGTGTCCGCCCTCGCAAGCCGTAAGCCCGAAAGCCGCTGCCGTTGCCGACAAAAGGGCGGCTAAAACCAACAAAAACTTCTTTCTCATTTTTTAACAACCTCCAATAGATTATCATTTTAAATATAAATGTAAATATAAACGCGCCCGTCACTTTTTTGCAAATGGCGTAGACGCGCCTATTGCATGCCGAAAAAAACTGTTCTTATGCGGTTTATGTTGATAGTATTAGTTTTTTTGCGCGTCGATGCGCATATTGCTGTTTTTTCTACATACTCATTATAC
>CAVDPT010000001.1:0-114824 GCA_963610935.1 Bifidobacteriaceae bacterium | reverse complement strand
CCCCCCCCCCCCCCCCCCGATTTGTCAAGTCTTTTGTTAATAAATAATATAAATCGTCGGGAAAGGTTACGCCTCTTCCGCCGTCAAACATGCAAGTCAAAGGCGCGCAGAATAACGACGGTGAGGGGGCATAACGGCGCAAATGCAACGTCACCTTACTGTCCTTATGTAACAATCGACGCAAAGAAAAAACCCTGTTTCCGTTAGTTTGCGAACGGAAACAGGGCGTAATATTTTCTACCTATTCTTTATTTTTTTTTAATCGCGGTAAGCCGCTTTCATAAGTCGTTACTCCGAAATCTTTACGGAGTAACTCTGTTTATGTCTCTCGGGAACATAGTCGCTTCGCGAACGTTCTTAAAGCCCAAAAGGTGCATGGTAAGGCGTTCGAGTCCGAGTCCCAGACCGCCGTGCGGGGGCGCGCCGTATTTGTGGAGCATAAGGTAGGTCTCGAAGTCCTCGGGATTAACGCCGCAGCGTTTCATCTTTTCCACCTGCTCGTGATAATCGTGTACTCTCTGTCCGCCCGAAGTGATTTCCAGCCCTCTGAACAAGAGGTCGAAAGAAAGGGTATATTCGGGATCTTCGGGATCGTCCATCGTGTAGAAGGGGCGTTTTTTGGAAGGGTAGTGGGTGACGAACAAAAAGTCGCTCCCGAGTTCCTTTTTAGCGTATTTTCCGAGTAAACTTTCCTCTTCGGGGTCGAAGTCCTTCATATCGGTGGGTTTATACTTAAACTTATCTATGATAAGCTGTTTTGCGTCCGCAAACTTTATCGTAGGAATTTCGGTGATTTCGGGAATATCCGCGTGCAGAATTTCCACCTCTTTCGCGTAGTCGGTTTTAAGCAGCTCCATAATGTATTTGAGCGCGCCCGTCTCCATATTCATAATATCCTCGAAGCCGTTTATAAAGCCCATTTCAAAGTCCATCGAGGTGTATTCGTTGAGGTGGCGAGAGGTGTCGTGATGTTCGGCGCGGAACACCGGTCCTATTTCGAAAACTCTGCCGTACACGCCGACGAGCGCCTGTTTATAAAGCTGGGGGCTTTGAGCAAGGTATACCTGCTTGCCGAAATAATCGAGCTTAAAGACGTTGGTGCCGCCTTCCGCGCCCGCATAGTTAATCTTGGGCGAACGAATTTCGGTGAACCCGTTTTGCATAAGGAATTCGCGGAAGCCGCGCGCGATGCCCTCTTGTAACTTAAATATAGCGCGCTGATAGGGGTTACGGAGCGATACGGGGCGATAGTCTAAAATAGTGTTTAACAGCACGCCGTCGAGCGTCTTTTTATTGATAACGATATGGAGTCCTTCCGCGGGGAGCGAAAGAATTTTTATATCGTGAATCTGCATTTCGAATCTTTCGTTACCCTTTGCGTCGGTGCTTTTTACTATTTTCCCGAAAACCTTTACGCAAGCTTCTTCGCAAAGCTTTTCGTCAAGGCGATAATCGGAAAATTCGGGCGCGTAAACGCACTGAATAAGATCTTCGGGGGTGCGGATAATGACGAACGCAAAGCCCGTCATTTCGCGGATACGATGGACGTAACCGCTTATAGAGACTATTTCGTTTTCGTGAGACTTAAAGTCCGCGTATTTCACGTCCGTTTCCTTAACGCAACCGTTTATTTTTTCCATTTCTAAAATTTTCTCCTTAAAACGCTTTAATCGTGACGAGATTATTTTAACACTTAAAACTCGTTTTTAGCAAGCGTTTAAGTAAAAAATCGCTCGGCTTGAGAAAAAATCTCTCGTAAATATAAACAAAAACCCGAAAATCGTTGTCAACGCGTGTACGTTTATGATAAAATAAATCGGTAAACGATTTTGGCGCGCGACGATTTTCGCCGCGTAGCGAGAACGGAAAAAAGGAGTTTTTAATAATGAAAGTAGCCGTTTCGGTAGAATCTACCAACGATTTAAGCCGTGAGCTTTTGGAAAAATACGACATTAAGGTTATACCTTATACCATAACTTTAGGGGATATGACCTTTAAGGACGGCGAACATACCACCGCGGAAATGTTCGAGTACGTCGATAAATTCGGCACCCTTCCCAAGACCACGGCACTCAACGAGTACGAGTATACGGAGTTTTTCGAGGAGCTTCTCAAGAGCTACGACGCCGTCGTGCATATATGCCTTTCGAGCGGGATAACCTCTTCTTGCGGAAACGCCGAGCGTGCGGCGAAGAACGTTAAAAACGCTTACGTCGTGGACAGTCAAAGCCTTTCCACGGGGATAGGACTTCTCGCAATTTACGCAAGAGAGCTTGCGGACGAGGGAGTTCCCGCCGCAGAGATTGCAGAAAAAGCGCAGGCGCGCGCGGCGAAATTGCAGGTGAGCTTCGTTTTGGAACGCCTCGACTATCTCCATAAAGGAGGAAGATGCACGAGCCTTCAGCTTCTCGGCGCAAACCTCTTAAGAATTCGTCCGCGTATAATTTTACGAGACGGCAAAATGCTTTCGGACAAGAAGTTCCGCGGAAGTATGGGCGGCGTCGTCGCAAAATACTGCGCGGAAACGCTCGAAGATTTCGATACGCCCGACCTTAAGAGAGTTTTTATAACCTACACTTCCGCTACGCCCGAAATGGTCGAGGCGGCGAAAAACGCTTGTCGCGAGGCGGGTTTTAGGGAAATTCTCGAAACGCGCGCGGGCGGCACGATAGCAAGCCACTGCGGAGCGAATACCTTGGGTATTCTCTATTTCAACGACGGAGAAAATAAAAACTAAAAAATCGCGGATTTTCTCGTAAAATACGCGTAAAATCGTTGACAAAACCGCGTAAATCGTGTATTATATTAAAGCTAAAGCAGAAGAGACCCTTCTCGCCGACGGTAAAAATCGTTCGGCTCGATACCTTAAAACGCGAGTAATATTGCGTGTAAAGTAGTTTTTCGACGGGTGCTTTTTTGCGTAAAGCGCCCGTTCTTTTTGCGCTTTTACCGCGTGGAAAAAGGAAAATTTATAAAGAGGTGTACTACTATTAAAAGGGAACATCAGACGAACGGAGAAATCCGCGACAGAGAAGTGCGTCTTATAGGCGAAAACGGCGAACAGCTGGGTATAGTTTCTTCGCGAGAGGCTTTGAGCCTTGCGGAGGAAAAGGGGCTTGACCTCGTGAAAATTTCGCCGAGCGCAAACCCGCCCGTATGCAAGATTATGAATTACGGGAAATACCTTTTTGAAATCGCCAAAAAAGCGAAGGAAGCCAAGAAAAATCAGAAAGTCGTGGAAATCAAAGAAATTTGGCTTTCTATGACCATCGACGTCGGCGACCTTAACGTCAAGGCGAAGCAAGCGCAGAAGTTTTTGACGGGCGGAAACAAAGTTAAGGTTTCCATAAGAATGCGCGGCAGACAGATGGCGCATCAGGAGCTCGGCGTAGACGTTATGAAAAGGTTCTACGAGATAGTCAAAGACTGCGGCACGATAGAAAAGCAACCGCTTACGGAAGGCAGAAACATCTGGATGATGCTTGCCCCCCTCAAAGCGTAACTTACTTTAAAAAATTCAACGGAGGGTAATAATATGCCTAAAATGAAAACCAAAAGCGCGGCGAAAAAGAGATTTAAAGTAACCGCCACCGGCAAGATTAAAAGAGCTTGCTCGGGTAAAAATCACATTCTTACCAAGAAAGACAGAAAGAGAAAGAACAATCTTTGCGCAGGCGCGTACGTAGACGATACGCAGGCAAAGACCGTTAAGACGCTCATCTACAATAAATAAGGTCAAGAGGAGAACAGAATATGCGTATTAAAAGAGGAGTAAACGCCGTTAAAAAGCGTAGAAAAATATTAAAACTCGCCAAAGGTTATTTCGGAGGCAGAAGCAAGAGATACAGAGTAGCAAGAGAAGCCGTTATGAAGGCGCAGATGTACGCTTACATCGGCAGAAAGGCTAAAAAACGCGATTTCAGGTCCCTTTGGATCACCCGTATCAACGCGGCTGCCCGTATCAACGGTCTTTCTTACAGCAAGCTTATGTTCGGTCTCAAAAACGCCGGCATAGACCTCAACAGAAAGGTTCTTGCGGAAATCGCCGTTTCCGACGCGCCCGCTTTCGCGACTCTCTGCGAAAAGGCGAAGGCTAACTTAAACAAATAATCAAAGAAAAAGCCTACCCTTCGTAGGCTTTCTTTCGGTAAAATGATAACTTCGAGAAACAACGCGCTTATAAAAAGCGTTCGCGCGTTAGACCGCAAAAAGGAACGCGACGAATCGGGGCTTTTTATCGCCGAGGGGCTTAAGTCCGTTTCGGAGGCGATTATCGCGGGGCAGAGATTTTTTGCCCTGATCTTAACCGAAAACGGCGAAAAACTTTTGTCTTCGGCGTGCGGCGCCGTGACGGACGATATTCGGCGGGAAGTCGTTTCGGAGGACGTTTTTAAGAGCGTCAGCGGGGAAAGCTCTCCGCAGGGCGTGCTTGCGGTGCTGTATAAGCCCGAAACGGTTCTTCGCGAGCCGAAAGGGAACTGTCTGTTTTTAGACGGCGTTTCCGACCCCGCGAACGTCGGCGCGATTATCAGAACGGCGGCGGCGACGGGGTTTAAGGACGTGTATATCGCGGACGGGGCGGACGCGTATTCGCCGAAGGCGGTGCGCGCTTCCATGAGCGGAATTTTCCGCGTGAACGTTTTCGCGGGGAAAAGAGAAGAGCTTTGCGAAAAGATAAATCTTCCCTTTTACGCGGCGGATATGGGCGGCGAAAACCCGTTCGGGTTAAAGGCGGCGGAGAAATTCTGCCTTATCGTCGGCAACGAAGCGCACGGCGTTTCCGAATTTATGAAGAATAAGGCGAGCGTTACGCTCGGGCTTCCTATGCAAAACGGTATGGAAAGCCTTAACGCGGCGGTCGCGGCGGGCGTGCTTATGTACGCTCTAACAAGCAGTAAAATATAGGAGAAAACACTATGTCAGGTCATAGCCACGCGGCGAATATCGCCGTAAAAAAAGCAAAACAGGACGCGGTAAGAGGCAAAATTTTCACCAAGGTCGGCAGAGAAATAGCCGTTGCGGCGAAAAATAACCCCGACCCCACCACCAACAGCAAGCTTGCGGACGCTATCGCCAAGGCGAAAGCGGCGAATATGCCTAACGACAACATCAAGCGTTGCATCGCGAAGGCGGCGGGCGAGCTCGGCGGGGAAAACTTCGAAGAGCTTACCTACGAAGGATACGGACCTGCGGGCAGCGCGGTTATAATCAAAGCCCTTACGGATAACAAAAACCGTACCGTAGATTTCGTGAGAACGGCGATGAGAAAGCACGGCGGCTCGCTCGGAAACGCGGGTTGCGTGTCCTTTACCTTTACGAATATGGGTATAATTATAGTCGAAAGGACGCCCGACCTTACCGAGGATACCGTTATGGAATACGCTTTGGACGCGGGCGCGGACGACGTTATTTCGGAGGACGACGCTTTCGAGGTGCATACTTCGGTCGCGAATTTCTCGTCCGTAAGAAAGTATCTCGAAGATAAAGGGCTCAACTTCTTCGAGGCGCAGGTAGAAATGGTTCCCTCCAACAAAATCACGTTAGAGGGGGACGACCTCAGTAAATTCCAAAGGCTTCTGGACGCGCTCGAAGATTTAGACGACGTGCAGGACGTTTACCACAACGTAGACCTTCCCGAAGAAGAGGAAGAATAATTCCGCAATTTGCGTGAGCGAAAATTTTTATAAACGAAAGAATAAAATCGCCCTGACTGCCTATACTTATCTTATCGGCGGTAGGGTGATTTTTCTTTAATGAAAATTATTTCGGAGAATACCAAAGAATTACTGCCGTTTCAATATCCCTCTCAAAAGCTTACGGCAGTAAAACCCGCCGCGGGCTTCGGGCGGGAAAAAGGGGCGCGGCGAAATTCCGATTTCGCCGCGCCCCGCGTTTATAAAGTGCGTTTGCGTAGGGATGCGGAAAGGCTTAAATAATTTGCAAAAAAAGTAAACGTATGATATAATACGGACGACATTAAGTAAGCTTAACGGAGAAATAATGAAAATCGCAATAGTGCTTAACTCTCCCGAGTCTGTGACGCGCGTTTTTGAAAACGATATTATTTACGCCGACGCGGGCTATAAGAACAAAAAAAATTTCGAGGATAAAAAAACGCTCGCTGTCGTCGGCGATTTCGACACGCTCGGTCATGTACCCGAACACGAGGTCGTAGTGGGACTCGAACGTGAGAAAAATTTTACCGACGGCGAACGGGCGGTGCGTTTGTCAAAAGAGCTCGGCGCGGACGAAATTACGATTTACGGCGCGTTCGGCGGTAAGCCCGAGCATATTCTCGGCAACGTCGCGCTACTCGCGATTGCGGAGAAAATCGGTCTTAAAGCGGCTATCAGAGGGGATAACTACGCGATATATCTCGTGAGCGGCGAACGGGCGTTCGCGGTAAAAAAGGGCGCGTCCGTTTCCTTTATTCCGTACACGGACGAAGCTACGGCGGCGGATAGCCGCGGACTGTATTATCCGCTTAAAAATCTCGTTTTAACCAAGTCGGACACGCGCGGAATCAGCAACGTCGCCACGGCGGAGGAGATTTTTATCGACGTCTGTCGCGGCAAACTGCTTGCCGTAATATACGACTTTTAGATGACGGCGTCAGTCGTTCTGATCCGCGGACTGCAACGCGTCCATTGCGAAAGCGCACGGCTCGACGCAGTTTTCGTAATTATAACAACCTTGACAAACAGGGGATATTTTCCACCAATCGCTCATACCTTTTCTTTCTCCTTCGCATACATTCTCAAAATATGCGGAAACCAAGCGTTACAGCTTTTGTCGTATTTATCGACTTGAAGCCATATAAATTGATAATCGGGGTATTCTTCCACGTCGTCCGCAAAGCCTAAATCGAAAGCGTATTTATAATCGCGTACCCTGTCTAACAGCACAAAGTTTTTGCTTTGTATTATCGGCACGAGGCTGATTTTTTTAAGGGTAGGGTTCCACGCCATATTAAAATACTTGCCCTTGCTTACGACCTCGATTTCTATTTTCTGAAAATTCTTTAATTCCGCTATTTCCTGTAACCTTTCTCTTGTCATAACTTTTTGCTCTCCTCGCCTTTTATCATACGCCGTTTTACGCAAGTTGTCAATTAAAGAATTAAAATTTACCTCTTTGCCTTGCTTTGCTTCATAAAGTTTATTTTACGCTTTTAAGCAGTGTGAGCAGGGCTTTCTTGTTTTCCGGAGATAACGAGCTTACCAAGGCAATCAGCTCGTCGTTTTTCTCCTCGCCCTCCTCCTTAAAAAAATCCGATAGCGTTATGCCGAAGGCTTTGCATAAGGCTCGCAACGTGGAAATTTTCGGCTCGGAACGACGCGCATAAAGGTTGTTGAGCGTGGATTGAGTCAGCTCCGCTTCTAACGCTAAATAGTTAACCGACCAACCCCGCTCCTTTCGCAATAGGTCGATTTTGTCCAATAAGTCCATTTTTCTATCCTTTTCTTTTTATTCTATAACCAATTTGGGGTAAATACCTAACTCAAATCAGTTGACAAATAAACTCAAAAGGGTTAAAATAAACAGGACTTAAGAATATAAGCGTAGTTTTAGAGAAAAAAAGCGGGAAAAAGAAAAAAACTTCGCCCCGAAGCCGCCGTTTATAAAGAGCTTGTAAATAGCTTGCGAACGCGTGGCGGCGGGCGACGAGGAAAGTCTTTGTTACCGTATCGACGAAAACGATTTATGCAGACAGCGGCAACGCCGATAAAATCGAGGGATAAAAAATCGCGTGTGCGATAAGAAAAGGAGGGAGGCTTCGCGCCGCCCTCTTTTTCTACGCGTTTTCGGCGTTACGGCAGAAAACGCGCCTTCGAGCGAAGCGTTTGCGCGAGAAGAAGGCTACCGCGTAGAGGAGGTCGTCTGCCCGTTCAGGCAATAACTATTGCCCGTCGTAATGAGCGCGAGAAGAAGTAAAAGTTGCGTGTTGTTTATAGTGTTGTTGTTCATGAGTAAAAACAAAAGCGCGACGAGAGTTAAATTATCCGAAAGCATTTTTTTCTCCTTAAACCTTTATTTTGTTTCGACATCAATTTACTATATGCGTGCAAAAACGGCAAAATGCGAGCGTCTTTGCCCACGCGTTTTTCTCCTCCGTATGTTACAATATATGTGCGAGCATAAGAAAATGTCAATAAAGCTAACAAAAAGGGGTGAGGCTATGCAGCAGATATTGCTTGACAAAAGACTTCAGAATATGGTTACCGAATACGTGCCGCAGGGCGAGGTTTTGGACGAACTCGTCGGGTTTTTCTCGATTTTTTCCGATTATACGCGGCTGAAGATGATATCCGCCCTCGCCATTTCGGAAATGTGCGTAACCGATATGGCAAGGCTCTTAAAGCTCAATCAGACCACCGTTTCGCACCAGTTGAGATTGCTGAAAAACCTCAACGCGGTCAAGACCAAAAGGCAGGGTAAAGTCGTCTTTTATTCACTGCGTAGCGATTCGCTTTCGGACGTTCTTTTAAAGGGCGTGGAGTTTTTGGGATACTAAAAGAAAAAAGCACCGCGGAAGGTGCTTTTTTTAGTGAAGCTTATAACGGGGCGTTAAAACTTTACGGTCTGCGCTTCGTCGTCACGTGTTTCAGGCTCGTCGAAGCCGTTCTTTTTGCATATTCCGTACGTTTTGGAAAAAGCCACGATGTACGCGATTATCGCTACCGCTACCAAAAGAACGACCATTATTTTAGTGCCTATCAGGCTGTCGGTCGTTGCCCTTGCGGGGTATTTGACGACGACTTCGTTCGCAAGATAAGGTCCTTCGTTATATTCTTTCGCAAGGCTACGATAGCTTTCGATAACGCTTGCGGACTTCGCGAATAATTCGGACAACGTCTTGTTTATCTCGGCTTTCTTTTCCGCAGAAGCGGAGTCTTCCGAGAGATTTGCGATGTATCCTTTTATCACCGTCTCGCGTTCGACTGCGGTGTTCTTCTGTTCGCTCAGCATCGAGAACTCTTTATACAGTCTCAAGAAATCCGAATTGTCGTATTTTATTACGGTCACGCCGTCCGTACTCGTTTCTATTTCTTTTATGGTGTTCATAAACGCGGAGAGATTGGCGTTGGCTTCGTTGTATCTTGCGGTATAACTTGTAACCTCCGCAGTTGCCTCGGTTGCCGCAAGGTCAAGGAGTTTTTTAAGCGCGCCCTCGCTCTTTTCCGCCCCGCTTATGACTATCTCGTTCAAACAGTTCGAGGTTTTCATTTTAACGGACAAAAGCTCGTTTAGTATCGTCTGCATCGAGGTCGTGCCGTCCGCAGAGGAATAGCTTAAAAGCGTTTCATTCTCGTTTAAATAGTTGTTGAGCAGATCGTACACGCCCTTAACGCTTTCGTTCAGCTCGTCCGCAAGCGCGAAATATTCCGTAGAAGAATTTTCGTCGTAGCCTCCGAAACTAACGCTCGGGAAAAGGCTTGCCGCAAACGCTTTTTTATATTCGCTCGCTATATTGTCTAAAAGATTTTTGTATTCGTTATCGGTTAGTTTCAAGTCGCCGCTCTTTTTAAGAGAGACGGTAAAGGTCGTCGGCACGAAAGCTTCGCCCTCTTCGAGATTATCCGGCGTCACCGCGGTAACGGTGAGATTATTCAGTACGTCGTCTACGTCCGCGCTTTTAGCCGTAGATTTAAGCGCGTTGGTGACGGCGGCGCTTTTATATTGTTTTAATCGATCGAGCGTCGTTGCGTTCGCGGCGGAGTAGGTAATAGCCGTCGAATAGCTATCTTTACTCGTAATCGTCTTTACGGCAAAAAGTATCGTGCCCGCAACGAGAAGGCTGACGAGAACGTAAACGACTGCGCGTTTCCACGATTTTTTGACTATCTTGCCTAATTGCCCTAAGGTAAGCTCTTCGTTTCTATCGCTCATAAAATTCCTCCGAATGTTTTATTCTACGATATTGTACCATATTTCCGCACTCGTTGCAACTAAAAGGGCAACGGAAACGAAAAAAACTACGGGAACACGAAAAGGCGTCGTTACGCTTGCCGCCGATTTATCGGGCGCGCCGTCGGCGTTTACCTTTATAAGCGCGTTATTTATCGAGCGATTCGTCTATATTGCGCCCGCTTAAGAACGAGTGACGACGCTACGAAAAAACACCCTCGCACAAACTCAAGCGACAAGAGAAAAAGGACGCCGTAAAATATTTATCGTTTAATCTTTATTTAATTTCAAATATTCTTGACTATTTTCTTTATTTATTCTAAAATATAGGCGTACCGTATGTACACAAAGTTACATTAGGAGAAATTTTATAAATGATTACTCACGGAAACACTATCGAAATCCTTGCAGGTAATTCCAACCGCCGCCTTGCGGAGGCTATCGCCGCGGAGCTTAAACTCCCGCTTTCCGACGCGGAAGTGGGCAAATTTTCCGACGGGGAAATAAGCATCACCCTGCCGCAGACCGTCAGAGGTAAGGACGTGTTCATTATCCAGACGACCAGCGCGCCCGTCAACGATAACCTTATGGAACTGCTCATTATGATAGACGCTTGCAAACGCGCTTCGGCGGGCAGAATCACTGCGGTTATGCCGTATTTCGGATACGCTCGTCAGGACAGAAAGGCTCGCCCCAGAGATCCGATCACCGCAAAGCTCGTTGCGGATATTCTTGCGGCGGCAGGCGCGGACAGGGTTATGACGATGGATCTCCACGCGGCGCAGATTCAGGGCTTTTTCAATATCCCCGTAGACCACCTTTACGGCGCGCCCCTTCTCGCCAAATATTTCAAGAACAAAATGGACGAAAACTGGGTAGTCGTTTCGCCGGACGTCGGGAGCGTGGGAAGAGCGAGAAACTTTGCTTCGAGAGTAGACGCTTCGCTCGCCATCGTGGATAAACGCCGTCCCAAGGCAAACGCCATAGAGATTATGAACGTCGTCGGCGACGTTGCGGGCAAGACCTGCCTTATGGTAGACGATATGATAGACACCGCGGGCACTATATGTCAGGGCGCGGAAGCTCTCGTGAAAAACGGCGCGAAAGAGGTTTATGCCTGTTGCACTCACGGCGTTTTAAGCGGTCCCGCCATCGAGAGACTCAACGCTTCGCCGATAAAGCAGATAGCCGTTCTCGACACGATAGACATTCCGGACGAGATAAGAGACAACCCGAAGTTCAAGATTATTTCGGTTGCCAAATACTTTGCGAGAGCGATTAGGTCGGTATTCAGCGACGCTTCGCTTTCCGCGATTTACGAAGACTGATAAAACGAAACACGAAAAACCCGAGAAAGCCGCAAGTCGGCTTTTTTGGCGATTATGAAAATTTTCGTGATACAATAAATTTTTAAGGAAACCGCTATATGAAGCTCATCGTGGGACTCGGCAATCCCGATAAAGAATACCTGAACACCTTCCACAACCTCGGTTTTATGGGCGCGGACGAAGCGGCGAAAATTCTCGGCGCGGAGTTCGGAAAAGAGAAGTGCCGCGCGCTCGTGGCAGAGGCGCGCTTTAGCGGCGAAAAAATACTTATCTCAAAACCGCTCACTTATATGAATTTAAGCGGCGAAAGCGTGCGCGAGCTTATATCGTTTTATAAAATAGACCTTAAAGACCTCGTGGTGATTTACGACGACTACGACCTGCCGAAAGGCGCGCTCCGTATAAGAGAAAACGGCTCGGCTGGCACGCATAACGGTATGAAAAGCATTATAAAAGAGTTGGGGGCGGAAAATTTCGCTCGGATAAGGATAGGCTTTAACCAAGGCGAAGATTGCCGTATTCCGCTGATAAACCTCGTCCTTTCGGGAATAAAAAAAGAAGACGAGGAGCTTTTTAAAAATTCCGTTCACGCGGCGGGTGCGGCTGCGGCGGAGTTCGCAAAGGGCGAGCCGATAGAAAAGGTTATGCAAAAATATAACCGCAAATAGTCGCGCCTTTTCTCTATAGAAAAATCGCGCGTTAATCGTATATAAAAGAAAGTAAGCGAGTATAAACGAATATAACCGTAGACTTAATCGCAAAAATATGCTTGAAAAACTTTTACAGCTCGATAACTACGATAATTCGGTAAAGAGATTTACCGAAAACGTCCGCCGCGGCACGCCCACGGCGGTTTTCGGCGTTACCGAAAGCTTTAAGCATATTCTTGCCGCTTCCGTTTCTTCGCCCGTTTTATACTGCGCGAGAGACGGCGTGTCCGCAGAAGCCGCGCTTCGCGCGTTCAGAGAACTCGGCAAAAGCACGGTTTTTATTCCGCCCGAGGACGAGCTTTTATTATCCGCTTTGAGCTTTTCCAAAGAGAGCGTTTACGCAAGAATCGCCGCGGCGGATAAGCTTAAGACCGCGGATATAATCGTTTTGCCGATAGAAACGCTTATGCAACCGTTTCCCCGTTCCGTTAAAAAGATCGTCTTGAAAACGGGCGAAGAACGCGATCCGTTGCTTGTCGTAAAAGAGCTTGTAAAAATGGGGTACAGGCGAGTAGACGAGGCGGACGTAAAGGGTGCGTTCGCCGTGCGAGGCGACGTTCTTGACGTGTTCCCGACAGACGCCGAAACGCCGTACCGCGTTGACTTTTTCGGAGACGCTATAGACGGCATCAAAAAAATCGAGGCGGAGACTCGCAAAAACCTCGGTTTTCGCGAAACGCTCGAAATTCTCTCCGCGCAGGAGTTCTGTTTTTCCGAACAAACGATTTCGGGTTTTGAGAAAATTATAAGGGAAGAGCTTTTCCGCGCGCCGAAGGGCGCGTTTTCCCGCCTTAAAATAGTCGCGGACGACCTCGTTACGGCAATCACTGCGGGCGACAATTCCGTGTTTACGGCGTTGAATCCGCTTGCCGACAACTTCGGCAGTATTTTCGACGCTTTGCCCGAAAATTGCGTTATTATTATCGACGAGCCGAAGCGCGCGGAGGGTACGGCGATTTTGTACGAGCGCGAATTTACCGAAAGGTTTAAGGCACTCTATCAAAGCGGAGAGGTGTTCTCTTTTGCGGAAAAAAACTTTTTCGGTCTCGAATTTATCAAGGACGAGTTCGCGCACGCGAACGTTCACTCGGTGCAATCGCTAGCTACCGCCGTGCCCTTTTTCAATCCGCAGGATATTATAAACCCGTCCGTCTCCGCCGTTTCCGACTATCACGGAAATTTTCCCGAAGTATACCGCGACGCGGGCAACTGGCTGAAAGGCGGTTATAGAGTGCTGTTTTTCGCGGGCGACGAAAAGCGTGCGGACAAGCTTTGTCTCGACTTGTCGGAGAACGGCGTGCCGTGCGCCCTCGGCGTAAGCCTTCCGCTCGCGGGTGCGGTTGCCACTCCCGAAACGTTTAGTAAGGGTTTCGTTTTTCACGAGGAAAAGCTCGCCGTTATAGGCACTTCCGACATGTATGCGAAATCGCGGGAAAAGACGGTGAGACCGAGGAGTAGAAAGCAGTCGTTTTTCACCGCGCCCGCCGCGGGCGATTTCTGCGTTCACGAAACGCACGGCGTCGGCAGGGTTCTCGGCAATAAAAAAATAACCACTTCGGAAGGGACGAAAGACTATATTTCCGTCGAATACTCGGGCGGAGACGTGCTATATGTTCCCGTCGAGCAGATGGATATTTTAACCCGCTATCTCGGCGCGGAAAAAAATCCGAGGCTTTCGCGGATAGGCGGCGCGGATTTTGAGAAAGTCAAGGCGGCGGTCAAGGCAAGCATCAAAAAAATGTCCTTCGACCTAAAAAAGCTTTACAGCGAAAGGAACGCGCTCACGGGCTTTCCGTTTTCTTCGGACAATGAGCTTGAAAAGGCGTTCGACGAGGCTTTTCCCTTCGAGGAAACGCCCGACCAAATAGCCGCCGACGAGGATATTAAAAAGGATATGGAAAGCGAACGGGTTATGGACAGGCTCGTTTGCGGAGACGTGGGCTTCGGCAAGACGGAAGTGGCGTTCCGCGCGGTTTTTCGCGCGATAGAAAACGGCAAGCAAGCCGCCCTTCTCGCCCCGACCACTATTCTTACCGAACAGCACTATAACACGGCGGTAAAAAGGTTTGCGGGGTTCGGCGTGAAAATCGCCTGTCTTAACCGCTTCAAGACAGGCAAGGAAATTTCGGCGACCTTGCGCGGACTTAAAGAGGGCGAAATAGATTTCGTCATAGGCACGCACAGACTTTTAAGTAAAGACGTGGGTTTTAAGGATTTGGGGCTTCTCGTTCTCGACGAGGAACAGCGGTTCGGCGTCGAGCATAAGGAAAAAATCAAGCTCCTTAAAAGGAACGTGGACGCGATAACTCTTACCGCCACTCCGATACCGAGGACTTTGCACATTTCGCTTTCGGGGATACGCCCGATAAGCGTTATAAACACTCCGCCGAAAAAGCGTCTCCCCGTGCAGACCTACGTTACGGAGGAGACGGACGCGCTCATAAAAGACGCCGTTACGAGGGAGATAAACAGGGGCGGTCAGGCGTTTATACTCTATAACCGCGTAGACGGAATATTTAATTTTGCGGAAAGGATACGCGCGCTTATGCCTGACTTAAGGTTTACCGTTTGCCACGGCAGAATGGACGAAAGGACTATGGAAAAGAACGTCCTTTCCTTCTACGAGGGGGAGACCGACGCGCTTATTTCGACCACGATAATAGAAAACGGCATAGACCTCCCGAAGGCAAACACACTCATAGTCATCGACGCGGATAGATTAGGGCTTTCTTCATTGTATCAGTTAAAGGGGAGAGTGGGGAGAAGCGACAGGCTCGCCTACGCGTATTTTACCTTTAAGCGCGATAAAATATTGAGCGATTCCGCCGCGAGCAGACTTACCGCCATAACCGAATTTACCGAAATGGGCAGCGGGATAAAGATAGCTATGCGAGACCTCGAAATACGCGGCGCGGGCAACATTCTCGGCGCGGAACAGCACGGGCATATGGATAAAATAGGCTACGAGCTGTATGCGAAACTTTTGAGGGAAGAGCTTTCGGGCAAAGAGGAGCGCGTGCCGGAACTCGACGTGCGCCTTTCCGCGTTCATTCCAGATTCCTATATAGAAAGCAAGAGCGCGCGTATGGACGCTTATAAGGAGATTGCGGAATTAAGCTCCGAAAAGGAAGAAAAAGAGCTGGTCTCCGCGCTTACCGATAACTACGGCGAGCTTCCCGCAGAGACCGAAAATCTTATACTTATATCCGCCGTAAAGCGGCTCGCGATGGGGGTGGGAACGGAGCTTCTTACCGTCAACAAGTCCGAAACGTCGCTCGCCTTCGATAACTACAAGGCTTTTGCGAGCGAGGGGCTGCAACGCGCGCTGGACGAATTTTCGGATAAAACGGCCGTCGATATGTCGGGTGTACCCAAGATAGTTTTTAGGAGAGGGGGACGCGATAACTACGAGGCTCTGCTTTTAGTCCGCGATTTTTTGGCTTATGCGGCGACGGTTTCTGCCGAAAAAGCAAAAAATACCGAACAAAAACGTTAAAAACGATTGCAATTTTCCTGCCGATAGTATATACTTAATGGGTATATCGAATGATATGCGACAAGAAAACCGCAAAGACAATTATAAAGGTGAAGAAGATATATGAAAAAAAGGCTCGTTACACTTTTTAGCTTGATACTCGCACTCGTTATAGCGATTGCTTCGCTATCCGGCTGTAACCTCGTGACTACCGACAGCGACAGGGATATGGCGCAGGTGGTAGCCACCGTTCAGATTTCGGACGACGCTAATAAAGACGAGATCAAGAAAAAAGATATGATTCTCGGTTATCTTAACTACGGTTATATATACGTTCAATATTACGGATATACCCAGAAAAAGACGTTCGAGCTTATTCTCGACAACCTTATCGCTTCGAGGATAATCGTTCAGGAGCAGATGAAGACCGCCACCGCGAAAAATATTGCGGACGCGGACACGATAGCGGAATATCCCGTGGCGAAGTATTTGGACGAAACCCAGCTTCGCGACGCGAAATACAACGCGGTTAAGGCGATAAACGACCTTTTGTCGAGCGCAAATCACGACCACGACGAAGCTGTGGGAGATACCGCCGTCGGCACTGTGAGAACCGTTCCTTCGGGAGCTGCCAACGCGGAAACCAAGACCACCGACGCGGAAAAGAACGCTTATATAGCGGACACGAACAAAGATACCAGCCTTTGTCGTCAGGATATGGACACCGAGCACCGCAAAGAAAGCTACAACGAGATTGTCAAGCTTTTCAAGAACAACGGGCTTCTCGGAAACTACGACGGAAAAGATCTCAAAACCACCGACTATTATAAGCAGACTCTTCAGAGTTACTACGAAAACGAGCTTATCACCGCTTACGAGGAGAGCGTAGAAGAGGCGGAGCGCGCGAAATACGATTTTTCCGCGATAACCGCTAAATACAAGGAAATTTACGACAAGCAGAAGAATTGGAACGAAACGGAATTCGTCGCCGCGCTTTCTTCCACCACCGCTACCGAACCCATAGTTTACAGCGCGTTCGGAAATTACGGATACGTTTATAACCTTCTTCTCGGCGTAAACGAGTATCAATCGGCGGATATAAGCGCGATAAAGACGAATAATCCCAACATCTCCGACGAGGATTACGCAAAATTGCGTAAGGAAATTCTCGAGTACACGATAGTCAGCGATCAACGTTCTTCGTGGGTGCTTGCGGGGTACGACGGAAAACTCAACGACGACGGCGAATTCGTATTTACCGGCGACTACACTTTTGCGAAAGACGCGAAAAACAGCCTTCCTTTCCAAGGCAAGGTCAACTGGCTCAACGCAGACGACGAGATTAAAGTGGAAGACGGCAACGGCAACTGGTGGTACGGAAAAGACGAACACGGTCACGTTTATTCGCCCGAATACGGCGTGGAAGACGTTGATTATTTCGGGCTCGACGAGTTTTTAACCTTTATGAACGGTTACTTAAACGGTACCGATACGCAGGAAACTTATTCCGACCTCGGCGAATCCGTCTATGACGGCGTGATTCATAACCTTTCTAATGTGGAAGAATACGACGCAAAGATTAAAGAACTTATCTTTGCTTTCTCCACCGACAGCGGCTCGCTCTCGAATCAGGACGGTTACGTTATCAAACCCGCGGTTGATGGCGGAAATTCGGAAGAATACGTTCCCACCTTTGCAAAGGCGGGCAGAAGGCTCCTCGAAAACGGCTCGGCAAGTTACGTTATAGTCGCTTCCGACTACGGCTATCACGTTATGTTCTTTGCAAAGAAGCTCGATATTAAATCCGATAATCTTAAGGACTATCTCAAAACGGAATGCGGTATAGAAGATCCCGAGGCGGAATTCGAGGCGATGATGGCTGATTACGAGAATTACGAGGATACGGACAGTTATCTCTACGTTCTGACGGACAGCATAGTTTCCACCGCGGTAAGCAATGCAGTTACCAAAGCGCGAAACGAACTCGTGAACAAATATCGCTATGAGGAGAGCGGAAGGGTTACCGTTTATGCGGACAGATATTCAGACCTCGTTAGTTAAGTAAAAAGATAAAACGCTATAAAGCGGCGGGGATTGCGACCGGTTACGTCGCAGTCCCCGTTTAATTTTTGTCTCGCCGTTTTCGACGGATTCCGGCGGCAGGACGAAAACGGAGGGTGCAGTGGAAATCGAATTTATAGACGTATTATTGTCCGTGTTGTCGCTCGTATTGTTGGCGATCCCCGGGCTCATATTCGCAAAGCTCGGAATGCTTCCCGAAAAAGCGACGGAGGCGTTCAGCGTCGTGGTTTTATACGGTGCTCAGTCCGCGCTCGTTTTTAAGAGCTTTCAGGGTGCGGCGTTCGAGGAGGAAACTGCGATAAATATGCTTATCGTCGCGGGGCTTGCGGTGGCGGTTCACCTGATAATGATAGGAATTTGTTGTGCGGTGACGGCGGGAAAAAGCGAGGACGCGAAAATGCGTTGCGTGAGGTACGCGGGCGTGTTTTCAAACTGCGGGTTTATGGGCTTTCCGTTCCTTAAATCGGTGTTTGCGGGACACGGAAGCATAAACGAAATAATGATTTACGGCGCGGTGGTCGTGGCGGTTTTTAATATCGTCAACTGGACGTTCGGCGTGTATCTCATTACGGGCGACAAAACCAAGGTTTCGGCGAAAAAGATAGCGACGAATCCCGTCATAATCTCGGTAATTCTCGGCTTTTTATTATATGCGCTTTTGCCGCGCCCGATAGCGGAGCTGGCGGCGCAGGGGACCGTGCTCGATAAGGTTCTGGAAAAATTTATGGAAGTTATCGGGTATTTGAGCGAAATCGTTACGCCCGTCTCTATGATAGTGATAGGCATACGGCTCGCGGGGGTGAACTTGAAAGCGCTGTTTTTAGATAAATACTCGTACCTTGCGAGCGGCTTAAAGCTCGTCGTTATGAGCCTTATAACAATGCTGTGCGTGCTGTTCCTGCCCGTTGCCGAAGAAATCAAATATACACTGTTCTTTCTTTTATCTATGCCTTGCGCGACGAGCGGCGCACTGCTTGCGGTGAAATTCGGCGGCGACGGCGACTTCGCTTCGGTGACGGTTTTATTGTCAACGCTACTTTCGATAGCGACCGTTCCGCTGATGTTTTTGCTGTTTAAGGCGATTATCTGAAAAAATTACGTTTTTATAAAGCTTCGGGGCTGTCGCCGGTTTAGGCGACAGCCCCGAAGGGTTTTTAAGTGAAATACAACGTCTTTACGGCGGTTAAATTTTCGGGAACTTCTTAAAGCTCTCTTCGAGTTCCGCGTCCGTCGGAATATAGTCGGACATCTCGCCGTCGTTGTACTTTTCGTACGCTACCATATCGAAGTAACCGGTGCCGGTAAGCCCGAAAAGTATAGTCTTTTCTTCGCCCGTCTCCTTGCATTTTAAGGCTTCGTCTATCGCAACCCTTATGGCGTGACTGCTCTCGGGCGCAGGCAAAATGCCCTCCACTCTCGCAAAAAGCTCTGCCGCTTCAAAGACCTCCGTCTGCTTTACGGAAACGGCTTTCATTAGCTTGTCGTCGTAAAGCTGCGATAAAACGGAGCTCATTCCGTGGTACCTCAGACCGCCCGCGTGATTTGCGGAGGGAATGAAATCGCAACCCAAAGTATACATTTTTGCGAGCGGGCAAACCTTGCCGGTGTCGCAAAAGTCGTACGCAAATCTACCGCGCGTAAGGCTCGGACAGGAAGCGGGTTCTACGGCGATGAATTCGTAATCCTTTTCGCCGCGGAGCTTTTCGCCCATAAACGGCGCGATAAGTCCGCCGAGGTTAGAACCGCCGCCCGCGCAACCGATTATAACGTCCGGCTTTACGCCGTATTTATCCATAGCCGCCTTCGCTTCGAGACCGATAACCGACTGATGTAATAAAACTTGATTAAGCACGCTTCCCAAAACGTATCTGTAACCGTCTCTCGTCGTGGCGGCTTCCACCGCCTCCGAAATAGCGCAGCCGAGGCTACCCGTCGTGTTCGGATGTTCGGCGTTAATCTTTTTACCGACTTCGGTTTCCATGGAGGGGGAGGGGGTAACGGACGCGCCGTACGTCCTCATAACCTCGCGGCGGAACGGTTTTTGTTCGTAAGAGCATTTGACCATAAAAACTTTGCAGTCAAGTCCTAAATAGGCGCACGCCATGGATAAAGCCGTGCCCCACTGTCCCGCGCCCGTCTCGGTGGTAACGCCCTTAAGTCCCTGTTTTTTCGCGTAATACGCCTGCGCGATTGCGGAGTTTAGTTTGTGGCTTCCGCTCGTGTTGTTGCCCTCGAATTTATAATAAATCTTCGCGGGAGTGCCGAGCTTCTTTTCGAGACAGTAAGCTCTGACGAGGGGAGAGGGACGGTACATTTTATAGAAATCACGGATTTCTTCGGGAATTTCTATAAAGGGCGTGGTATCGTCAAGTTCTTGTTTGACGAGTTCGTCGCAGAAAACGTGACCGAGCTCTTCCGCCGTCATCGGCTTGTGCGTGGCGGGGTTAAGTAGCGGCGCGGGTTTATTTTTCATATCCGCGCGAAGGTTATACCAATATTTCGGCATATCGTTTTCTTCGAGGTAGATTTTGTAAGGGATTTTTTCGTTTGCCATAATTCGTTCTCCTTTTTAATATAACGTTTTCGGGTTTCGGTTACGGGACGAAAGAAATAAAAAAAACGCTTTCGTCCCTACGCGAGGGACGAGAGCGTTTAAGTTCCCGTGGTGCCACCCTGATTCGGCGCGACTATGCGTCTTTGCGCCCTTTAGCGTACGAACATACGCGGTCGTTTGTTTACGGAGAGAACCCTGCTCCGTCTCGCATACTCTTTTTTCGATTGCCGCCACGTACGATTTGTGCGTACATCGCGCAAAAAACGAAAAAATTTCCGTTTGCCCTCGGAAGTCCATTCGGCTTTAACCTTTCCGCCGCGTTTCCACCGTCCGCGACTCTCTGTAAGAAAAGTCGAAAAAGCTTACTCACTCTTCCTCTTCGGTTTTTAAGAATGATAGCACACTAAAAAATATTTGTCAACGATTTTACGACGTTAATAATAAAAAAATAAAAATAAACGGAAAAACGTCGCCGCGTCGCTTCGTTAATTCGGCTTGGCGACAGTGGAGAACGAAAAAATATTTTTTTTCGTAAAAGCTTATAAAAATGTTTGACATTATCCGCAAATTCATATATAATAACAAAGCGTTTTACAGCGAGACTGTAATATATGGCGGCGTAGCTTAGTTGGTTATAGCGGCCGGTTCATACCCGGCAGGTCGTTGGTTCGAATCTGACCGCCGCTACCAAATGATAACACTGCTCTAAGGCTCAGCTTTAAAGCGACAAATAATATACAACAGAATAAGGCCCCTTGGTCAAGCGGTTAAGACACCACCCTTTCACGGTGGTATCATGGGTTCGATTCCCGTAGGGGTCACCAAAAGAAAAAAGAACGGAAAAGTCCGTTCTTTTTTCTTTTGCCTTTTTATCGTCGTCCGAATTATACGAGATCGACTATGGTTTCGTAAATTTTGCCCGTTTTTTCGTACTCGTCGGAGAGCTTTTTGAAAGTCTCCGGTATCGAATCGCAGGAAGCGGATTCGAGTTTTAACTGCGAGAAGCTTATCGCTTTGTTCGCGATAAGGTTTATCGCCGAAGCCGCGTTGCCGTAACCGTTGTTTATGCACAGAATATCGAGCTGTTTTTTAATGGCTTGCGTAAAGGATATGGCGATACTGCCGGAGGTCACGCCCGTTATCGCGACCGCCGCGTTGAACGAGGCGAGCGAGAAGGCTTTTACTATCGGAATATTCGATTCGTAGATGAACACCGCTTTATCCGCCATTCTTCCGCTCGTAATCGACGAAACCTCTTTCTGCCAGTTGTCGTCCTTACCCAAAACGTAATAAACGCCCGACTTTTTGGCTATTTCGTAGTCCTCATCGTCGGTGGTCAAAACTATCGGCACGGCTTGGTAATATATAAGAAGCTGCGCCAAAATATTGCCGAAATTGTTTGCGCCGAGTACGGCGACGTAATCGCCCTTTTGTACGCCGAGCTTATCTACTACGGCGACGGCGAGCGACAAGTGGTCTATAAACAGCGCGTCGAAATCCGAAACGCTCTCGGGAAGGACGAAAGCCTTTTCGTGCGGGACGGACATAAAGTCGCTTAAAAACCCGTCGTAGTCCTCGCCCGCGACTAACCTGTCGAGGCATTTGTCGTATTCGCGGTTCTTGCAATTATAACATTCTCCGCATTCCTTACACGGCTCGACGTAAATATGCTTGCCCTTTTCCAAGCCGAACAAATTAGTTTCCGTCTCGGAAACGACGCCTATGCCCGAGCTTCCGAGTACGACGTTATTGCAGTCGATGTCTCCGCGATAGCACAGAACGTCCGAAAGAGAGATGAGGGCCTTGGTAATTCTAACCTTGGTGCAAGCCGTCGTATTTTCGGTTTCCGCAAGCTCCTTTTCCTCGAGAGTAAGGGGCTTAACAAGCTTCCAACCTTTCATACACACTCCGTTTTTTTGAACATTGCATTAAAGTATATATCAAAATCGAAAAAAAATCAAGCGATTAAAGCTCACTGAAACAAAATAAAATAATCGCGTCGCTACGTTCGTTCGTTAGGCGTATAAAAGAAAGCCGAGTATCGGCAAAGCGAGACGTTTTGCGGCGGTTAGCGCAAGGTATAAGCAAAACTTTTTGAAAAAACGCGAAAATAGCGGCGGATATAGTTGACTAAAAATAAAAATTGTTTTATAATAACACGGTAAATAAATTTTGAGGTGTTTTATGAAACAGGGAATACATCCGGATTATCACGAGGTGACGGTGCAATGTGCCTGCGGCGAAACGTTCAAAACCGGTTCCACTAAAAAAACAGACGTTATAAAGGTTGATATTTGTTCCAAATGCCATCCTTTCTTTACGGGTAAGCAAAAGTTGGTAGATACCGGCGGCCGCGTTGACAAATTCAACAAGAGATACGGCAAGGCAAAATAGTACGTTTGCTTCGCGGCTTTAAGAGTATTTATTACCCTTAAAGCCGTTTTTTATTTTATTATTGGTTTTTAATGTCTGACGAAAAAATAAAAAAATTTAATTCCGAGAACGAAGCTTCCGCCGTGCGCTCCGACGACGCGCGGGAAGCTCTCTCGCGTGGCAAGTCGAAAACGTCAAAACCCGCTCGCGGCACAAAAAAGACGTCGAAATCGAAGGAACGCAAGACCTCTATCGGCGGTCAAGCCGTTTTAGAAGGGGTTATGATGCGCGGCGCAAGCTCGGAGGCCCTTGCGGTAAGGGACGAGGACGGGATTATCCGCCTCGAGACGAAGAGAGTCAAACCCGTAAAGGATAGAAAGCTCTTTTTCCGTCTGCCGATCGTTCGCGGGGTATACTCTTTCGTGCAGTCGCTCGTCGGCGGTACGGCGTGTCTTATGCGCTCTGCGGACGTATACGGCGAGGGCGAGCCGTCTAAATTCGAAAAGTGGGTTTCGGAAAAGCTTAAAATAAACGTGATAAGCGTCGTAAGCGCAATATCTATGGTAATAGGCTTTGCGCTCGCGATAGTGCTTTTTATGTGGCTTCCGCAATTCGTACGCGGTCTTTTTGAAAAGTGGTTTCTTCCCGAAAATCAAACTTTCGGCGTATGGGCGAAAAACTTTATCGAGGGCGGCTTGAAACTGCTTATATTCGTTTCGTATATATTGCTTTGTTCGCTCCTTAAGGATATACGCCGCACGTTTATGTATCACGGCGCGGAGCATAAGACGATAAGTTGCTATGAAAAAGGGCTTCCCTTAACCGTAGAGAACGCGAGAAAATGCACCCGCGTTCACGACAGGTGCGGGACTACTTTTATCGTATTCGTACTCGTTATCAGCATAATAATTTTCGCCTGTTTCGAGTCGCTTGTCGGCGGCGGGCTTAACGGGGCGTTGAGGGTGGTGTGCAAAATCCTTCTTCTGCCCGTGGTGGCGGGGCTTTCCTACGAGCTGTTAAAGGCGCTTGCAAAGACCGAAAGCCCGCTTGCGTTTCCGCTAAAAGCCCCGGGGCTTTTGCTTCAGAGAATAACGACGAAAGAGCCGACGGACGATATGTTAGAGGTCGCTATAACCGCGTTTAACGCCGTTCTCGCTATGGACGCCGATCCGACTATCCCCGAAAAGAAATTCGTCACCGCGGAAAAACGCCGAGATCTTCTCGCTCGCATTTCCGAAACGCTGAAGGCGGGAGGGATAGACGAGAGCGCGGAAGCGGAATGGATAGTTTCTTTAACCATCGGCGTAAAACGCGACGAGCTCGACTCGGATAAGCTCGTTTCGCCGTCGCTTGTCGAAAAGGCGAATAAGCTCGCCGAAGAAAGGCTGACGGGCAGACCGCTTTGGTATTGCGTGGGCGATACCGAATTTTACGGTTATAAAATCAAGGTGGACGAAAGAGTGCTTATTCCTCGCCCCGAAACGGAACTGCTCGTAGAAAACGCCTTGCGCGCTATAAATAAAGAGAGCGAGGTTCTCGATTTATGCACGGGGAGCGGCGCGATTGCCATAGCCGTGCAGAAGGAAAGCGGTGCAAAGGTAACCGCTTCGGATATTTCGGAGGACGCGTTGTCGCTTGCAAATGATAACGCCGAAACAAACGGCGCGGAGATAGAATTCGTTTTGTCGGACGCGTTCGAGAATCTGAAAGGCAGAGAATTCGACGTGATAATTTCCAATCCGCCGTATATAAGGACGGGAGATATCGCGGGACTGCAAAGGGAGATAAGCTTCGAGCCGAAAATCGCGCTCGACGGCGGCGAGGACGGACTTTCTTTTTACAGAATAATAGCAAAAGCCGCTAAAAAGCATCTTAAAAAAGGCGGCGCGCTTTTCCTCGAGATAGGTTGCGATCAGGCGGAAGAGGTGAAAAAACTTCTCAAAAAAGCCGACGATATCGAGGTTATAAAGGACTACGAGGGAAAAGACAGAATAGTTAAGGCGGTATATTGATGTTTAAAAAACTCGACAAAATGCTCGAAAGATACGATAAGCTCAACGAGCTCGTTGCAGATCCCGAGGTTATCTCTAAAATGGACGAGTGGAAGGCTTATACAAAAGAGCTTGCCGATATGAGCGAAACGGTGGAAAAATACGCCGAATACAAAAAAGTCGGAGAAGATATGGAGAGCCTTAAAGCCCAACTTCCCGAGGAAAAAGACGCCGAAATGCGCGCGCTTATCGAAGAGGAAATCGAGAGCGATAAAGGTAAGCTCGACAACATTTCGGAGGAATTGCGAATACTTCTTCTTCCAAAGGATCCCGACGACGACAAAAACGTTATTATGGAAATCCGCGCGGGTGCGGGCGGCGAGGAAGCGAGCCTTTTTGCTTACGAGCTTTACAGAATGTACGTTAAGTACGCCGAGAAAAACCGCTGGAAAACGGAAGAGATAGAGAATAACTCCACCGAGCTCGGCGGCGTGAAAGAGGTCGTGTTTTCTATAAGCGGCAAGTCCGCGTTCGGAAAGCTTAAATACGAAAGCGGCGTGCATAGGGTACAGAGAGTGCCGGAAACCGAATCGCAGGGGCGCGTTCATACCTCCACGGCGACGGTGGCGGTGCTTCCCGAAGCGACGGACGTAGAGGTACATATAGACGAAAAGGACCTCCGCGTGGATACTTTAAGGAGCAGCGGCGCGGGTGGACAGCACATAAACAAAACCGAGTCCTGCATAAGGCTTACGCACATTCCCACGGGGATAGTCGTGCTGTGTCAGGACGAGCGTTCGCAGACAAAGAACCGCGAAAAGGCGATGAAGGTATTAAAGAGCCGTCTTTACGATTACTATCAGTCGCAGGCAGACAAGGAATATTCGGAAAACCGCCGCAGTCAGGTAGGCACGGGCGATCGTTCGGAACGTATAAGGACGTATAACTTTCCGCAGGGGAGAGTTACCGACCACAGAATAGGCTTCACGCAGTATAACATAGAGGAATTCATAATGGGCGACATAGACGAGATGATAGAACGCCTCTCCATAGCGGACAGGGAAAGAAAGCTCGCCGGTAGCTCCGATGAAGAATAAATTTTACGCTAATCTTAAGGAGAAAAATTATTATGGTATCAAAAAAAGTGGCGGCAATCGCGCCGTCGTTGACTCTCGAAATCACCGCTAAAGCGAAGAAGCTTAAATCGGAGGGCGTGTCGATAATAGGTTTCGGCGCGGGCGAACCCGACTTCAATACCCCGAAGTATATAATCGACGCGGCGAAAAAGGCTCTCGATATAGGCTTTACGAAATATACCCCCGCGGCGGGTATGCCCGAGCTTAAAGCGGCTATTTGCAAAAAATTCCTTAAGGATAACGGACTTAAATACGAGCCGTCGCAAATAGTGGTCTCCTCGGGGGCTAAAAGCTCGCTGTTTCACGCGATTTGCGCGATGGTTGACGATGGCGACGAGGTGATTTTACCCTCTCCTTACTGGCTCACATATCCCGAGCTTATAGGGCTTGCGGGCGGTAAAACCGTCCTCGTCAAGACTTCGGCGAAGAACGGATATAAAATGACGGCGGAGGAGTTTTCCGCCGCGGTAACGGATAAAACCAAACTCCTCATTCTCAATTCGCCGAACAACCCCACGGGCGCGGTTTATTCTGGGAAGGAGCTTTCCGCGATAGCGAAGGTCTGCGAGGAAAAGGGAATATACGTTATTTCGGACGAAATCTATGAAAAGCTCGTATACGGCGGAGAAAAACATGTTTCTATAGCGTCGCTTTCGCCTTATATGAAAGAGCATACCGTAGTCGTGAACGGAATGAGTAAGTCCTATTCTATGACGGGCTGGCGCATAGGTTACATCGCCGCGCCGCAGGATATTGCGAAAGCCGTTTCCTCTATGCAGAGCCACACGACGAGCAACGCTTGTTCTATCGCGCAATACGCCTCGGTTGCCGCGCTCGAATCGGAAGAAAGCGACGAATTTATAGAAAAAATGCAAAAGACGTTTGACGAAAGAAGGACGTTTATGGTAAAAACCCTGCAAGGAATAAAAGGCGTCGTGCTTCCGGAGCCGAAGGGCGCGTTTTACGTTTTCGCCGACGTATCCGCATTTTACGGCAAGAGCTTCGAGGGAGAAAAAGTGACGGGCTCGCTGTCGTTTGCCGACCTCGCGCTTAAAAAGGGAGTAGCCGTCGTCCCGGGGATAGCGTTTGGCGACGACAACTGCATAAGGCTTTCTTACGCAATATCCATAGAGGATATAAAAGAGGGCTTAAAACGGCTTGCGGCGTTTATTGCGGAGCTCGTTTAATAAAGAAAAGGAGATGACTAATGGATAAAAAAATCACGTTAAATAAAAAGACTAATCTTTTGGAGGAAAAAATCTACAGCTATTCCTTACAGGACGTAAAGGAACCGCAGTTATATCGCGATATCTTCGATTACGAAAGCGTGCCGAAGGTGATATTCAACTCGCGTTTCGTGCCGATAGGAATGCCCGAAGAAATTTGGATTACCGACACCACCTTCCGCGACGGACAGCAGTCCATGTCGCCCTTTACGGTCGAGCAAATAGTGGAGCTCTTTAAGTTAATGTCCCGTCTCGGCGGTAAAAAAGGACTTGTCCGTCAGTCGGAGTTCTTCCTTTATTCGGAAAAGGACAGAAAGGCGGCGGAGGCGTGCAGAGATTTAGGTCTCGAATTCCCCGAAGTTACCAGCTGGATTCGCGCCAACGCGAAAGACTTTCAGCTCGTCAAGGAAATGGGGCTTAAGGAGACGGGCGTTCTCGTGAGCTGTTCGGACTATCATATTTTCAAAAAGATGAATTTGACGCGCGCGCAGGCGCTCGATAAATATTTAGGGATAGTAAAGGACGCGCTCGCCGCGGGTATTCGCCCGAGATGCCATTTCGAAGATATTACGAGGGCGGATTTCTACGGTTTCGTCGTTCCGTTCGCAACCGAGCTTATGAAGCTTTATAAGGAGAGCGGAATCCCGATAAAAATCAGGGCGTGCGACACGATGGGCTTCGGAGTCAATTTCCCCGGCGCCGCCCTTCCGAGGAGCGTCCCCGGGATTGTATACGGACTTCGTCACTACGCCGAAGTACCGAGCGAGCTTCTCGAATGGCACGGGCATAACGACTTTTATAAGGTCGTCACCAACGCCGACACCGCGTGGCTCTACGGCTGTTCCGCCGTTAACTGCGCCCTTCTCGGCATAGGCGAGAGGACGGGTAACTGCCCGTTAGAGGCGATGGCGATAGAATACGCTTCCTTAAAAGGCACGCAGGACGGCATGGACTTTACCGCGATAACGGATATTGCAGAGTACTTCGAGAAAGAGATAGGCTACGTTATACCGTCGAGGACGCCGTTCGTCGGCAGGAGCTTTAACTCCACGCGCGCGGGTATCCACGCGGACGGAATGCTCAAAGACGAGGAAATTTACAACGTTTTCGACACGAAGAAGCTTCTCAACCGTCCGATGTGCGTCTCTATAAACAACACGAGCGGACTTGCGGGCATTGCGTATTGGATAAATCAGTATTACGATTTGGACGACGCGGACAAGATAGATAAAACGCATCCGATAGTGGCGAAGGTGAAAGCTCTTATCGACAAGGAGTACGACGAAGGGCGTTGCAGCGTTATGGGCGACGACGAGCTCGACAACTTTATTATGATGAGCGACAAGGAATTCCATAAAAAATTATTGCTTTTAAGTAAATAATTTTTATGAAACTATTGTAATTTTCGGAAATTTGTTATAGAATATAAGAAAAAGAAATCCTCAGGAGGAAAAACGAAATGCAAATTATTTGCGGACCTAAGGGAA
Source organism: Bifidobacteriaceae bacterium (assembly GCA_963610935.1). Taxonomy (GTDB): domain Bacteria; phylum Bacillota; class Clostridia; order Christensenellales; family Borkfalkiaceae; genus UBA1259. Next base: position 86,553 of record CAVDPT010000001.1, on the reverse strand, counting down.
CGGGTAAGACCAAAGCCATTATTGACGGGGCGACAAAGGCTCTCGAAAAGGCAAAAGGTCACGTCGTTTTTATAACCAACACCAATAGATACGCTTACGACTTAAATTACCAGATAAGGTTTATTAACACCGAAGATTTCGATATACAGGGCATGGAGGGCTTCCGCGGCTTCCTTAAGGGGATAGTCGCCGCCAACGGCGATAACGAGTACATATTTATAGACGGCATCGCTCGCATAACCGACAAGCCTTTAGCGGAGCTTGAAAACATTTTCGACGCGATGGCGACGTTAGAGAAAGAAAAAGGCGTTAAATTCGTCCTTACGGTAAGCGCGGCGAAAGAAGATTTGCCCGAATTCGTGTTAAAGTACGCAGAATAGTTGTTTTAAACGCAAAAATGTAGTAGAATAATAGTCGGAGCAATTGTCGCCCCGACTATTTTTTATGCAATAATTCTTGCGGCAAAAAGCGTCGCGGAGAGAAGAAATACCGATTTTTAACGGAGTATATATGAGATTTGTAAGTACGAGAGGAAAAACGAGCGCGGAAAACGCCGCTTATGCTATAGCCAAGGGGCTTGCGGAGGACGGCGGACTTTTCGTGCCGGAGGGCTTCCCCGCCATCGGAGATAAAATAGAAAAGATGATCGATATGGACTACGCCGAACGCGCCGCCCTCGTTATAGGCAGCTTTCTTACAGAATACGACGGGAAGGAGCTTTTGTCCGCCTGCAAAAGGGCTTACGGACAGTTCGAGGACGGAGAGGTCGCGCCCGTCGTGAAAGCGACGGACAGCCTCTTTATCATGGAGCTTTTCCACGGCCCCACGCTTGCCTTTAAAGACGTTGCGCTCACTCTTCTTCCGTACCTTCTTCGTAAAGGCTCGGATATAAGCGGAATAAAAGAGAAAATACTCATACTCGTAGCGACGAGCGGAGATACCGGCAAAGCCGCGTTAGAGGGGTTTAAGAACGCCGACGGGATAAAGATTATGGTTTTCTATCCCTCGGAGGGCGTTTCGGATATGCAAAAATTGCAAATGTGCACGCAGGAAGGGGAGAACGTCAACGTCGTGGCGGTAAAGGGCAATTTCGACGATTGCCAAACCGCCGTCAAGAGCATTTTCGCGGACGAGAAATTCTGTGCGGAGCTTAAAGAAAACGGCGTCGTGCTATCGAGCGCGAATTCGATAAACTTCGGCAGACTCGTACCGCAGATAACCTATTATTTTTCCGCTTACGCAGATCTCCTTTCGAGCGGGGAAATAAAACTCGGGGACGAGGTGAATTTCGTAGTGCCGACGGGCAATTTCGGCAATATCCTCGCGGGGTATTACGCAAAGAGAATGGGGCTTCCCGTAGGCAAGCTCGTCTGCGCGTCAAACTCCAACAACGTGCTTACCGAATTCTTCGCGGACGGCACGTACAATTCTAACAGAGAATTTTTTAAGACCGCTTCTCCGTCTATGGATATACTCGTTTCGAGCAATTTGGAGCGTCTCATTTTTGAAACGTCCGATAGAAACGCGGAGCTTACCGCGGAGCGAATGGCGGAGCTTAAAAAGAGCGGAGTGTATTCCGTCACGAAGGAAGAGCTTTCTTCGCTTCAAAAGGAGTTTTACGCCGACTGCGCGGATGAAGAGGAGTGCGAGGCGGAAATCGGCGAATTCTTCGACGAATGCGGTTACGTTTTGGACCCGCATACCGCCGTTGCCGCATGCGTTGCGGAAAAATATCGGAGGTATTCGGGCGATAAGAGGGTAACGGTTGCTTTGTCTACCGCAAGCCCGTATAAATTCCCGCAGACCGTTCTTCACGCAATAAGCGGCGAAAAGGTCTCGGATGCGTTTAAGAGCGCGGAAAAGCTGTATAGAGAGACGGCGTATCCCGTTCCGAATTCGATAACCGCCTTAAAGACGAAAAACAAGAGATTTAAGAGCGTCGCGGATAAGGCGGCGCTTAAGGAAGTCGTCAAGGCGTTTGCGGTAGAGCGTTAGAATTTCAAGCTATTTTCAATAGATAAAGGATATAATTATGTCAGACAAAAAGGTGCTGTTCAGCGCGATTCAGCCGAGCGGAATACTCACTATCGGCAATTATCTCGGCGCGCTTAAAAATTTTAAGAAACTGCAGAGCGACTATGAGAGCGTTTTCTCGCTTGCGGATTTACATACGCTTACGGTGAGACAGGACCCCGCCGTACTTCGTAAAAACACCTACGAGCTTTGCGCTTTGTATCTTGCTTGCGGGCTCAATCCCGAGGAGTCGATTATTTTTTTGCAGTCGCACGTCGCGGCGCACGCGGAGCTTACTTGGGTACTTAATACCGTCTGCTACGTCGGCGAGCTTTCGCGAATGACGCAGTTCAAGGATAAAAGCTCAAAGCACGAGGACAACGTGAATATGGGGCTTATGGATTATCCCGTGCTTATGGCGTCGGATATTTTACTGTATCAGACCGAAATAGTTCCCATCGGCGCGGATCAAAAGCAGCATCTTGAAATCGCAAGAGATCTCGCGATACGCTTTAACAACAGGTACGGGGAGACGTTTAAGATTCCGGAAGGATATATAAATAAGTCTGCCGCGCGTATAATGAGTTTAGCCGAACCCGACAGAAAAATGAGTAAGTCGGACGCGAACCCGAACGCCTTTATTTCTATGGACGACGATCCCGCCGCTATCGTGCGCAAGTTTAAGCGTGCGGTGACGGATAGCGACGATAAAATAGTCGTTTCTCCCGAAAAAGCGGGGATAACCAATCTCCTTACGATATATTCCGCGTTTACCGACAAGAGCATCGAGGACGCGGAAAAGGAATTTGCCGGTAAAGGCTACGGCGAGTTTAAGCTTGCGGTAGGGGAAGCCGTCGCCGAAACGATAGAGCCTATCCGTCAGGAAAAAAACAGGTTGCTACAGAATAAAGATTATTTGGACGACGTGTTAAAGAACGGCGCGGAAAGAGCCGCAAGAATGGCGTATAGGACTTTGAATAAGGTGTATAAGAGGGTCGGACTCGTTCCTCTCAAACGTGTTTGAGCAAATATAAGGGCGCATCTTGACGCTACGTGTTCGTTGTGGCTCGGTTGCGTACTTCTTTGTACGCGCCCTGCGCCACTTCTCGCCTGTTGCGTCAATCTGCAACCCTTCTCTTCGCTCAAATAATCAAAGACAATGCCGGCTGTCGCAATCCGCACGATTCTTCGTTGAGAGTGAAGTGAGAGTTTAGCGGCACTCGGTTACATACGGAATTGTATGCGCCCTTCGCGCCTTCTCGCCTGTTGCGTCAATCTGCAACCCTTCTCTTCGCTCAAATAATCAAAGACAATGCCGGCTGTCGCAATCCGCACGATTCTTCGTTGAGAGTTAAGTGAGAGTTTGGCGGCACTCGACGGTGAGGAGAAACGGATTGCGCGCAAAAACCGCAAAAAGAAAAGAGGAAACCGCAAATGTTCGGATACGTAAAAAACGACATGCCGCATACGTTCGTAAAGGACGTAATCCTTTATAAAGCCATGTACTGCGGACTATGTAAGAGCATAGGCAAAACGTGCGGCACAAACGCGCGACTTCTTTTAAACTACGACCTCGCTTTTTTGTCCGCTTTTTTGCATAACGTTTGCGGAAAAGACGTAGAGATAAAGAAAGAGCGTTGTATCATTCACCATATAGTGAAACGCCCCGTCGCTTCCCGCGACGACCTTACCGAAAGAATCGCGTGCTTAAACGTTATTCTCGCAAGGTACAAGCTCTCGGACGACGTTATGGATTCGGGGAAAGGTCGGCTCAAACGCTCGTTTTTTGCGGGCGGATATAAAAAAGCCAAAAAGCGCGAGCCCGTCCTCGATAAAATAGTAAAAGATAGGTATTCGGAGCTTCTCGGGTACGAACGAAAAGGTTTGGACAGCCCCGACGTCGTGGCGGATCCGTTCGGCAATATGATGAAAGAAATCATCTCGGAGCTTGCGGGGGAGTTCGCGACGGAAGAGGTCAAAACTCTCTCGTACGACCTCGGTAAATGGATATACCTAATCGACGCGTTAGACGACTTCGACAAGGATAAAAGGCGCGGCGAATTCAACGTTTTTGTCAACGCTTATAAGGATATAGAAGACAAAGAATCGCTCGTGAAGAAAAAAGGCGAGGACCTCGCCCTCTTGTTCGGCACTGTTCTGAACGAAATTTCCGAGCTTTCGGATAGGATAGAATACAAATTCAACGGCGACCTCGTGAAGAACGTATTGAAGCGCGGGTTGTTTACGGAAACTAAACGCATAACGGAGAATAAAAAATGCAAGAGTTCTACAAAATTTTAGGAATTAGCGAAAACGCTACCGAGGAAGAAATCGAGACGGCTTATTCGCGGCTTAAAGACGAATATTCGAGAGATCGGTTTTTAGAGGGCGAGGCGGGCAATCTCGCCGCCAAAAACCTTACCAAACTCGAAACCGCGTATCAGGAAATAAAAGAGGCGAGAAGGAATTCCGCGGGGACCGACGGCAAAGAACCCGAAAGTCTCGAGGAGGTCGAACGGCTTCTTAAGGCGGGCAAAATTTCCGATGCGCAGACCGCGCTCGACAACGTTACCGACAGGGGAGCCGAATGGCACTATCTGCAATCGGTAGTTTTCTATAAGAAAAATTGGCTTAACGAGAGTAAAAAACAGCTCGAAATCGCCATGAACATCGAGCCGCACAATCGTAAGTATTCGGACGCTTATACGAAATTAAAACAGAAAATGGAATTTAACGAGCGTCAGTTTAACTCCGGTAACGCCGCGTATAGCGGAAACGGTTATCAGGGGGACGACAGGCAGATGGGAGGTAGCGGCGCAAACGATTGCCTTTCCTTCTGCGCGACGTGGTGCTGCGTCAATATGTTTTGCAACATGTGTTGCAGATAAAAAGCGTAAAAAGGCGTAAATAATGAAAAGCAAGGTGATAGCGTTATCCGCCGTTTCCGCGAGCTTTACCGCTATATGTCTTATCGTAGGCGCATATTTGGATTTTGCCGACCTCGTCGCGCTCGTGCTTGCCTCGGCGTTCGTCGTGTTGCCGCTTTATTACGATTCGTTTAAGGGGGCGGCGCTCGCGTTTCTCGCGGGGGGTGCCGTCGCGCTTTTGATCGCGCTTCCGAAAATCGCGCTCACGATAGTTTTTTCCGCGTATGCGGCGTTTTTCGGACTATATCCGATAATAAGACATTTTGCTGCGAAAAAACAGGTTAAAAGGGCGATAATATACGTCGTCGGGGCAATATGGTGTATTGCGGCGGTATACGGAATGTATTTTTACTATTCGCTCGTTTTGGGTGTGAATTTCTTTGATTCTCTCCCGTCGTGGGCGGAGTGGTTACGGGACGGAATTTTATATATTCTTCCCGTGGCGGGACTTGCGTTCTTTTTTATATACGACAGATACGTCGTGGTAACTAAAGTTTTTTTGGATAGAACTCTTAAAAGGATAATAAAATAGCGGCAGGGCGCGCAAAAACGTAGGATACGAAGGACAATGCTTGTAAAGAACGAAGAGAATGTAGGCACGGTTGCCGCAATAGGCTCGGAATGCGAGGGGGTTATACGAGTCGGAGAAGAAGTGGTTTTTGTGCCGTTTACGGTGAAGGGCGAAAAGATTCGCTATAAGGTGCTTAAGGTGAAAGACGGCTACGCGTACGGCAAGGCGCTCGAGATTTTGACGCCCGCCGAGGAGCGCGTGCGTCCCGCTTGCCCCGTTTTCGGCAAGTGCGGCGGTTGCAGACTTCAGCATATAAAATATCCCGTACAATTAAAGATTAAGGAAAAGAACGTCGAGACTTGCTTTCGTAAGATTGCGGGGCTGGACGTTTCGGTTTGTTCCGTGGCGCACGGCGAGGAATACGGGTACAGAAACAACCTTCAACTGCCAGTGGCAGAGCAAAACGGCGAAACGGTAGTGGGGTTTTACGCCGAAAATTCGCATAGAGTAGTTCCCGTAAACGATTGTCCCATCAACGCGCCTTGGACGGAGAGCATAATCTCCGCGGTAAAGACGTTTATGCGGCAATACGGCTATCGCGGGTACGACGAGACGACGGGGCAGGGCGACGTTCGCGAAATAACCGTAAAGGAAGTCAAGGGCAATCTTCTTATCACCGTCGTCACGCCCGACAAAGGTTTCGGCGGCGCGGCGCGGCTCGAGGAGATTTTAAATAAGACGCTCAAATATCCGTTCGCCTTGTATGTCAATATAAACCCTAAAAATACCAACGTCATTTACGGCGACGAATTCAGACTCGTGAAAGGTCCCGCAAATTTTTCGGCAGAGATGCTCGGCATTAAGTACAAAGCGGGAGTGAGGAGCTTTATGCAGGTCAATTCCGCGGTGTGTAATAAGCTCTATTCGGCGGTGCTTTCCTCGGTCGGCGCAACGAAAGACGACGTCGTTATCGACGCGTATAGCGGCGCGGGGGTAATGACTGCGCTTCTTGCGAGCGCGGCGAAAAAGGCGATAGGAATAGAAGTCGCGTCGGAAGCGGTCGCCTTTGCGGACGAGGTCAAAAAGGTCAACGGGTTAGAGGATAAGATGCAAAATATCCTCGGCAAGTGCGAGGATATTTTGCCCGATATAGTCAGAAACGAACGGAAAGAGGGCGGAAAAATCATAGTCGTTTTGGATCCGCCGAGAAAGGGCTGCGACGGCAGAGTTATAAAGGCTCTCATCGAAAGCGACATAGATAAAATCGTGTACGTTTCGTGCAAGCCGTCAACGCTTGCGAGGGACGTAGGGCTATTATTGGGTAGTCTTGAATTTACCGAAAAGGGACTAAAACGCGCGACAAATTACGAGCCGCGGTATGAAATAGTGAAAATAAAGCCGTTCGATATGTTTGCTCAGACGAAGCACATAGAGACGCTTTGCGTACTCAAAAGAGTCGCTCGGAGCGTGTAACTCGGCGGTATAAAGACGTATATGAGGGCTCCTGACGGTTGCCCTCTGTAATTATTGCGATACCTAACGATTTTTTATTATTCTAAACGGTTTTCAAGGACGCCCTACGCGCCGTCCATGAGGTGAAGATTGCGGATTTCCGCGTTCTTTATGCCGTCCGTCACCGAAAACGCGTGTGCTTCCAGCCCTTCGCCGTTTGCGGAGGAGAGGTTTTTGACTTTTAGTTCCTTTACGATTTCCGCGGTTATATCTTCTATGATTTCCAGCTTCTGCTCGGCGCGCTTTTTGCCGTTATCGGTCTCTATAAGCCCCGTAAGCGGTATTTCAAGCTCCTTTAAGCTCGGCAAATCTCTCATTCCGCGGAACGCCCATTTATAAAACGGTTCGTATTTATTATTTATAAGGTATACGGAGGAAATCGCACGGCGGACGAACTCGCACGCGGCAAGCTGCGCCGCGCCCGTTTCGCCGCGGGTTACGCAACGCGCGTAATTATATTGCCCCGACTGCGCCATAAGCGCAAGGTTTGCCGCAAGCTTCTTTCTTCTCACGTCCTCGGGATAGCCCGCTTTTATCTTTTCTCGTATTTCGGTAAACTTCCCTAAATTATCGAAGAAAACTTTGCCGTTCGAGGCGGAAAGCAAGGCGTAAGAGGGGAGGGCAAGCCAACGGAAAAGGTCGCTCGGCGCGCCGTCTTCGCCCGTGAATTTGCGATAAAAAGCGTTTATGGAACAGACTCCGCGCCTGTCTCCGCCCGCAGGGGAAACGATTTGCCGTTTTACGCCCATAAATTCCTTCGGAAGCTTTGCGTACGCGCGGGAGAGGGCGAAACCGAATTTTTCCTCGTCCTCTTCGGCGAGCCATATAGAAAAGCCCGCGTCGAAATCGTGGTCGCGTGAAATTTCGTCGTCAAAGTAAAGGCATTCCGAGCCTTCGCCGACGATGCCCGCCGCCGCTCTCGGCAAAAGCTCGTTAAAACTCTCGAACATTTTTCTGCCGTATTCGTTAAAAAATCTTTCGCTAACCTCTATTCCGTGCATAAATCTCCTCGGATTCAGTCTTCAGCTCGTTTTCTATTCTCGTATAGCCGAAATTGCCGAAAGCGGGCGCGCATTTACTTAATACGAATGCGTAGTATCCGTTCTTTTCGTTGTTTTCGTCGGTCAACAGCCCGTAGGCTTTGAACATACAATCGGTTATTTTCTCTTTGTCTGTTTTGCCGCCGTCCGCACCGCTATCGCTTTTATCCTTTTCTTCGCGCGTCGCATATAAAACCGCAAGGTTCACGAGAGATACCGCCGCGTCCAAGTTGCCGCGAGCACCCTGCGCCTCCATAATTTTTATTGCTTTTTTATAGCAGTCTTCCGCTTTCTCGTATTCGCCCGCGTCGGTGAGAGCGAGAGCTTGGTTATTGTACAGCCCCGCGAAAAGCGGATCGTTTTCCGCAAGATTCGCGCGGTAAATTTTTTCCGCTCTTTCGTATATGGGAAGCCCCTCGTTCGCTTTTCCGAAAGCCTTTAAGGTGGTGGCGGCGTTTAAGAGTATCGTCGCGCCCGAAACCGTATTTTCGAGGTCGAGCTTTTCTAAAAGTTCGAGCGCGCGAGCAACCGCCGCAAGCCCTTTTTCGGCGTTGCCCGCCTTGCGGTAATGCCCGATAAGCTCGTCGGTAACCGAAAGCTCGCCCGATTCGTCGCCGAGGGCGTTCGCTTCGTTCTGCCAGTAGGATAGAAGCCTGCCCGCCTCCTCCATATCGTTTTTGTTATAGGCTTCGTCCGCCTTTTCGATGACTCGCCTCACGGGTATTCTGCCTTTCGGCGCGTTCTTGTCGGGAGCATAAAATTCTTTTCCTCCGCAAACTGCGCAGGGCGGTTCCTTATAATCGAACGGATCTATCATAACGCTTTTTCTCCTTTTCTTCAATTTTAACATTTCGGCGGGGGCGAGGTCAAGCTTTATCCGCAATTTGCTTTGCCGTTTTTGTCTATAAGAGGGACGCGCCGCCGCCTTTACCGCGTTCCGTTCGGTTCTCTTTTTTATTTCCGAAAAAAATTTTAAAATTTAAAAATATTCGCCTTAAAACCCTTGACAAACAAGTTCCCTCGGCGTATAATTTAGTCAAAAGTTGGCAGAAGGGAGCTTTGAGTGCTAACACGAAGCGAAAGGTTTTGCCAAAGGGGGCGGCTTATGAAGCTTTCCGACAGGAAGAAAAAGATTCTTCAGTACGTCGTTGACGATTACATTGCCACGGCGCAACCCGTATCGAGTAAAGTTATTACCGAAAAATATATGCGCGGCATAAGCTCCGCCACGGTGAGAAGCGAGCTTGCGGGGCTCGAAGAGCTCGGGTATCTCAATCAGCTTCATACTTCGAGCGGAAGAGTGCCTTCCGTAGAGGCGTATAAATTATACGTTACCGAGCTTATGGATAAGGGCGCGCTCTCGCGTAAAGAAATAGGCGAGATAAAAAAAGCGTTCGACGATCACGCCGACAATCTGGAAGCCGTCGTGCAGAACGCCGTTAAGGTCATAAGCGACCTCACCGATTACACTTCTGTCGGCGTTTCGGCGCATAGCGACAAGGAAAAAATCGTCAAACTCGATATTTTCCGCTGTAAACCCAATCAGGCGTTGCTTCTTATCGTCACCGAAAACACCTTTATCCGCGATAAGTTTATGGATATTCCTCCGCAAATGACCGACGAGCAGGTACGGGAAGCGGGTAGACTTATTTCCAGATACTTTACGGGTAAAGCCCTCGGCGAGATTATCGCGGTAGGCGAAGCCGTGAAAGAGGAATTCGCAGGTTATCGCGACATATTCGACGGCGTTATGAACGCCATAGAGGAATACGTCGAAAAGGATAAAGCGGATATAGTTTTAGAAGGCGAAGGGAAAATCTTAAACCACCCCGAATACGAAAACGATTCCGAAAAGGTTAAAAATTTTCTTTCGGTCATCACGAGTAAGGATAGGCTTGCCGACCTCCTTGCGGACGGCAACGATAACATTGAAATAAATATAAAAATAGGCGGCGAGGACGAGGATATGCCTTCCGATTGTTCGCTCGTTACCGCAAGCTACTCTGCGGGCGGCGTGAATATCGGGACGTACGGCGTTATAGGTCCGCTCCGCATGGATTATCAGAAGGTCGTTTCCGTGCTTGAGGGCGTGGGGAAAATTCTGGAAGATATGCTCAATAAAAAATAGTGCGTTGCCTTTAGAAAAAGGAGGATATAATGAAGGACGAAAAAAGAAAAAAAGAGATAGAAGAAAAAGAGCGGGAGAAAGCCGAGGGCGAAGCGGCTGCGGATAACGCGGACGCGCCCGAGGCGGAAGAACCTATGGTCGAACAAGCCGAGGAGAGCGAAACGGAAAAGCTCCGCAAAGAGCTGGAAACCGCAAAAAAGCTCGCGGACGAATACAAAGACAAGTGGATGCGCAACGTTGCCGAATTCGACAACTACAAAAAGCGCAACGCAAAGCTTTGGCAGGACGCTTATTCGGAAGGCATTTCGAGCGTGATATTAAAGGTGCTTCCCGTAGGAGACAATTTAGAGCGCGCGCTGTCACTCGGGCTTGACGAAAAGACCGAAGAAGGCGTTCGCGGAATACTCCGCAAATACGACGACACCCTTAAAGGTATCGGAATAGAGGAGATTAACCCTGCGGGCGAGAAATTCGATCCGAACGTGGCGGAGGCAGTTATGCAGGTCGAGCCGCAGGAGGGCGAGGAAAGCGAAAACGTCAAGCAGGTTTTCGAGAAAGGTTACAAATTCAAAGATAAGATCATAAGATACGCGAAAGTAAGCGTGATTAAATAAAAATATATTAAAAGGAGATTAAGTATTATGAAAACTATTGGTATCGATTTAGGAACTACAAACTCGTGCGTTGCCGTTATGGAAAACGGTGAGCCGGTCGTTATAGCAAACGCGGAAGGCGCGAGAACGACTCCTTCCGTCGTAGCGTTTCAGAAGGACGGTTCGAGACTCGTCGGACAGGTCGCTAAACGTCAGGCGGTGTCTAACCCCGACAGGACGGTTGCTTCCATCAAGCGTCATATGGGTTCGGATTACAAGGTAAATATAGACGGCAAAGCGTACACTCCGCAGGAAATTTCCGCTATGATTTTAAGCAAACTTAAAAAGGACGCGGAAGCTTACCTCGGCGGTCCCGTTACCGACGCGGTTATTACCTGCCCCGCATACTTTACGGACAGTCAGCGTCAGGCAACCAAGGACGCGGGAAAAATCGCGGGACTTAACGTTCAGCGTATTATAAACGAACCGACCGCGGCGGCTCTCGCTTACGGTCTCGATAAAGAAGGCAAGACGCAGAAGGTCATTATTTACGACCTCGGCGGCGGCACGTTCGACGTTTCCATTATGGAAATAGGCGACGGCGTGTTCGAAGTGCTTGCGACAAACGGTAACTGTATGCTCGGCGGCGACGACTTCGATAAGAGAATTATGGATTATCTCGTTTCCGAGTTCAAGGCGAAAGAGGGCATAGACCTCTCGGGCGATAAGCTCGCCATGCAGAGACTTAAAGAGGCTGCCGAAAAGGCGAAAATCGAGCTTTCCGGTATGAGCAGCACCAACATCAACCTGCCGTTCATCACCGCGGACGCGACGGGACCCAAGCACCTCGACGTAGACCTTACGAAACAGAAATTCGATGCGCTCACCAAAGACCTCGTTGAAGCTACCGTCGAGCCTATGAAAAAGGCTATGGCGGACGCAAAACTTTCTTATTCCGACATCGACAAGGTTATTTTGGTCGGCGGTTCGACGCGTATCCCCGCAGTCGTTGACGAAGTGAGAAAGCTCACGGGCAAAGAACCCTTCAAGGGCATCAACCCCGACGAGTGCGTCGCTATAGGCGCGGCTATTCAGGGCGGCGTTTTGTCCGGCGAAGTAAAAGACGTTCTGCTTCTCGACGTTACCCCGCTGTCACTGGGTATAGAAACGCTCGGCGGCGTTTGCACCAAGCTTATCGAAAGAAACACCACTATTCCCGTAAAGAAATCGCAGGTATTCTCCACCGCGGCGGATAATCAGACGCAGGTCGATATTCACATTTTGCAGGGCGAAAGAGAATTCGCGAAAGACAACAAGACGCTCGGCAGATTCGAGCTTACGGGCATCGCTCCCGCGCCGCGCGGAATTCCGCAAATCGAGGTTACCTTCGATATCGACGCGAACGGCATCGTGAACGTTTCCGCAAAGGATATGGGTACGGGTAAATCGCAGAACATTACCATTACTTCTTCAACCAACCTCTCCGAGGACGACATAAACAAAGCCGTCAACGAAGCGAAACAGTATGAGGAAGAGGATAAGAAGCGTAAGGAAACCATCGACTCGCACAACCGTCTGGACGGTATGATCTTCACCGTGGAAAAATCCGAAAAGGAGCTTGCCGACAAGCTCACTGACGAGGATAAGGCTAAACTCGAAGACGCGGTCAAGACTGCTAAAACCGAGCTCGAATCCAACGATAAAGAGAGAATGGATAAGGCGTTTGAAGAGCTTTCCGCCGCTTCGCAGGGCGTGTTTGCAAAAGTTTATCAGCAGGCTAACCCGAACGCGGGCGCAAACGGCGGCGCGGCGGGCGACGACACCGAGTTCCATCAGGGCGGCGAGCAATAAGCTATGAACGAGGACTGCGTTTTCATTGAAGAGTTTATTAGTTATATTCTTAAAACGCACGTCGAAAAACGAATAAAGGCATACTTACTGAAAGGCGAATTTCCGCCTTTCAGTTTGTGCTAAAAAAGGAAAATTATGGCAGTAAAAGATTATTACGCGATTTTGGGCGTGGATAAAAACGCCTCCGCGGACGATATCAAAAAGGCGTACAGAACGCTCGTTAAAAAGTATCACCCCGACCTTCACCCCAACGACAAGGCGGCGGCGGAGAAGTTTAAAGAGATAAACGAAGCCAACGAGATATTGTCCGACGAGAAAAAGAGAAAACAATACGACTTCGAGCGCGAGCACCCGAATATGGGCGGCTTTGCGGGCGCGGGTACGGGCGGCTTTTCGGGCTTCTCCGGCGGGTTCGAGGATATTTTCGGAGATATTTTCGGCGGGTTCGGCGGAAGGTCATCGAGAACGCAGACGAAAACCAAGGGCGAGGACGTCACCATAGAGCTTTCGCTGTCCTTCCTCGACGCGGCAAAGGGGTGCGCGAGAGAAGTGACTTATACGAGAAATCAGCCCTGCGCGGCGTGCAGGGGTACGGGCGCGAAGGGCGGCACGGCTTATAAAACCTGCGAAAAGTGCGGCGGCACGGGGCAGGTGCAATACGCTTCGAGCAACGGATTTTTCCGTTCGGTCAGCGTGCGCCCCTGCGACGAGTGCGGCGGTACGGGCAGAAAGATTATAGATCCCTGTCCCGAATGTAAGGGGAAAGGCTATATAAAGAGCAGCACAAAGGTTACGCTGAATATCCCCGCCGGCGCGGATACGGGAAGCTATTTAAGAAAGGCGGGCTACGGCGAAGCGAGCAAAAACGGCGGCGCGGCGGGCGATCTTATCGCGGTTATCAAAGTCGAGCCGAGCAAGATTTTCAAGCGTAAGAACTTCGATTTATACGTTTCAGTTCCCGTAAGCTTCAAGACGGCGGCTCTCGGCGGCAAAGTGAAAATTCCGCTCATCGACGAGGTTATGGAATATGCCATACCCGAAGGCACGCAGAGCGGCAAGATTTTCTTCGTGCGGGGTAAGGGCATCAAAACCAACCGCGGCACGGGAGATCTTTACGTCGAAGTTATCGTGGAAGTGCCGTCGAAGCTCAATAAAGAGCAGAAAACGGCTTTGGATAGCTTTTCTTCCGCGACGGACATTAAACAATGTTCGCAGATGAAACAGTACAGGGATAATTTGCAGACGATGTACGGCGTAGACCCGTATTGACGGCGTATAAACGCGCGTCTTGCGACTGCTCAATATAAAACCGATACCATTATGAATTTATTTACTCAACTTACCGTCTATACCACCCACGAGGGGGCGGAACTCGTTTCCGACCTGCTTGCCGATTACTCTTCGCAAGGCGTTTCCGTCGCCGACGTCGAGGACGTTTTTGACCTCGAACGACTTGGCAAAAGCTGGGATTACGCCGACGAAAGCGTGTATTCCGCCGACAAGACCGTTAAGGTTTTCGCGTATCTCGATAAAGGCGGAGAGGAAAATGCCGTAGATGAGATTAAGGCTCGGCTAAAAGCCTTAAAGGAAAACTGCCCGTTCGATCTCGGCTCGCTCGTCGTCGAAACCGAAAAAGTTGACGGCGACCTTTGGAAGGACGAGTGGAAAAAACGCTTTCGCCCGTTACATATCGGCAGAGCGGTAGTCGTTCCCGAATGGATTAAATACGAGCCGAAGGAAGGAGAGCTCGTCATACTTATAGGCTCCGACATGGCGTTCGGCACGGGCGAACACGAAACAACGGCTATGTGCGTGGAGTACCTTATAAAATACGTTACTTCGGGCGACGTGGTTCTGGACGTCGGTTGCGGCAGCGGTATTCTCGGCATTACCGCGGCAAAGCTCGGCGCGAAAAAGGTCGTGATGACCGACATCGACGAATGCGCGGTGACTGCGGCAAAGCGTAATTCCGAGCTTAACGGCGTGACTAACGCCGAGGTTCTTCTTAAAAATCTCCTCGACGACGAAAGCGTTAAGGGTGACGTTATCGCCTGCAATATTATGGCGGAAGCACTTATCGCGTTCGCGCCTTATATAGGCAAAAACCTGACGGACGGCGGCAAAATTATTTTGAGCGGTATTCTTACCGACCGCCTCGAAAAAGTTAAAGAAGCGTATATTGCCGCGGGCTTTGAGTTTATCGAGCAAAATATCCGCGGGGAATGGGCCGCCGTCGTTTTCACGCGCGGAAAAAAGCACGGTGAAATTCTATGAAAGCCGTCGTTTTTACCCTCGGTTGCAAGGTGAACGAATGTGAAAGCGATTCGCTTATGAAAGGGCTTTCCGCGCGCGGGTACGAGGTTTCGGATAAGCTCGAATACGCCGACCTATATATAGTGAACACCTGCGCCGTGACTCACGAGGCGGAAAAGAAATCCCGTCAGACCGCGAGCAGAATAAAAAAACTTAATCCGAACGCGAAAATCATTTTTACCGGTTGCGCGGCGGAGAAAAATCCCGAAGCCTTTCTCGTTAAGTCGAATGGCGCGCTCGTTACGGGCGTTTTCGGGAAAAATAAGATTTTAGAGCGTCTGGACGACGAGGGCGTGGAGATTGCGCCCGCTTCGTGCGAATACGAAAATATGGAAACGGCAAAAACCCTGCGCGCCCGCGCTTTTATAAAGGTTCAGGACGGGTGCGACAATTTCTGCTCGTATTGCATTATCCCGTACCTTCGCGGAAGAAGCAGAAGCCGCGATCCGCGCGCCGTGTATGAGGAAATCAAAGCCCTCGCGCCTGCGGAAGCGGTGCTTGGCGGAATAAATCTCACGTCCTATAACTTCGAAGGCGTGCGCCTCGTGGGGCTTATACGCGAGCTTTCTTCGCTCGATACCCGAATACGCCTCGGCTCGCTCGAAGTCGGCGTTATCGACGACGAGTTTCTGACGGCGACGAAAGAGCTTAAAAATTTTGCGCCGCATTTCCATTTGTCGCTACAATCGGGTTCGGACGAAACGCTTAAAAAAATGAACAGAAAGTACACGGCGGCGGAGTTCCTCGAAAAGGTTAAACTGATAAAAAAATATTATCCCGAAGCGGGGCTTACCACAGATATTATCGCTGGTTTCCCGACCGAAACGGAAGAAAATTTTTCGGAAACGCTCGCGTTCGTGGATAAGGCGGAGTTTACCGATATTCACCCGTTTACTTACAGTCCGAGGAGCGGAACTGTTGCTTATAAGATGAAAGACTTGCCGTTTGCGGTCAAAAAAGAACGCACCGAACGACTGATGGCGAACAAGGCGGAGAGAAAGGCGGCGTTCGTCAAAAATTCGTTGGGCAAAACCTTTGATTTGCTCGCGGAGGAATTTAAAGACGGCTTTACCGAGGGGTATTCCGAAAATTATTTGAGGCTTTACGTTAAAGAGGAACTGCCCGCGGGGAAGATTTATAAGGTTGTCGCGAAAGAGTCGAAGGGCGACGGCGCGCTTGCCGAAATCGTCGAAAAAATAAATTAAGAGAAAAAATATAGGAGAAAATACTATGAAAGATTGTTTGTTCTGCAAAATAATCGCGGGGGAAATTCCTTCCGATAAGGTTTACGAGGACGAGGATATGATTATTATCCGCGACATCGAACCGAAGGCCAAAAATCACTTTTTGTGTATTCCGAAAACGCATTTTAAGCTTCTTTCCGAAATGGGCGAAAAAGAAACCGCGCTCGTCGGAAGATGCCTGAAAAAGATTTCTTCGCTTACCGATAAGCTCGGTTTAGAGAAAGGTTATCGTCTCGTGATAAATCAGGGCGACGACGCGGGACAAAGCGTGTTCCACCTGCATATTCATATTCTTTCGGGGCAGAAAATGGGTTGGCAACCCGCTTAAAAGCGGCGTTCGTCCCTTTGCTTTTTTCACGCCGTTTTATGTCGCCGTTTACTCGCCGACAAACCGAAAAGGCATACTAAATCCGTACGGGAGAAAAAGATGTTTAAGTTTTTTGCGTTTATCAATAGAATGAAGTACATAAAACGTTGGTCCTTAATGCGCTCCGTGAGGGAGGAAAACATTATGGAACACAGTCAGCAGGTCGCGGTAATCGCGCACGCGCTCGCGCTTATAAAGAACAGGTTTTACGGCGGCGCGCTCGACGAAAAGCTCGTGGTTATGCTTGCGCAGTATCACGAATCGGGCGAAGTAATTACGGGCGATCTTCCGACTCCCATAAAATACTTTAACCCCGAAATCAGGGATTCCTATAAAGACCTCGAAAAGCTCGCCTGCAAACGACTTATAGCGATGCTTCCCGATGAGCTGCAGGGGGAATACGAGAAATACGTTCTGCCCGACGTTTCTTCCGAGGAATACAAGGTAGTGAAATACGCGGACAGGCTCGCCGCTTACTTAAAGTGCGCGGAGGAGGTCAAGGCGGGTAATTCGGAGTTTAAGAAAGCGAAAAAGAGCATAGGCGACGAGCTTAAAGAATGCGAAGCTCCCGAGGTGCGTTATTTTCTAAAAG
Source organism: Bifidobacteriaceae bacterium (assembly GCA_963610935.1). Lineage (GTDB taxonomy): Bacteria > Bacillota > Clostridia > Christensenellales > Borkfalkiaceae > UBA1259. The sequence continues at coordinate 69,462 of CAVDPT010000001.1, read as the reverse complement.
AATTTGCGCCCGCGTACGAGCTTACCTTGGACGAGCTCGATTAAAAGGGGCGGTTAATTGGCGCGGATAGGAGACGAAAACCTTTTGACAACGCGGTAAATTCTCTTAAAATCGGTCAAAACGGCAGAGAGAAAGCCGCTACGACTACGGAGTTTAATGCGGTTTGTGCAGTTTATACAATATTGTTTTGTAATTTTATCACATTTGACGAATGTATTTAACCCTCGTTTGTTGTAAAATATAAGGGTAAGATAATACAAAAGCAGACGGAGGAAATTATGTCAAGTCTGAATCTTAAGAACATCTACAAGGTATATCCGTCCGGAGTAACCGCCGTAACGGATTTCAATCTCGACATCGAGGACAAGGAATTTATCGTATTCGTCGGACCTTCCGGTTGCGGTAAGTCCACCACTCTTCGTATGATTGCGGGACTTGAGGAAATCACTTCCGGCGAGCTTTACATCGACGGTAATCTCGTAAACAACGTCGCGCCGAAAGATAGGGACATAGCGATGGTTTTCCAGAACTACGCTCTTTATCCGCACATGACCGTTTACGATAACATGGCGTTCGGCTTGAAACTCCGCAAAATGCCCAAAGACCAGATAGATCAAAGGGTTAAGGAAGCGGCGAGAATTCTCGGTATCGAAATGTATCTTTCGAGAAAGCCGAAGGCTCTTTCCGGCGGTCAGAGACAGCGTGTCGCGTTGGGGCGCGCAATCGTCCGCGAGCCGAAGGTATTCCTTCTCGACGAACCGCTCTCCAACCTCGACGCAAAGCTCCGTTCTCAAATGAGAACCGAGATAACAAAGCTCCACAACCGTCTTGCGACTACCTTCATTTACGTCACGCACGATCAGGTAGAGGCTATGACGATGGGTACGCGTATCGTCGTTATGAAAGACGGCTTTATGCAACAGGTAGATACTCCTATCAATCTTTACGACTATCCTATAAATCAATTCGTCGCGGGCTTTATCGGCACGCCGCAAATGAACTTCTTCGCCGGCGTATTGACGGGGACGAAGGACGAGGTTTTCGTAGAATTCGGTATGGAAAAAGTCAAGCTACCCAAAGAGAAGGTTGCGCTTATCTGCAATCTCGACAAGTATCTTAACACCGGTAGGGAAGTCGTGTTCGGCATCAGACCGGAGGACGTTTCCGACGAAGCGGACGCGGTGGAAAACTCTAAAGACGGCGTAATCGAAGTTAAGGTAGACGTCGTGGAAGCTCTCGGCTCGGAGACTTTGCTTTACTGCAAGACGAAAAAAGAAGACAACGGCGAAGAAAAGAGTATTGCGGACGACGTTTCCGATCTCGTGGCAAAAGTTGACAGCAGATCGACGACGAAACGCGATATGACCGTTAAGGTTGCGCTCGACCTCGTACACTGCCACCTCTTCGACAAAGAGACCGAAATCACTATTCTTGCGAGAAGCGAAGAAGGCAAAGCGGAAATCGAAGAATTACAGATTAAGCGCGAAGCGGAAGAAGCGGCAAAGGCTCTCGCAGCGGCGGAAAAACTCGCCGAGGAAGAGGCTAAAAAAGCCGCAGAGCTCGAAAAGAAGATGGCAAAGCTCGCTAAAAAGAATAAGAAAGCGGACACCGTCGTAGAGGAGCTGACCGTTGAAGAAATCACCGTCGAGACCGACAAGAAGGAAGATTCGGAAGAGAAATAATTTTCCGTTTTTTCGAGATAAAACCAAAGAAGAAAGCCCGCCCAGCCGTAAAAACGGCGAGGCGGGCGTATTTTTTAGCCAAAATAACGCATAACGCTTGCGTTTTTCTTTTTTTACGGGTAAAATATAACGGTAATGAAGGACGTTATTATAGACGCGCTTTTAGACAGCTTAAAGGTTTTTCCGTTTTTGCTCCTCATTTACGTTTTAATGGAGCTTATCGAAAGCGCGAAAAGTAAGGTTAAAATAGAAAAAGCTCTTTCGGGCGGGGCGGCTCCCGTTGCGGCGGGGCTACTCGGCGCGGTCCCCGAATGCGGGTTTTCGGTTATGTGCGCAAAGCTCTACGATAAAGGGCTTATAAAGCTCGGCACGCTTATTGCGGCGTTCGTTTCCGTAAGCGACGAGGGGCTAATCGTCCTCATAACCGAGGGGGCGGCTGCGAAGGATATTTTTCTTCTGCTCGGCGTCAAGATAGCTTTCGCGATAATTGCGGGCGAGGCGATAAACCTTATCCTCAAATTCGTCGGCGACGGCAACGCGCACGTTTGCCCCGAGGAGGGCGACTGCATAGAGTGCGGCGAGCATATCGAAAGAGCTATCGACAAATTTTTATTGCACCCGCTCACGCACGCGTTAAAGACCTTCGTTTTCATTCTCGCTTTCAACCTTGCGTTCGGCGCGATAATATATTTTATCGGCGAAGAGAACGTGCTCGGGTTTATGCAAAAAAGCGCGGGGCTTCAACCCCTTTTCGCGGGGCTCGTGGGGCTTATACCTAACTGTGCCTCCTCCATAATAATAACGAAGGCGTTTACGAGCGGCGCGATAAGTTTTTCCGCGCTCGCGGCGGGGCTTTCGGCAAACGCGGGAGTGGGCTATCTTATACTCCTTAAAAATGCGAAAAAGGCAAAGCGCAACGCTCTTGTTTTGGGACTTCAATTTTCGCTCGCACTGCTTCTCGGGTATATTCTTTTAGCCTTCGGGCTATAAAGATTGTGGCGACGGTTCTTAAAATAAGAATATTTACTGGGGCAATCATAAAGGGCAATCGGAGAAAAAATGTATACGGATATAAAAAATTTTGCAGACGAAATAATAGCGAAAACGGGCGTTAAATTTGCGGTGTTCGACGAAAAAGGGGAATTCGTAACGGGCAGTGCGTCAAACGTCGAGAAAATCTCCACCGACTTCGAGGGGATAATTTCTTCCTCTAAATATAACGCAACTCTTTTTAAGATGCGTTTCCGTTCAAAAAACTACGTCGGTAGCGTTGCGGGCGCAGGCAAGGCGGAGAGGGCGTACGCCTATCTTATCTCGGAACTTGCCGAAAAGGATTCCTCGAGGAGCGTTTCGCTTTCGCGAGAGGAGTTTTTCCGCTTGCTTCTTCTCGGAGAGGCGAGCTATTTTCAGATTTCGAAATACGCGGGTAAATACGGGCTTGCCGATAAATCCGCCTGCGTGATGATTATATCGGCGGAAAAAGGGATTCCGAAAGAGGTTTTGGACGTTATCGCGAATTACGGCGACGGTTCGGACTACGCATTCTTTCTCGGCGACGACCAGTGCGTGCTGATAAATTTTACCGAAGAATTAGGCGGCGAATATCGATCGAGTACCGAGTACGCCGAATTCCTCGTGCAGTCGGTGTACGAGGAAACGGGCATAGCCGTCAGCGTGGCAGTGGGCGGCACGGTTAAGTCCGCTTCCGATTTAAGCACCTCGTTTAATCAGGCGGCTACGGTTAAGCGCATGAGTAAAAGCCTCGGCGCGAAGGGCGGCGTTCATTCCTTTAAGGAATACCTGCTTATAAAAATGCTCGAGGATTTGCCGAAATATAAACTTAACGAGTATTTGGAGCTTTTAATGGACGAAAGGGCGCGCGAGATATTCGACGACGAGGAAATGACCTCCACGGCGGAGGAGTTTCTAAACGATAACCTCAACGTGAGCGAAACGTCGCGGAAGATTTACCTACATAGAAACACCCTTATGTACCGTCTCGATAAGATAGAAAAAGCTACGGGACTGAACATAAGAAAGTTTTCGGACGCAGTGACCTTTAGACTGATCACCATATTAAGTAAGCTCGTGAGGTAGAGAATATGAAAAAAGACGATAAAGACCTTAAGAACGCGGTGGCGGAGGAAAAACAGTACGAGAGCGACGGTTTTTTCGACGACGTCCCCGAAAACGCCTTAAAAAGCGACGATAGGGGCGAGGGTCGCGAAGGCTACGGAAAGCACGGTGACTGCGTAAATTGCGGCGCGATGAGAAGAAGGACTTTGGGCAGAAAAATATTGTCCGTCGTGCTTTGCTTGTTGTTGGCTTTCGTCAGCTTTTTCGCGGGGTACGTTACCTATCATTTTACCGCGAGAGAAGAAGTCAAGAATATCGACGAGATTTTGCGCGTTATCGACGCGGCGGCGTATAATTATTCGGAAAACGGAGAGGAGAATCCCGATCTTGCGGTAAAATATTTTGTGCGCGGGTTTCTTTCGTACGATGAGTACGCCGTTTATTATAGCAAAGAAGAATTCGAAGAGCTTATGCGAGAGAGCGAGGGGAGCTATAGCGGTTTCGGTATGACCTTTGCGTATAATGCGGACGGCACGGTAAGCAGAGAGATTTATACCGTCGTCGGGAATTCTCCGGCGGCGCGTGCGGGGGTGAAAAACGGCGATATTCTCGAGTCGGCGAGAAAGGAGGGCGACGAAGATTTTACCGTTTTTACTACCGGACAGGACGCACTCGTCTTTTTGCGCGGCGTTTCGGACGGCGAAAGCGCGGAGTTTAATATACGTCGCGGCGAAACGAGTTTTAAGGTTACGATAAAGCGCGCTTCTTACGTCGCGACCTACGTTTTCTATCGCGACGCGGAGGGCGAAATCGTCTTTAATTACGACGGCGAGGGCGGCTCGCTCGATTTTACCGAAAACGCCGACGGCAAGGAAAATTTAGAAAGCGATACCGCGTATATCGCGCTTGCTTCCTTCGAGGGCGGCGCGGCGGAGCAGATGAAAACCGCGCTTGACAAAATGAAAGAACGCGGAAAAACCAAGCTCATATTAGACCTTCGCAAAAACGGCGGCGGATATATGGACGTGCTGGAAAAAATCGTGGAGCTACTCGTAAAGGCGGACGGGAATATAATTTACTCCTACGTTAAGGAAAAGGGCAAGGATACGACTTATACCACGCGATCGAAGTACGACGATTTTCTTAAAAACATCGTATTGCTTGCAGACGGCGGCACGGCTTCCGCTTCCGAATGTCTTATCGGAGCGATGTTAAGCTACGGAGATAAAGAGGGCGGCAACGGCTTTTCCGCCTCGGACGTTCTCGTCGAATATAACGCGCAGAGGGGCGATTACAGCACCTACGGCAAGGGCATTATGCAGACCACGTATATGCTATCCTCGGGCGGAGCGTTGAAGCTTACCACCGCCAAAATTTTCTGGGCGGACGGTAAAACGTGTATTCACGGCGTGGGCGTTACGCCTAACTCCGCCGAAAACAAGATTACCTCGGAAAACGCGCTTTCCCGCGCACGGGAAATTCTCGCTTCAAAATAAGTTCGATTATAAGGTTACTGCGCTACGTCCTTGCCGCCATTATCGGGGCGGTGGGGACGTACGCTTTTAAAGCGCATTCTTGTTAAAAAATTATATTGACGGAATTTTCAAAAAAACTTGACAATTTAGCCGTTTTTGTAGTATCATGACTGTAACGATAGTGCGCCTATAAAAGAATTAGGCGTACAAAAAAATATAAGGAGAAGGACATGAAAAAGACAAAAATTTATGTAGCGTTGTTTTGTTTGATTCTCGCTATCGCCTCTTTCGGTCTTGCTGCTTGCGGTGGGGAATCCGCCCATCATTTCAGCGAGACGTGGACGATTACCGAGAGCGAACATTACCACAAGTGTACCGACGAGGGTTGTACGGAGGTTTCGGATAGAGGCTCGCACGACTATCAAACGGGGGGGGGGTACTTGCTCTGTTTGCGGTAAAAAAGCCGTTAACGCAAGATACACGTCTTTCCTGCAGTCGATAGAAGACCTTAAACCGAACGAAGGACTCGTCGCGAGTATCTCCGACGGCAAAGTCAACAATTCCGAATCAGATTATATATGGACGGGAGTCAACAGCGAAAAGATTAGCGTTATATCGCATGCCGTAGTGAATGGAGAAATGTTCGTGGGTAAGGACGCCGACGGAGAATGGACGGCAAAAGGGTATATGTCGATTACAGGTACGGAAGAAAACGCGGACGAGAAAAATCAGTCGAAATACGCAAAAACGATTGCGGAAGGCAAGATACAAGCAGCATTCGTGCTGGAAAAGGAAACAGTTTATTATAATCAGGAATCAACTGTCGATTATACGGGTATTCCGGAAGGATATAGACAGTATAACAACCGGAACGAGAAGGAAAGAGGAAGCAAGACAATAGATGAGATTATGTGGCAAGACTCCGAAGCGGGAGAAAACACGTCGCCCGCTTATACGACGAGAACATTATTAAAGAATCTACCGGAAATAATGCAGAAACTTCTCCCCGAAGAAAAGGGCAACTTTGAGGGAACGATTCTCACCTATTTCTTCGATATGATATTGAAGAATGGATTTACCGTTACCGCGACGGAGAACGGTTATAACACCGCCCTCGATTTTGATAAGATTAAGGTATTAGTTACAGACCTTGCAGACCTTACCGTCTCGCAGTATCTCGATAAATATATTCTCGACGGTCATTATGCCGACATTCGCAAGTTCGTTATCGACGCGCTCGATTACAACGCGCAGTATATAGTAGGCAAGCTCGACGAGAATAAAATTGATATTGACAAGATCGTAGAAATAATCAACGAACAGTCCAAGGAAATCAGTGAGGAAGCCGGGATCGAGGTTGAGACGGTAGAAAAGGTGTTTGGTATTCCGGAGGGCATGACTGTAAGAGAGTTCCTTCTTTCCGACGAGGTAAAGAATATTACGATTGCGGAAGCCTTAGCGACGAGCATGGGCGGTACGACCACCGAGGATGCGGCAAATAAGGTAAAAGATTCTATCAAAGCAAAATTTGATATGATTGAGAAAGCCAATTATATCAACCTCGCAAAGAACGTAAGTGAAGATTATATAAAGCAATATACGGATTATTGGAAGGAAGTTGCGAAGCTAACGATTGACGCATATGATAGCATCATGAGCGTCAGCGTCGATACCGATAAGGAGGGTAAATTCCTGTCGGCGCGCTTTGAAGTGGAAATGGACGAAAAGATAGCGAAGGATATTGACGATAAATATGATGAGTTTCTTAAGAAATATCCAAACGGTTTTGAATATAAGGATGAGCAAGGCACATATCATCACGAAAATACATACTTCAACTTCGAAGGATCTAGCGGATCTATTGTCGTTGACGTTACGAAGGGCGAATTTAAGAATACGCTCGGCTTCGATTACGACGAATTTGTAAAGTCGATTAAGAGCGAAAGCAAGAATGCGGCGTAACTGTCGTTTATAGAGCAACAAAAGATAAAATCGAGGCGAGCGCAATTTTTCGCGCTTGCCTCTGTTTTGTTATATGCGTAACGCCCTAATTTTCGCCGCTTTCAAAATAGTTATTAAGGGCTTCTACTATTTTTTTGTCCGCGATGTCGGATATAGGGGAAACGCCGAAGCTCTGCTCGCTTTGCTCGCCGAAAGGCGGGCTTTCTTTTTGCCCGTTAAATCCGTTAAACGCAGAGGAAACGGCAGGGGATTGTAAAAATTCTTTTAAAATCGGCACGATTTTTTCGGGCGACAGCGAAGAAAGGGTGCGTTTAACGTCGAAATTGTTCTCGGCGAGCAGTCCCGCGATGGAACCGAGAGCCTCCCCGCCGTATTCCTTCGCAAAAAATTCGGTTAACGTTTTTAAAATATCCATAAGACTCCCCCCAAGATATTGACGCTCGTTCTATCACATTACAGTATATGAATATCGTATAATAGGTTGAACCGTAAACGAGGCGATTTTTTAAGCCGTACGGCGGTTGTTAGAGGAGGGCGAGTATGGAAAGCTTTGACGATTACGTGAAAAACTTTGACGGCGCGGATAAGTGTAGACGCGAAAGGGGCAAGGACGGCGGTGCGAGGGAAGAAAGGAACAACGGCGCGCAAAACGGCGCGTCGCAGGGGAATCTTTTCAGAATGGTAAACGACATTGCGCGAAAATTCGAGGGGAAGGATCAGAACGAACTTTTGAAAGCCATTTTCGACGAGGCGAAAAAGAATAAAAAGAACGGCACGCTGACGAACGCCGAAATAGACAATTTTGCGGCGATGCTGTCGCCCGTATTGGACGATAAAAAGCGCAAAATTCTTGACAAAATCGTCTCCGACCTCAAAAAAATTTAGGCGACGTAGCGACAACGACAAACGACGGACGGCGGGCAAAAACCGCTCGTGCGGGCATAAAAATAAAAGAGGCGCGCAAGCTTTTGCGACTTACGCACCTCTTCATATTTGTTTTTAAGAAAGCCTTTAATAAAGGGATTTATCTTATTCTTTGCCCGCAAGGCGTTTGTAGGTGTCGAGCCTTTCCTTGCTGTCTTCCTGCGTCTTTTCAAACAGCTTCTCCGCCGTTTCGGGACGAGCTTTCATAAGCGAAGCGTATCTCGTCTCGCCGAGCAGGAACGCCTTATAATCGCCCGTCGGTTCTTTGCTGTCTAAAGTGAAAGGATTCTTGCCTTCCGCTTCGAGCGCGGGGTTAAACCTATAAAGCTGCCAATAGCCGCAATCGACCGCCTTCTTTTCCTCTTCCTGCGACTTGGTCATATTGATACCGTGGTTGATGCAGGGAGCATAGCAGATGATAAGCGAAGGTCCGTCGTATTTTTCCGCTTCGAGCATCGCGTTGAGGAGCTGCTGTTTATTAGAACCCATAGAGCATTGAGCGACGTAAACGTAGCCGTAGCTCATAGCCATCATACCGAGGTCTTTCTTTTTCGTTCTCTTGCCTGCCGCCGCGAATTTCGCAACCGAGCCGGTAGGAGTCGATTTGCTCGCCTGTCCGCCGGTGTTGGAGTAAACTTCGGTATCGAGAACGAGTACGTTCACGTTTTCGCCGGAGGCGAGGACGTGGTCGAGTCCGCCGTAACCGATGTCGTACGCCCAGCCGTCGCCGCCGAATATCCACACGGAAGGTTTAACGAGACAGTCGAGGTTAGCTTTAATATAATCGAGACCCTCCGCGGTTTCGTTTTCGAGAGCTTCTCTGACCATAGCCGCCGCCGCTTTGCTCTTGTCGGCGTCGTCTTTTCCTTCGAGCCACGCCGCAAACGCCGCGTTTGTCTTTTCGTTTACTTTATCGTACGCCGCGCGCATATCCTCTTCTATCTTATTGCGACGCGCGCCGTAAGCGAGGTTGATGCCGTAGCCGAATTCCGCGTTGTCCTCGAAAAGGCTGTTCGCCCACGCGGGACCGTGACCGTCTTTGTTCTTGGTATAGGGGCAGGTGGGGGAAGAACCGCCGTAAATGGAGGAGCAACCCGTTGCGTTTGCAACAATCATTCTGTCGCCGAAGAGCTGCGTTACGAGCTTGACGTAAGGCGTTTCGCCGCAGCCCGCGCACGCGCCCGAGAATTCGAACAGCGGTTTATTGAACTGCGAACCCTTGACGGTACTTGCTTTGCACCCCGGGCAAGCGGAAACGTCCTTTTCGGGAAGCGTTTCGGAGAATTCGTGATTTACCTTTTCCGCTTCTACGATAGTATGGAAGGGAACCATGGTGAGAGCCTTTTCTTTTGCGGGGCAGATGTCCGCGCAGACTCCGCAGCCCATACAGTCGAGCGGGGAAACCTGCATACGGAATTCGTAACCCTTGTTGCCTATCATTTCCTTGGTGGTGAAGCTTGCGGGTTTGTTCGCGCCGGCTTCTACGACCGCGGGACGGAGACAAGCGTGCGGACAAACGAACGCGCACTGGTTGCACTGAATACATTTAGCCGCGTCCCAAAGGGGTACGTTGACCGCAACGCCGCGCTTCTCGAACTTCGTCGTTCCGGTAGGAACGGAGCCGTCCGCATTGAACGCGGAGGAGGGGAGATCGTCGCCTTTAAGGGAAAGAATCGGGTGAACGACTTCCTTAAAGTACTTGTTGTCCGCGACGTCCGCCATAGGCGCGCCCGTCGTAGCGTTTTCCCACGAAGCGGGAACGTCGATTTTGATAAGGTTTGCCGCCGCCGAGTCGATAGCGTTGTAGTTCATCTGAACGACCGCGTCGCCCTTCTTCGCAAAGGACTTATAAGCCATTTTCTTCATATAGTCTACGGCTTGGTCGTAAGGAATGATGTTTGCGACCTTAAAGAACGCGGACTGCAAAATGGTGTTGGTTCTGCCGCGGAGACCGAGCTTCGCCGCAATGTCTATTGCGTCTATAACGTAAAGATTGATATGCTTTTTAGCGATGTCGCGCTTAACCGCCGCGGGAAGCACTTCTTCGAGTTCCGCCGCGGATTTTGCGGAGGTGTTGAAGAGGAAGGTGCCGTTTTCCTTAATGTCGCCCGTCATATCGTAACGAGTGATGTACGAGGGGTTGGAGCATTGAACGAAATCCGCCGCGTCGATAAGGTACGCCGACTGAATGGGCGTTTTGCCGAAGCGGAGGTGCGATACGGTTATGCCGCCCGACTTTTTGGAGTCGTAGAAGAAGTAACCCTGAACGAACATATCGGTATGGTCGCCGATGATTTTGATAGAGTTCTTGTTCGCGCCGACGGTACCGTCCGAGCCGAGTCCCCAGAACTTGCAGGAAACCGTCCCTTCGGGAGCGGCGTTGTACTGTTCGGAGAAGTCGAGGGAGGTTCCGGTCAAATCGTCGTGAATACCTACGGTGAAATGGTTCTTGGGTTCAGCCTGTTCGAGGTTTTTGTAAACCGCGTAAATCATAGAGGGGTTGAACTCTTTCGAGCCTAAACCGTATCTGCCGCCGACGACCTTGATATTAGTCATACCCTTTTCGAGGAGCGCGGAGCATACGTCGAGGTACAAAGGCTCGCCGAGCGAACCCGCTTCCTTCGTTCTGTCGAGAACGGCGATTTTCTTAACCGTTTTAGGGAGCGCGTCTACGAAAGAGTCAATAGCGAAAGGTCTGTAAAGTCTGACTTTCAAAAGACCGACTTTGTGACCTTCTTTGTTCATTTTGTTTATCGTTTCTTCAACCGCGTCCGCGCCGCTGCCCATAAGAACTACGACGTTTTCCGCGTCCGCCGCGCCGACGTAATCGAAGAGATGATAAGATCTCCCCGTCAAAGCGGAAACCTTGTCCATCATTTCCTGAACGATAGCGGGGGTAGCGTTGTAATACTTGTTCGCCGTCTCTCTGTTCTGGAAGTAGGTGTCCGCGTTCTGCGCCGTACCCTTCTGAACGGGATGCTCGAAGTTGAGCGCGCGGGAACGGAAATCCGCTATGTCGTTCATATCTACGAGAGCTTTCATTTCGTCGTAGTCGATGACGTCTATTTTGCTGACTTCGTGGCTGGTCCTGAATCCGTCGAAGAAATGAAGGAACGGAACTTTGGCTTTCAGCGTGGAAAGGTGCGCTACGAGCGCGAGGTCCATAACTTCCTGAACGGAGTTAGAAGCGAGCATAGCAAAGCCGGTCTGACGGCAAGCCATAACGTCCGAATGATCGCCGAAGATGTTCAGAGAGTGCGCCGCAAGAGCGCGCGCGCTGACGTGGAAGACGGTGGGGAGAAGCTCGCCCGCAATCTTATACATATTCGGAATCATAAGAAGAAGCCCTTGGCTGGCGGTGTAAGTGGTGGTAAGCGCGCCTGCGGTAAGAGAACCGTGAACCGCGCCCGCCGCGCCCGCTTCGGACTGCATTTCGGCAAGGCGAAGTTTTTCGCCGAACATATTAACTCTGCCCGTAGCGGACCATTCGTCCGCGACCTCCGCCATAGGCGAGGAGGGAGTTATCGGGTAGATAGCCGCTACCTCGCTGAACGCATAGGCAACGTGGCTGGCGGCGGTATTGCCGTCGATAGTCAATTTTTTCATTATATAAAATCCTCCGATACGAATAATAAATTCTACCGCTAATTATTATACAATTAAAGATAAAAATAGTCAACGCTACGAAAAAAGTTTTTTAATTATAATTAAAAAAAGAGCGTCAATACGGTTGGGGTCTCTTGTCCTCGAGGTTTTATCCGTCGGGGAGCTTGATAAGCAGAGCGTTAGGGACTCAAAAAATATCCCCGCCGCGACAACGTCGCGACGAGGATAAAATATTAAGGAAGGTTTTTTATAATTTATTTCCGCACTCGGGGCAGAATTTAGCGTTAGTGGCAACCTTTGCGCCGCACTGCGAGCAGAATTTTTCCGCAGGGAGCTTCTCTCCGCATTCGGGGCAGAATTTGGCGTTTGCGGGGATTTCCGCGCCGCATTTCGCGCAGTGCTTAACGCCCGCGTTTTTGACTTGCGCTTCTCCGCTTGTACCGCCCGCACCGTTTGCGTTGCCGTTAGAAGGGGCAGATGACCTAAACGCTTCCGCAAAAGCCGCGCCGAGTCCCGCACCCGCGCCGATACCCATGCCCGCGCCTACGAACGCTCCGCCCGCGCCGGTGTTTTTAGCCGCGCTCCTCATAGCTTCCGCGGCGGAAACCTTCATCATAACGTCGGTTTTATCGCCGAGTATGCCGTATTTGCTGCGTTCGTCGATGGCTTTTTCCACTTCTTCGGGAACGGACATGTTTTCGATGAAAAGGTTGGTGAGTTTAAGTCCGATTTCCTTGAATTTATTTTGAATGTTCGCGGTAACTATTTCGTTGAATTCGGTGGTGTTGCCCGCAAGGTCGAGGGCGGAAATTTTGCTTTCGCCCAAGGCGTCCGTCAGTGCGGAAACGAGCATCGTTTTCAGCCAGTCGGTAATATCGCGCGTCACGAAAGAAGAGTTCGTGCCGAACAGTTCTTTAAGGAACACGCCCGCGTCGTCCACCTTAAAGGCGTACGAGCCGTAGCCCTTTACGCGAATCATTCCGAATTCGGGATCGCGCATCATTATGGGGTTAGCCGTACCCCACTTATAGCCTGTGAATTGCTTGGTGTTGACGAAGTAAACGTCGCAGGTGATGGGCGTTTGGAAACCGTATTTCCAGCCGGCGAGTTTAGAAAGAACGGGGAAAATTTCGGTGTTGAGGTCGTACGTACCCGCAGGGAAAATATCGCATATTTGCCCCTTATGTACGAAAATAGCCTCCTGCGATTCTCTCACGACGAGTTTGCTCTTCTGATTTATCTCTCTTCCGCCCTTGGGGAGAGGATATTTGTAAACGAGAGTGTCTTTGGAATCGTCCTGCCATTCGAGGATTTTTAAAAACAGTGCCATAAAAGAAGCTCCTTAAAAGTATTCTATAATTTTTTAGCGCAGATTTTCATTCACGCTATTTTCAATTATACCATAAAAAATTTAAATATACAATATTTTGAGGTAAATAAAGCTTGCTTTTTAGGATAAAATATGATATGATTGCAGACGTAACGAAAAAACGCAGGTGTAGTTCATCGGTAGAATGAGAGCTTCCCAAGCTTTAGAGGTGGGTTCGATTCCCATCACCTGCTCCAAAAGAAAAAGCACCCGAAAGGGTGTTTTTTCTTTTGGAAAGGGTCGTAGCGGGGGAGAACAACGTTCGGCTTTGCCTCCGTAGCGACAGCGGAGGAGCTTCCCATCACCTGCTCCAAAAGAAAAAGCACCCGAAGGCGCAGTTTCCATAGGGAACTATTGAAATTAAATTTTAGAATTGCACTTTCAAGCGATGACGAAATGACCTTACAAATTACTGATTTGCAAGGTCATTTTTATTATAATTTATTTTTTATCGTGCAGGGTTTTATGGCGTTTATTTATTACATACAAGACGATTCCTATTATTGCTACGATACACTCGGAAGCCGGATACGCGCACCATACGCCCGTCATTTTGAATAGAGAGGACAACAAAAAAGCCATAGGTATCAGTACGATAAATCCGCGGGAGAGCGAGATGACTTGCGCATATAACGGCTTTTCCGTGGAGATAAAATAGGTTGCCATAACGATATTGAAACCTATAAACGGACAAGCGATAAAATACAATTTCAACCCCGTTTCGGCAAGCGCTTGTAACGTTTGGTTTTTCTCGCTGTTGAATATATTCGTTAAGACGGACGCTCCGAAAAAGATCGCAGAGTAAATTACGCCCGACAAAATAAGCATAGTTATCAGGCTGTATTTCAGAACTGTTTTCACGTTCTCGGAATTTTTTGCTCCGTGGTTACTGCTCATAACGGGTTGTGCGCCTTGCGATAAACCCGTATACATAGCAATCACGACGAGCGATATAACCGATATAACGCCGAAGGCCGCCACGCCGATATTTCCCGTTATGCGCAAAATAATAAAATTGAACAAGAACATAACGACGCCCGACGTCGCTTCGGTAAGAAACGGCGAAAATCCGCTTGACAAAATTTCTTTTACAAACCTTCCGCTAAACTTCGATTTTATGAAACGGAACTTGTTTTTACGCTTTATAAGGTAAGGGGATAGTATGCAAATGCTTATAATCGGGGCTAAGCCAGTTGCAAAAATTGCTCCGAATATCCCCATATCGAGCGGAAAAATAAATATATAATCGAGTAAAACGTTGGATAAACTTCCCGTAATCATAGCCGCCATAGAGAGCGACGGGTTGCCATCGTTTCTTATAAAGCATTGCAATAAATTATTGAGTAAAAAGGCGGGAGCGAACAAAAGCATTACTTGCGCGTAAGTGTTCGTCATTTCGAGAACCGTTTCGTCCGCGCCCAAAAATTTTACTATATGCCGTGAAAAGAATATACCTGCCAAAACGAAAACGCAGGAAAAAACAGCGGCAATATACAGCGCGTTCGTAAAACCGCGATTGGCTTTGTCATCTTCTTTGCGGCTTCGATATATCGAATATTTAGTTCCGCCGCCCATACCTATCATAAGCCCGATGCCGTTGATAATGCAAAATATCGGAAAAGCGAGGTTGAGCGCGGTCAGTCCGTTTGCGCCTAATTTTGCAGACACGAAAAAGGTATCGGCGAGCGTATAGCAGGACAATGCGATTTGACCTAAAACACTCAACGATACATATCTTGTAAAGTCTTTGAATAGTGCTTTGTTTTTCATATTTTTACTCCTGTTTTCGAGATAAAGAAAAAGCGCGCCCGTACACAAATAGCCTTTGTGTACGGGCGCGTTTCAAACCGTCGAAGATATTGTAGCAGATGTTCGGAAAGAAGTCAACAAAAAAAACAACATAAAAAGCAACGGGGAGGGGATTTTTCATTGCCCGCTCCTCGAAATAGTCGTTTGCGGTCGCGCAAGGCTTTGTGCTCGGCAAACTCCTTTTCTCGTCCCGTTCTCGGCTCCCTGCATCGTCCGCAGGACGCGGTCGCCTCGAACGCCCCTGACCTCCTCCGTCGGTCAGTCGGTTCAAAATCTCTCGGAGTGAAAAAACGAAAAACGCCCGCAAAACTTGCAGGCGTTTTTGTTTTTGGTTGCGGGGAGGGGATTTTTCATTGCCCGCTCCTCGAAATAGTCGTTTGCGGTCGCGCAAGGCTTTGTGCTCGGCAAACTCCTTTTCTCGTCCCGTTCTCGGCTCCCTGCATCGTCCGCAGGACGCGGTCGCCTCGAACGCCCCTGACCTCCTCCGTCGGTCAGTCGGTTCAAAATCTCTCGGAGTGAAAAAACGAAAAACGCCCGCAAAACTTGCAGACGTTTTTGTTTTTGGTTGCGGGGAGGGGATTTGAACCTCCTGACCTCCGGGTTATGAGCCCGACGAGCTACCGAACTGCTCTACCCCGCGATTCGGTTTTTATGAAAGCGACGGTGTAATCCGCCTCTCTCAAGTGCTAAACTATAATAAACCTTTTTTTGCGTTTTGTCAATCAAAAACGGGGAAATTTTTCGGGAAATTTTGTCGAAAGATAAAACAAGCCCTTTTTTCGGCAATGAAAAAACTTTTTTCCCCTTTCTTTCGTTGCTTTTTTCCATAAACGGTACTACAATATACGCGGAAGGGAAAAAATATGTGGATATTGTTCGCTTATTCGTCCGCGCTTTTTGCGGGAATAACGTCCATTCTCGCGAAGTGCGGAATAAAGCATACCGAAACGTGAGCTGTGGTTTATAATACTATCGGGGATAGCGACGGGCTTTTCTTGGATATGCTATTATAAAGCTCTAAAGGACGGGGTGACGAGCGCGGTCGTCGCGATAGACAAAACGAGAGTTCTCGTTACCGTCGCGTTTTCCCGTTTCGCGCTTAAAGAAAAAGTTTCGTTAAAAGCTCTTATCGGACTTGCGTTTCTTTTCGCGGGGACTATTTGTACCGTTATATAGTCGCACAAAAAAGTGTTTCATAAAAAGTTTTTATCGATAATCGTGCAAAAAATCCGTTTTTGCACGATTATTTCGTTGAAAAAAAGCTCGGAATATAGTAAAATGTATCGTGAGGAATTTGGGCAACGTGGTTGCCGTGCGGAGGAAAGATGACAAAAGCCGTTTTGCTCGATATAGACAACACCCTGCTCGACTTCAACGAAAGCGCGGCTCTCGCCATGGAAGAGGCGTTTTCCTCGCACGGTCTGCCGTTTACGGAAAACGGTTTTCCGACGTTTAAGCGCGTCAACGACTCGCTGTGGCTAAAAATAGAGGCGGGGACGCTGACTCGCGAAAGATTGCACGCGACGCGATTTAATATAATACTCAAAGACCTCGGCATAGATTACGACGGAAGGGCGGTAGAGAAAACCTTTTTGGAAAATCTCAACCACTGTGCAGTCAAAGTCGGCGGCGCGGACGAGCTTTTAGATTATCTTGCGGGGAAATATATCCTTTGCACCGCGAGCAACGCGCCTACCGTGCAGAACAAAACGAGACTGCGTTTTGCGGGGCTGAAGCCGTATTTTACGCACGAATTCGTTTCTGAAGAAATGGGTTACGCCAAGCCCGACCCGCGTTTTTTCGACGTCTGTATGAAGACGCTTTCGCCGATAAAAAAGGAAGAGACGGTGATGATAGGGGATTCTCTTACCGCGGACGTTGCGGGGGCGGTGAATTACGGCATAAAAACAATATGGTTCAACCGCGGGGAGACGGATAAAAAACCGCCGCTCGGCGTGTCGGAAGTAAAAAAACTCATAGATATAGAGAAAATCTTGTGACGCTTTTTTGATAGCAAAAATCGAGTTCCGAGAGTTTTGAGAGGGTAAGTAGGAGCAAAAAGAGAAGAAAGGAGACGAAATGTGAAAAGCAAAACAGCTTTCAAGAAGACGAAGACAGTCGTTTTAGACAAGATAAAAGAGGCGTTTTCGTCGGTACTGCCGATTACCGTTATAGTTTTAATACTCGGGGCTACCGTTACGCCGATAGACAGCGGAATGTTTCTCGCCTTTTTGCTCGGCGCGCTTTTGACGATAATAGGGATAGGTTTGTTCACCCTCGGTGCGGACGCCGCGATGACGCCTATCGGAGAATATATAGGTTCAACCGTCATGCGTTCTAAAAAAATATGGTTTATAATCCCCGTATTTTTCGTTCTCGGCGTGCTTATAACTATATCCGAGCCCGATCTTCAGGTGCTTGCGGGTCAGCTTTCCGAAACCGTGAATTCTTGGGTGCTGCTTCTCACCGTCGGCGCGGGCGTAGGGGTATTTCTCGTCGTCGCCTTCCTCAGAATCATTCTCAAAATAAAACTCAAATACGTCCTTCTCGTATTGTATGCGGCGGTGTTTGCGCTGGCGTTTTTCGTGCCGAAAACCTTCGTTCCGCTCGCGTTCGACTCCGGCGGGGTAACGACGGGACCTATGAGCGTACCGTTTATAATCGCTATAGGCACCGGTATCGCGGCGATGCGTAACGACGACAGCGCAGAAGAAGACAGCTTCGGTCTCACCGCGCTTTGTTCGGTAGGACCTATCCTCGCGGTAATGATACTCGGTATGATATATCGCCCGGAAAGTTTCGACGTGAACGAGACGACGGTTATAAACGTAAACGATTCTAAAGAGCTGATAGCGGAATTTGCTAAAATGCTTCCCTCATATATGAAAGAGGTGGCGATAGCGCTATTGCCGATAGCGTGTTTTTATTTGGTGTTCCGTCTGTTCGGCAATAAGAACGACAAGCGAAGCACGGTGAAAATTTTAATCGGTCTTCTTTATACCTACGTCGGACTCGTCTTATTCTTGCTCGGCGTAAACGTAGGCTTTTTACAAATAGGTAATTACGTCGGAGGGGTAATAGGCAATCTTTCCTACAACTGGATAATGGTGCCGATAGGTTTCTTTATAGGCTTCTTCGTCGTTGCGGCGGAGCCTGCGGTACACGTTCTTACAAAGCAGGTGTACGAAATCACGGCGGGCGGCGTGCCGAAAAAGGCGCTTTCCGTCAGCCTTATGATAGGCGTAGGCGCGTCGGTCGCACTCGCTATGCTTCGGATACTTTTACATATACCCATAATGTATTTTCTTATACCGACGTACGTTATAGCCCTCGCGCTGTCGTTCGTCGTACCCGATATATTTACGGCGATAGCGTTCGACTCGGGCGGAGTCGCTTCGGGCGCGATGACCTCGGGCTTCGTTCTGCCGCTCGCGCTCGGCTTTTGCAGGGCTGTTAGCGGAGAAACGGCAGTCGCGACGGAGGGATTCGGCGTGGTGGCGTTCGTAGCGATGACGCCGCTTATTACAATTCAGATTTTGGGACTTATATATAAACTAAAACAAAAATCCGCAGAGAAAGAAGCGGATACTTCCGAAAAGGAAGAGATAATAGGATAGGAGGCTTTATGACGGGATATAAGTACGTTATGATAATAACGGACAGGGAATACGGCGAGGATTTCGAGGAATTCTTAAAATCTCGCGGCGTAAAAAATATTATAGAAACGCTTGCAACCGGCACGGCGATGCCGTCCGTACTCGATTCTTTCGGACTTCAAAAGACGGAGAAGCTTATTCTCGGGTTTATTGCGGAAACAGCCAAAACGAGAGAAATCAAAAAAGGTCTTTACGACGAGATGAACATTGCGGCGGCGGGCGGAGGCATAGCCGTAATTTTACCGATAGACGGACTCGGCGGCGAGTCGGCGTTAAAATATTTTTCGGATGAAACCGATAAAGGAGAGCGTATTATGGAAAACACTGAATATAAAAGCGTATTGCTTACGGTAATTGCGGATAAAGGCAACAGCGACGCGGTTATGGAGGCGGCGCGTAGCGCGGGCGCAACGGGCGGCACGGTGGTGCGCGCAAAGGGTACGGGCGCGGCTATCGCCAAATTTTTCGGCGTTACCCTGAGTGCGGATAAGGAGCTTATTTATATCGTTACGAAACGAGAAAAGAGGGACGATATAATGCGCGCCATAATGGATAAGGCGGGCAAGAACTCGGGCGCGCACGGTATCGTGTTCTCGCTCCCGATAGACGCGGTTGCCGGTATTTCGGGTTTAGATACCGATGACTGATACTAACGAGGCGGCTCCCGCAAATGCCGCGGAAAAAAGCGGCTGTTTCGACTATGCCAAACAGCTTGCGCAAAGCGGGGCGATAGCGTTCGTCCCGAGCGGCGTGAGCATGTGGCCGACTCTAAAAAATCGCGGGCAGTCGGTTATAGTCGTCGAAAAAAAAGGACGGCTCGAGCGGTACGACGTCGCATTGTATGTTCGTGAGGGAAACAAATACGTTCTGCATAGAGTAATGCAAGCGGTAGAGGACGGGTATATCATTTGCGGAGACAGTCAGTTTGTTTTAGAACGCGTGAAAGAAGAACAGGTCATAGGCGTTATGGACGGCTTTTATCGCGGAAAGAAGTATATTTCCGTCAGCGACGAAAGGTATAAAAAAGAGGTCGAGGACTGGTTTCGCAGAAAAAAGCGCAGGAAAGTAAAGCTTAACATTTTCTATTTTTTTCACGGGATAAGAGGAAAACTCGGAGGATTCGCAAGAAAGCTCGGTATAAAAAGGAAAAACGACGACTGAATAGAACGTTTTATAGCGAAAAAGAGGAAAAATTATGTTTGATTTGATAAAAGCGGGAAAGGCGGCAAAGGCGGCGGCGAAGAGCCTTCTATCCGTGACGGAAGCGAAAAAAGACGAGGTCTTAAGGACGGCGGCGCGACTTCTTCGCGAAAACGCCGATTACGTCAAGACTGAAAACGCCAAGGATATAGAGGTTGCAAAAAAGAACGGCAGGAACGCCGCGTTTATAGACAGGCTCACCGTGACCGACAAGGTTTTGGAGGGAATAGCGGTAGGGCTCGAACAGGTGTCGGAGCTTGAAAATCCGCTCGGCAAAGTAGTCTATTCGTACGAAAACGAGTATCAGGGCATTGCGGTAAAGAAAGTAACCGTGCCGTTCGGCGTTATCGGGATAATTTTCGAGTCTCGCCCCAACGTGACGGCGGACGCGTTCGCGCTGTGCTATAAAACCGGCAACGCGACGATTTTGAAAGGGGGTAGCGATTCGCTTTGCTCAAACGCCGCAATCGTTAACGTGCTTAAAAGAGCCATAAGCGCGTGCGGCGAGGACGAAAACGCCGTTACCCTTATAGAAGACGCCTCGCGCGAGACGGCAACGGCGTTTATGAAGCTCAACGAATACGTAGACCTGCTTATTCCGAGAGGCGGTGCGTCGCTTATTAAAACCGCTTTAAGGGAGGCTACCGTCCCGATTATAGAGACGGGGCTCGGGAATTGTCACGTTTATATAGACGAAACGGCGGACGCGGCAAAATCCGCGACGGTTGTTTTTAACGCGAAAACGCAGAGGTACGGGGTATGCAACGCCTGTGAATCGCTCGTTTTCCATTCCGCCGCGCTCGAGAGGGTGCTTCCCGCCGTCGCCGAAAGGCTTAAAGAAAAGGCGATTGAAATGCGCGCGGACGAAAGAGCGTACGAAGTGCTTGAAAAGTCGGGCTATCCGTACCTTAAACGGGCTATCGAAGACGATTTTTACGCAGAGTACGGCGACGCGATAATTTCGGTGAAAACGGTTGACGATATAGGCGAAGCCATAGAACATATAAACGCGCACGGCACTCACCATTCGGACGCGATTATGACGGAAAATAAAGAGAACGCGCAGAGGTTTTTGACGGAGGTGGATTCCGCCGTCGTGTACGAAAACGCTTCGACGAGGTTTTCGGACGGGTTCGTGTTCGGTCTCGGCGCGGAAATAGGTATATCCACCCAGAAGCTCCACGCGAGAGGACCTATGGGACTTGCGGCGCTGTTGACCACGAAATACGTCGTTACGGGCGACGGCGCGGTGCGAAAATAATTAAAGCTAAGGCGCGCCGCTCGATTTCGGCGCGTTAATAATTAAAGGATAAAAAAGAAGGTGCTTGGTATGAAAAAGTTTTGTAACGCAAGGGTATACGTGGACGGCGAGGGAATAAAGTTCGCCGACCTTTATTTTGACGAAAAAATCAAAGCCATAACAGAAAAGGACAGCTCCGAAACGGAAAAGCCTATAGACGTCGAGGAGACAATCTCCGTCCCCGAGGACGCGGTCGTATTGCCCGCTTTTATCGACACGCACGTCCACGGCGCGGGCGGAGCGGACGCTATGGACGGCACGGAGGAAGCCCTTTTAACGGTAGCGAAAACGCTCGCCGCCGACGGCACGGCGACATTCCTTGCTACCACGATGACGCAAAGCCCCGAGAATATAAAGAAGGCTCTTTCGGCGGTTAAAGCTTATAGAGGAAAAAATCACGACGAGGGCGCGTATATACACGGCGTGCATCTCGAAGGACCTTTTATTGCGGAAAAGTTTAAAGGTGCGCAGCCTCTCGAATACGTTGACGCGCCGAGCGTAGAGACGTTTCGCGAATATCAAAAGGCGAGCGGCGGCTGCATAAGAACGGTAACGCTCGCACCCGAAAAAGAGGGCGCGGAGGAGCTTATAAAAGAGCTTAAAGAAACGGGGGTAAACGCTTCTCTCGGGCATACTTCCGCAAAATTTTGCGATATAGAAAGGGCGGTGAAAGCCGGCGCGGTCGGCGTAACGCATACCTACAATGCGCAAAGTCCGCTTCACCACAGGGACATAGGCACGGTCGGCGCGGCGCTACTTTTAGACGAGCTTCAAACGGAAATAATCGCGGATACCATACACGTTTCCGTCCCCGCGATAAAGCTCCTCGTTAAGAATAAGAAGAGGAAAAAAATAACGCTGATAACCGACGCTATGCGCGCGAAGGGTATGCCCGACGGCGAAAGCGAGCTCGGCGGACAAAAGGTGTTCGTTAAAAACGGCGAAGCGCGGCTTGCCGACGGCACGCTCGCGGGAAGCGTTCTTAAGATGAACGTCGCCGTTAAAAATATGACCGAAAAAGTCGGCGTTCCCTTTACGGAAGCGGTAGATTTCGCGACAAAGAACCCTGCGAGAATGATGGGTTTATCGGAAACGAAAGGCAGTATCAAAGTCGGCAAAGACGCGGATTTTGTCGTCCTCGACAAGGATTTTAACGTTCTTATAACTATAAGAAACGGCAAGGTTATTTATAAGGCGTAGACGTGTAGAGAGAGCATTTACGGGGGGGGATAGCCGTGATGAAGACGAGGACGTTGTTTGTAGCGATATTGACGGCGATAGTCGTTTTGTTTACCGCGACGATTTTTTCTGCGTGCGGAGAGGAAAAAAAGAATAGCTCGATAAACTCCGAGCCGGTCATTACGGCGTATACCGTGACGTTTAAGAGCGATTTAGTTGAGATAAAAACCGTAGCGATAAAAAGCGGCAAATTCGTTACGGAAACGGACCTGCCCGACGAACCCGTAAAGGACGGATTCGTATTCGACGGCTGGTATAACGGAACCGCCGAATTAGACTTGAAGGTGCCGATAACGGAGAGCGTCGTTTACGTCGCAAAATGGAAACGAAATGCTAACGAGACGACGGTTGACGCGCCAATCGGAGAGAAGACCGAGGAAAAGTCCGAGAAGAAGACGGAAGAAAACGCTGAAGTGAAGCCCGAAGAAAAACCCGAAGAGACAGCGGAAAAAAAGACCGACTTAACTACCGAAGAGAAGTCCGAAGAAAAGTCTGAAGAAAAGGTTAAAGAAACTACCGAGGAAACGACGGAAGAAGTAACCGAGGAAAAATCCGAAGAGAAGACGGAAGGGAAGACTGACGTAACAACCGGAGAAAAATCGGAGGAAACAACCGAAGAAAAGACCGACGAAACAACCGGAGAAAAATCGGAGGAAACACCCGAGGAAAAAACCGAAGAGAAGACGGAAGAGAAGACTGACGTAACACCCGAGGAAAAGACCGAAGAAACAACCGAGGAAAATCTTGACGAGACTATCGACGAGGGATTAATCGGGACGTACGGTTTCGGTGGCAACGTTCTTATTATCGCCGACGGCGAAAAAGGCACTTATAACGGTGAGGAGTTTACCTATCGGCAAGAAGGGGAACGTTACAGGATGTCTGATTTCGGACAATATACAGAGGGTTATTTCAAGGAGAGTGACGACGGCGTTTACGTTTTTTTAGTGAAAAACGACGGAAACGAGATAAAACGTATTTTTCAAAGGATCGGAACCTAAATTTTTTAAGGGAGGCGGTAAGTTTTACCGCCCCTTGAAATTTTAAACAAACGATTTGCCCCCCCGATTATCGAGACGTTGCCATTTCCCGAATTGCCTTTATAAAATAGTTTATTTCGCCCGCGGAATTTTGTACGGCAAGGCTTACGCGAACAAGCCCCTCTTCTTTCGTGCCGAGATATTCGTGCATGAGCGGCGCGCAGTGCAGTCCGCCGCGTACCGCCACGTCGTAACGGGCGTTAAGAATATCCGCCGCTTCCGCGCTCGGCAAATTTTCAAATTCGAGCGCGATTATTCCCGACGTGTTAGGTTTAGAATAGCATTTTACGTGGGGAGTGGCGTTTGCCGCTTCTATAATTTTTTCGGTAGAGGAAAAAAGCTTTTCCGCAAAGATCTCTTCGTTTTTGAGGGCGTAGCTCGCACCCTCTTTAAAAGCGGCTATCGCGGGCAGGTTGAGCGTTCCCGCCTCCAGCCTCTCGGGATAGCAGGACGGCTGTTCGAGATTGAAGGATTCGTTTCCCGTGCCGCCGAAAAGAAGGGGCTTTACGTCTATATCGTCCTTAAAAATAAGCGCGCCCGCACCCATAATTCCGTAAAGCCCTTTGTGTGCGGGGACGGCGAGCATAGAAATATTTTGTTTGGAAAGAGATAGCGGCAAATGTCCCGCGCCCTGCGCGCCGTCCGCAAGAAACGGGATATTCCGCTTTTTGCACAGCGCGCCGATAAGCCCGACGGGCAAAGCCTTTCCCGTAACGTTGGAAACGGTAGTCGCCGCGACGAGGCAGGTTTTATCGGTAATTTTTTTAGCGATCGCTTCCGCGATATTTTCGTCCTTTTCGGGGAATACTATATCGAGCGAAATTTTGCCCTCGTTTTTAAGATGGTTTAAAGGTCTCAGTACCGAGTTATGTTCAAAGCAGGTCGTGACGACGTGTCCGCCCTCTTTAACCGTCCCGAAAATAGCGATATTAAGGGCTTCGGTGCAGTTTTTTGTAAATATCACTCGGTCGGGGGATGCGGAAAAGCCCTCTGCAAGCAGTTCCCTACATGCGGAAATCGTCCTTTCGCCCGCAACCGCAAGCCTATGACCGCCGCGCCCCGGATTTGCGGAAAGGTATCTTATGGTCGTGTCCGCCGCGTCGGAAACGGCGCGCGGCTTAAATCCGCCCGTGGCGGCGTTGTCGAAATATATCATTATTTCACCCTTTTATAAGTCTTCGTATATACTACTATATAAGGGAAAAATTCCTTTTATGCAAAGGAGGAAAAATTATGGAGTACGTTGCGGTGACTTATCGCTCGCGTGCGCAGACGGTGAGGTTTTACGAATACCTTGCGGGGCTCGGCGTGCGCGGCGAGATTATAAATACGCCGAAAGAGGCGGGCGTGGGGTGCGGACTTTCGGTAAAGGTTTCGCCGTCCGTTTTGACGATAGCGCGTCGGGCGGCGAGAAGCTTTAACGGCGGCAGTTTTGCGGGCTTTTTTCTCGTCAGGACGGTTTACGGCAAAAGAACGGTGAGAGTAATATAACGTTGCTCTTCCTCGTTTGAGTTTGCAACATTCGCCGACATGCGGTTTACCGCTCGATTAGACTGTTTAATAAACTATTTAGGGTAAAATTGCTTGTAAAATATCCCCGCTTTGTGATAAGATAAGAATATGGACGCGAAAGGAGCAGAAAAAATAGTGAATATCTTGGCGGGGGTATTTTCGGACAAGCCCGCGCTCGAATTTTCTTCTCCGTACGAATTGCTCGTGGCGGTGATTTTATCCGCGCAATGCACCGACGAGAGGGTGAATAAGGTCACCAAAACGCTTTTTAAAGAGTATAACACGCCCGAAAAAATGGTTACGCTTTCGCAGGATGAGCTTGAAAAATATATATTTTCCTGCGGACTTTATAAGACGAAGGCGGAGCATATTTTGTCCGCTTCCAAAGCCATAATAGAAAATTTCGGCGGAGAAGTGCCGAATAATTTGGAAGGGCTTCGCTCGCTCGCGGGGGTAGGCAGAAAAACCGCGAACGTCGTGTACAGCGTGGCGTTCGGCGGGAACGCGATTGCGGTGGATACGCACGTTTTCAGGGTGGCGAACCGCATAGGCTTAACCCGCGCGAAGGATGTGCTTTCCACCGAAAATGGGCTTATGGCGATTCTTCCCGAAAAGGACTGGTCGCGCTCGCATCACTATCTTATATATCTCGGCAGAAGCTTTTGTTCTTCAAGGTCGCCGGATTGCGAAAATTGCCCGATAAACTCGCTTTGCGAGAAAAATGTAAAAAAATAACTTTAAAATCAAGGTAAAACGTCGTAGCGGCGTTTTATACCGTGGGTGAAAAATGTTTATAGACAGAGCAAAAATAACGGTAAAGGCAGGCAACGGCGGAAACGGCATAACCTCTTTTCTGCACTTTAAGGGTAAAGTGGGGGGAGGCCCCGACGGCGGCGACGGCGGCAAGGGCGGAGATATAATCTTCGTCGCGGACAAGCACATTTCTTCCCTTGCCGATTATTATTATAAAACCAAATTCGTTGCGGAAAACGGCATGCCGGGCGAACCGAAACAGTGTTTCGGAAGGTCGGGAAAAGACCTCGTTCTGAAAGTTCCTCTCGGCACGGTTATCCGCGACAAAGAGACGGGAAACATCGTCGCCGATATGTTTTACGACGGACAGAAAAAAGTCGTTTTAACGGGCGGCGACGGCGGTAAAGGCAACGCAAGATTTACAAACGCCCGCCGTCACGCTCCGCATTTTTCGCAGACAGGCGAAAAAACCGAGTCAAAACAACTTCTTTTAGAGCTTAAAACCATTGCGGACGTGGGGCTTATAGGCTTTCCGAACGTGGGAAAATCCACCGTTTTGTCCCGCATAACGCGTGCGAGACCGAAGATTGCGGACTATCATTTCACCACGCTTTCGCCGAATCTCGGCGTGTGCGATTATTACGACAATCAATTCGTAGTGGCGGATATTCCGGGGCTTATAGAGGGCGCGAGCGAGGGCGCGGGGCTCGGCACCGAGTTTTTGCGGCACATAGAGCGTACGCGAATGCTCGTCCACGTCGTGGATATTTCGGGAATTGAGGGAAGAGACCCTTATGAAGATTACCTTAAAATCAACGCCGAACTGAAAAATTATAATAAGGAGCTTGCGAAGTTAAAACAGCTTATCGTGGCGAATAAGTGCGACGCTTTCGGCGCGGAAGAGAAGCTTGCGGAGTTCAAAAAGAAGCTCGGAAGAAAGAAGGTTATAGAAATTTCCGCACTGACGGGGAAAAATCTGGACGGTTTGAAAAAGGCGATTTACGATATTTTGTCTAAACTGCCGCCCGTAAAACCGCTCGAATACGAGGAATTTAACTACGCCAAGCCCGAAAAGCTCGATTACGAGATTTACAAAGAGGGCGAAACCTTCGTCATCGTCGGCACGCTCGTGGACGTTTTAAAGCGTAACGTCGTGCTTGACGATATGAACTCTCTCGCGTATATGCACAAAGTGCTTCGCGACCGCGGAATTATAGACGAACTGCGCAAAATGGGCGCGACCGATAAGAGTACGGTTATAATCGGCGGCGAAGAATTTGAATTTATAGATTAAACGAATATAGGAGAAAAAAGATGCTTACTTCAAAACAAAGGGCGAATCTGCGTTCGCTCGCGCAAAATATAGAACCCGTAACGCAGGTAGGGAAGCTCGGCGTGAACGAGAGTTTTTTGGAAGGGCTCGATAAAGCGCTCGAAAAGCGCGAACTCGTTAAGATAACCGTCCTTGAAAATTCGGGACTCGAACCGAAGGACGCGGGGCTTGAAATTGCCGAAAAGCTCGGCGCGGAATTCGTCTGCGGAACGGGAAGAAAGCTCGTTTTTTATAGAGAAAGCAAAAGCGATAAAGTGAAGCATATAGAGTTTTAGCGAAAGTTGCCAAAGGATTTAGATTGACGAAAAAGAGTTTGCGCGCCGTCGCAACCTCTTTTAGGTGGTTTTCCTCGCATATCTTTTGCAAAAATTTAAACGAAAAAATTCCCCCGCGTAAAACGGGGGAATAATTTTATCCATTTAACCGAAAGAATTATTCCGCGTCGGCTTCTTTTTTCTTGGCGGTCTTTTTAGCGGTCGCCTTTTTGGGAGCGGCTTCGCCGTCAGCCGTCTTTTTAGCGGCGGTCTTTTTTGCCGCAGGCTTTTTAGCGGGAGCCTCCTCTTTTGCCTCTTCGATTACGGGTTCGGCTTTAACTTCTTCTACGGGGGCGGGAGCTTCTTCTTTTGCGGGAGCAACCTTTTCAGCCGCGGAAAGCTTTTTTGCGAGCTTTGCTTTTTTGTTAGCCGCATTGTTTGCGTGGATAACGTTTTTGGAAGCCGCGGAATCTATAACCGCGAACGCGTGGGGAAGAGCCGCTTTGGCTTCCGCTATTTTGTTCTCGGCGATAAGCGCTTCTACTTTTTTGACTTCGGTTTTGAATTCGGAACGGATAGCCTTATTCTGTTCCGTTTTTTTGTCGGTAACTAAAACTCTTTTCTTTGCGGATTTAATGTTAGGCATATTGTATGCACACTCCTTGGGTAATGGTTATATATTTGATACTTTGTATATTTTAGCATAAAAAAAATTTTATTGCAACTACATTTCGGGAGAATATCTCTCTTTTTATCATATTTTTTAACTATTTTTTCAAAAAACTTTTTAAAACGCCCGTACCCGTTTTTTTCGCTATCGTTTTGAGTATTTCGTATAAAAACCGTTACGGTTAATTTTAACGCCGTTTTGAGCATAAAATTTACCGTGAAAGGTTTATCGACGGTAAAACGTACCGGACCTTGTCCGAGTCCGACGGGCGAGGATAAGGCGACGGGTAAATATATAGCGGTTATGGACAGCGGAATCGGCGGACTCTCCGTCCTTGCGCCGCTTTGCAGAGAGCTGCCCGAAGAAAAATTTTTATATTTCGGCGACAACGGCAACGCGCCTTACGGTTCTCGGACGGAAAGAGATCTTTTGTCGCTCGCTATGCGAAATCTCGATTATATACTTTCCTTCGGGGTTAAGGGGATAGTCGTTGCGTGCAACACATTGTCTGCAACTCTTTTAAAGGATATGGAGAATTATTCGGGCGTGAAGTGCTTCGGCGTATATCCGCCCGTTTTTCCGCCGCTTATCGATGGGAAGAGAACTCTTCTTCTCGCCACGCCGTTCACTTCTTCGAGGTACAAAGCCGTGCGCGGGCTTTATATAGCGGAAACGGCGGGGCTTGCCTCCGCGATAGAGAAAAACGCATTTTATTTAAATAATATCAATATAGAAAAGGAGCTTGACGAGTGCCGCGTTTATTTCTGTACGGGTAATTTTGCCGCGGGCGGCGCGCCTGTCGCCAAAAACTTGCCCGCCCGTTCTCTTTTGTCCCCGACTGACCACCGCGCGCGTTTCGACGCGGTGATTTTGGGCTGTACGCACTATTTGTTCGTAAAAAATAAAATCGTTGACCACCTGCAACCCGTTTTGACTATTTGCGGCAATGATTTTACCGTAAAAGCCGTAACAAAATTTTTCAAAAAACACAAATCGTCAGTATTCAAGCGGAAAAACGAGCCTTTGTTTATCGGAAGTTACGCCGATTTCAACGAAAAGTTTTATCGCGAAGTGGTTGCGAGCACGCAAAATTTCCTTTAAAAATTTTAAAAATCGTTCAAAAATTTTAAAAAAGTGGTTGACAGTGGTCAAAAGTTGTGCTACAATGATTGTACCTTAAACGGGAGGAGTGTTTTTTGTGGCCGGTAAAAATTACGCGCATCAGTTAGACGCGAAGAACAGAATGAGAATACCGGCAAAGCTCCGCGAAGAACTCGGCGACGGATATTGGATTACCGTCGGCGCGGGCGGCTGTTTATACGTTTACACGGACGAGCAGATGAAAGAAACGGAAAGACTTCTCGCGGGGGTGAACGGTTTCAGAGAGAATCAGCTGAAAGCCGCGCGCTTTCTGAAGTTTAACAGCTGGCAGGCGGAAGAGGACAAGCAGGGCAGAATTCTTCTCCCCGAAAACCTCAGGAAATACGCCAAAATAGACAAGAACGTAATCATTTACAAAGGACCTACCTCCGTAGAAATATGGAGCGAAGAGGTCTGGAACGATTACTTTAACGACGTGAACTTCAACGACCTCGCGGACGCGCTCGACGCATTGAAAAATGCCTGAACTTAAACACGTTCCCGTTCTTCTCGAAGAGTGCATGGAAGGGCTTAACCTCAAAAGCGGCGGGATTTATTTCGACGGCACGCTCGGCGGCGGCGGACATTCTTACGAAATCCTCAAAAGAACCGCTCCGGACGGCAGGCTCGTCGCGACGGATCTCGACGATTACGCGATTACGCGCGCGGGCGAAAGGTTAAAGGAGTTTGAAGGAAGATTTACTCTCGTAAAGGATAACTTCAAAAATTTCCCCGAAATAAAAAGCTCGCTCGGGATAGAAGGGTTTGACGGAATACTTTTGGATCTCGGCGTTTCGAGCTTTCAGCTTGACGACAGAAGTCGCGGGTTTTCTTATATGGCGAAGGACGAGTTTCTCGATATGAGAATGGGGCAGGATAACCCCCTCACCGCGGAACGCGTCGTAAACGAGTATCCCGAAGAAAGACTGAAAGAAATTCTCGAAGAATACGGCGAAGAAAAGTTTTCGGCAACCATTGCGAAAAACATAGTCGCGGCAAGATCGGTTGCTCCGATAAGAACGGTCGGCGAGCTGAACGCGATTATAGAAAAAAGCATTCCCGCAAAGTTCAAAAAGGACGGACACCCCTCGAAGCGAACCTTTCAGGCTCTCCGAATAGAGGTGAACGGCGAGCTCGAAGGGCTTAAAGAAACGGTGACCGCGATGGCGCGGGGGCTGAAAAAAGGCGGCAGAATAGCCGTGATAAGTTTCCACTCATTGGAAGACAGAGCGGTTAAAAGAGCTTTTAAGGAGCTTGAACAAGACTGTATTTGCGATAAAAGCCTTCCCGTATGCGTTTGCGGACACAAGCGGGAAATAAAGCTTATTACGAAGCACCCGATAACGGCGGGAGAAAAAGAACTTGCCGAAAACGGGAGAGCCGCCAGCGCGAAGCTTCGAGTTGCGGAGAAGGTTTAGAAAAAGCCGGAAACCGCGCGGTTGACGGCGCGGATAACGATAGAGATAAAGAAAAGTTTTTATTAGCTCCGATACGGGAGCGAGGACGAAAGGTCGAAAAAGGAAATCGCGAGAAAGGGTCTCGCAAACGGCACAGCGCCGAAAAAGGAAATCGCGCCGAGACGCGGCGCAAAACCGCGGGGAAGCCCCGCAAACGGCAGTGCGGAAAGACGCGCAAATGTAGGATAGGGCTGAAAAAGGAAAACGAGGCGAGCGTAGAAGACGCTCAAAAAAACGGGAGGAGCAGGTTATGTATACATCGAGAAGAGCAGACGAAAGCTATTATAGCGAGCGTACCGCCGGCGCTGTGGGCGTTTTGGAAAGAACCGCCGCGCCATGCGAGCAGACGCCTAAAGCGGAAGTCCGCGACTCCGTTCATGCGGAGAGCGTGGAAGAGGCTAAAGCAAGAATGCAGAGAAATCTCGCGAAGCTCCTTCATTACGATGAAGAGGAATACTCCGAGAACCGCGCGATAGGCGAGGTGGAGGAGCAAGAGCCCGCGCCTGTTTGCCCCGAATTCGACGGACACGTGTACGACGTGCAGACCGCCCTTCAGTACGCGGCGCACGTAAAGGAAGCACAACGGCTTGCCGAGTTACAGCCTGAACAAGAGGCGGAACAAGAGACGGAAACCGAGACGTTGGCTGCGACTGCTCCCGAAACGACGGGGGACGGTTATGCCGAGGACGAGGACACTCGCCCCACGTCCACGACTATGCAGTTCGGCGTGGAAGGGACGGACAGCGTTATAGAGGACCTTGCGAAAACCCGCGAGAGCGAGAAGAACAGCTATAAACTAAACGCAAAGGGCAAGGTAATCGTCGCGTTGTACGCGTTGGCTGTAATGGTTATACTCGCGCTGATAATACTAAACACCGGCGTGCTTGCCTCATTAAAGAGAAACAACGCCGCGCTTGCCGAGGACGTAGCCGCAATAGCCGCAGAGTACGACGAGCTTTTGGCTGAAATAGACCACGTTTCTTCGGACGAATACGTCATAAACGTAGCGGAAAACGTTTACGATATGGTTAAAAGATAAACGCTCGTAAATCCGCAAAAACGTAATAAGCCGTACCGTTTCGTAATAGAATATAAACGAAAGGGAGGCGGAGAAAAATTAAAGATTATTCGATAACTGTTTTACGAAAGAGGTTATTCGCGATAACAATCGCGGTAGCCTTTTTATTTTTATTCGTTTTCGGAAGACTTTTGTACGTGCAGGTCATTTGGGGCGATAAACTTCAGGAAAAGGCGATAGACCAGTGGACGAGAGAAATTCCCGTAACCCCTGCGCGCGGAAAAATTATCGACACTAACGGCACGGTTCTCGCCCTAAACGCAGATACCTATACGGTGTTCGTGAGAAAAAGCGCGGTCAAGGAAAAGGAAAGACTTATAAGCGCGCTTTCGGAAACCCTCGGGTTATCCGAAAATTTTATCGTAAACAAGCTCGACAACACCAAATCGGGTGAGGTTACGATAAAAAAGCAGGTGGAAAAGAGCGCGATAGATAAGCTCGTCGCATGCGGCTTATCGGGCGTGTATTATTCGCGTGACAATTCCCGCGTGTATCCTTACGGCTCGCTTCTTTCTTCCGTTTTGGGTTTTACCTCCACAGACGGCAAAGGTCAGGCGGGGCTCGAGCTTTATTACGACAAATACCTTTCGGGAATCAACGGCGAAATTCTTTACGAAACCGACGTCGTCGGCGTGGAAATTGAGGAGGGGAAAGCCTCTTATATCCCCGCGACGGACGGGCTGAATCTCAAACTGACGATAGATTACGAGGTGCAGGCGCTATGTGAAGAGGCTATGGACGAAGCGATAGAGCTTCACTCCGCCAAATCCGCCGAAATGCTCGTCATGGATCCGCAGACGGGAGCGATACGCGCGCTTTGCGTAAAGCCTTCTCTCAACCTCGGCGATATTCCGCGAGACGACGTGCCGCTTCTTAATTCGCTCGCGAGAAACGGACTTATAAGCGACTCTTACGAACCGGGATCCACCTTCAAGGTTTTAACGGCGGCGGCAAATATAGAAGAATACCTTTCGGGGAACAAGGCGGCGTTTTCCCCCACGCACATATTCAATTCTTCCCGCTATCGTTACGTTGACGGGCAGAAGGTGAAGTGCTGGAGCAACCACGCAAACGGCAAGCATGCCGCGCTTAACCTCGCCGGAGCGTTAAATAACAGCTGTAACCCGATTTTCGTCGATATAGCCATATCACTCGGGAAAGAGACGATGTATAAATATATAGAGGCGTTCGGGTACGGCAAGACGACGGGAGTGGACTTCGGCGGCGAAGCGCAGGGAATGGTGCTGCCCGTTTCGGCGGTGCATAACGTGGACCTTGCGAGAATAGCGTTCGGGCAGACGATTGCGGTGACGGGGATTCAGCTCGCGGCGGCAACCGCGGCGGCGATAAACGGCGGCATTTATTATACGCCCTATCTCGTGGAAGAAATTTATGCGGGAAGCGGAGTCGTGGCGGAACGGATTTCGCCGAAAAACAAAGGAAGGGCGATAAGCGAAAAGGCTTCCGCAATACTCGCCTCGATGCTCGAAAGCGTTGTAAAGGACGGCTCGGGCAAACACGCGTACATAGAAAATTACCGCGTCGCCGGCAAAACGGGTACGGCGCAGAAGTACGAGGACGGAAAAATCGCGGTCGGGAAATACGTTTCCTCGTTCGTCGGGTTTTTCCCCGCAAACGATCCGAAATACCTCGCGCTCGTTATAGTAGACGAACCCGAGGGCAGCTATTACGGAAGCACGGTCGCCGCGCCGTACGCGAAAAAAGTGTTCGAGGGGATTATAAGGCTTAAAAATATGCCCGCGCCGCAAGCGGATTAGAGGGCGATAAAAACTCGGACGGAGCAGTCTCAAAGAGAAAATTTACGGAAACGGGGGAGAGTATGGAGCTTAAAGAACTTTTAACGGGGACGGGCGCGATAATTTCGGGCGACGATACTGCGGAGATAAAGGACGTTACCGCGGACAGCAATTCGGTGGGCGAAGGGAGCCTTTTTATTTGCATAAACGGCGGAGAAAAGGACGGACACAGGTTCGCGGCGCAGGCGGAAAAATACGGCGCGGCGGCAATCGTCTGCGAAAGGCGGCTCGACGTTTCCGTCCCGCAGGCGATAGTAAAGGATTCCCGCGCGGCAATGAGTTTAATAGCCTCTAACTTTTACGGCAACCCCGAAAAGCGATTGCGGCTCGTGGGGGTTACGGGTACAAACGGCAAAACTACGACGACGCATTTTATCGCTTCGGTGCTGATGAACGCGGGGATAAAATGCGGACTTATAGGCACGCTCGGCGCATTTTACGCGGGCAAGGTCGTAGAACCCTCGCTAACTACGCCCGATCCGCTCGTTTTATACAAGCTTTTCGCGGAGATGGAACGCGCGGGGGTGGAAACGGTGGTTATGGAGGTTTCCGCGCACGCGGCGTATCTCCGCAAGACGTTCGGATTAAAGTTCGAGGCGGCGGTTTTCACTAATCTAACGCAGGACCACCTCGACTTTTTCGGGAATATGGAAAATTATAAAAAGGCGAAGCTCGATTTTTTCAGAAACAACGAGTGCAAATACGTCGTTTCCGACAGCGACGACGAGACGGGCAGAGAGATTGCGAATATTAACGGGCGCACACTGCTCTACGGAATAGACAATCCCGCGGACGTTTTCGCGATAGATATTAAGGAAGAGGACGAGGAAACGAGTTTCGTTCTCAATCTTTTTGACAGAGTGTACAGAGTGCGGCTCGCGCTTATCGGAAAATTCAACGTGTACAACGCTCTTGCGGCGGCGACCGCGTGCGCGCTTCTCGGAGTTCCCACCGATAAGGTTGCGGAAGGACTGTATCAGTTAAAGGGCGTTGAAGGCAGGCTTGAAAACGCGTATTCGGGCAGATTTTCGGTGTACATAGATTACGCGCATACCCCCGACGGACTTAAAAACGCACTCGTCGCGCTGCGCAAAGTTACGAAAAAACGGCTTATATGCGTGTTCGGGTGCGGCGGCAACAGAGACGAGAAAAAACGGCGGATTATGGGCGAAATCAGCGGGAAATATGCCGATTTCACAGTGATAACGAGCGATAATCCGCGCTACGAAGAGCCTATGGAGATTATATGGGAAATAGAAAAAGGCGTGCTTAAAAACAGTAAAAGCTACGTTATAGTCGAAAGGCGCGAAGAGGCGATTGCATACGCGCTGAATATGGCGAAAACGGGCGACGCGGTGCTTATCGCGGGCAAGGGCGCGGAAAGGTATCAGGAAGTTTTCGGTATAAAACGCCCGTATAATGACAAAGATACCGTAGAAGAACTGCTCGCATGCGGGCTTTCAGAGGAGTAAGCGTGAAAATTTTGGTTATCTCGGGACTGTGTTCGCTCGTTTTGTCGGCGGTACTGGGGAAAATAGCCCTGCCGATTTTAAGAAGGGTGAAAGCGGGACAACCTGTACTCGGCTACGTTAAAGAACACGAGGGGAAGAACGGAACGCCGACTATGGGCGGACTATTTTTTATCTCGGCGGCGGCGATAACGTTTTTCGTATTCGGTGGCGCGTCTTCTCGGACGGCGACGGTATCGCTTGCGATAGGACTTGCCTTTCTCGCGGTGGGTTTTTTAGACGATTTCATTAAAATAAAATTCCGCAAAAACGAAGGGCTTAAAGCTTATCAGAAGATAATATTTCAGACGGGCATCGCGCTCGTGGCGGGGCTGTTCGTGTATAAAAACGGGCTGACCTCCGCGTATATCCCGTTTTATAAGGGTACGGTTCGGCTCGGTGCGTTTTCGGTGCCGCTCGCGGCGTTCATATTCGTGGCGATAACTAACAGCGTGAATTTGACGGACGGGCTCGATTCGCTCGCGGGAGGCGCGTCGGCGGCGTACCTTATTTTCATAGCCGCGCTTATCGGCGCGGAAAGCGCGTTCGGCGATATTTTTGCCGGGCAGACGGAAGGAAGGGGCTTGCAGCTTCTTTCGGTTTCGCTCGTCGGGGCGATTGCGGGGTTTCTTATATTCAACGTGCCGCCCGCAAAGGTATTTATGGGCGATTCGGGTTCGCTGTCGCTCGGCGGTTTTATCGGGGCGATAAGCGTTTTTTCGGGTAACTCGCTGTTCGTGCCGATAATAGGCGCGGCGTTCGTGGTTTCTTCGGTTTCTGTAATAATTCAGGTACTGCATTTTAAAAGAACGCGGCGGCGTGTGTTCCTGATGGCGCCCGTTCATCATCATTTTCAGGAAAGGGGGTATTCGGAAAGCCGAATATCTTATTGCTACTTTCTTATAACCTGCATAACGGGCGCGCTCTCCGTCATATTCTATTTGTGACGGAAAAACGCGCGAAAAGACCCACGAGTCGCCGAGCGGAAAATCTGCGGCGGCTTTTTCTTTTTCGTTCGTTTTTGTGCCGTAAGCAAGGAGGGAAAAATGTACCTTAAAACCCAAAGTTTTTTCGTGCTCGGCGTGTCTAAAAGCGGCTACGCGGCGGCAAGCCTTATATTAAGCCGCGGCGGAAAATGCTATATTTACGAGGAACTTGACAGCCCGAAAATCGCGGCGGCGATTGCGGAACTGACTGCGCGCGGGGCGGTGCGGGTAACGCGCGAGCGAGCAGATGAATTTATAGAAAAATCGGACGTTCTCGTGATAAGCCCCGGGGTTCCCATAAACCACGAAATAGCCGTGGCTTTTAAAGCGGCGGGGAAGCGTATCGTCGGCGAACTCGAATTCGGGTTCGAGTGCCTTATGCCGCCCGTTATCGCGGTGACGGGTACGAACGGCAAAACCACTACCGTTTCGCTGATAAAGACGATTTTAGGGAAGGCGGGCGTAAAAAACGAGCTTATCGGCAACGTCGGCGTACCCGTTTCTTCGCGAACGGAGGAAATAGACGGCACAACGGTGTGCGTGGCGGAGGTTTCGAGCTTTCAGCTGGAGAGCGTTTCCGATTTCAAACCGCATATCGCCTGCGTGACGAATATCGCGCCCGACCACCTTACCCGCCACTATACTATGGAAAATTATATCTACTTAAAAAGGCGGATTCTGAAAAATCTTAAAGAAAGCGAATACGCCGTCTTAAATTACGACGACGAAATCGTGCGTTCGTTCGAGGAAAATTTGCGCGCGCAAGCAGTGCGAATTTCGGTAAAAGAGCGCGTTGACGGAGCTTATTTACATAACGGCGCGTTTTATTTTTACGGCGAAAAGGTTATGGAACGGGCGGAGTTTCCCCTTCTCGGCGAGCATAACGAATATGACGCGCTTTTCGCGATAGCTTCGGCAAAGCTTATGGGAATAAGTACGGAGACGATAGCCCGTGCGCTTGCCGAATTTAGGGGCGTGCCGCACAGGGTAGAGCTTGTCGCGGAGATCGGCGGCGTAAAATATTACGACGACAGCAAATCGACGAACACCGCGAGCGCGGTTACGGCAATGCACGCAATGACAGCGCGGACGGTCGTTATTCTCGGCGGAAGCGAAAAAGGGGAGAAATACGAATCGCTGTTTTCCGCAATGAAAACTTCGCCCGTTAAACATGCGGTCATCACGGGAGCTTCGCGGTTTTCTATGTTCGAAGCGGCAAGAAACTCGGGTTTTACCGAGGTCACGGTGACCGCCGATTTCCGTTCGGCGGTGAAAATCGCCGCAATGCTGGCGGCGAGCGGCGAAGCAGTGCTGTTAAGCCCCGCCTGCGCGAGCTTCGACGAGTTTTCCTCTTACGAAGAGCGTGGAGAGGTTTTTAAAAAAGCGGTCGAGGATCTTTGCGGAAAGCAAGGTCAAGGAGTGGCAACGGACGAAAAAACCGCCGCCAAAAAAGAGGACTCCGTATGCCCTCGAGCGTAAAAAGAACGTGCGCGACAAAAAAAGACGGGCGTGAAAAGGGCGACTTATTTCTCCTTATCGCGGTACTTTTTCTCGTAGCAATCGGAACGGTTTTCATATATTCGGCGAGTAGCTATTCGGCGCAAAAAACCTACGGCGACTCATTCTATTTTGTCAAAAAACAGGCGATAGGCATCGCTCTCGGCGGTGCGGCGATGGCGTTTACCGCTTTTTTCGATTACGAAAAACTCAAAAAAAGTTCTTTGCCTCTCACCATAATTTCCGTCGTACTGTTGCTTTTGGTGTTCGTGCCGAAAATCGGAGTGGAAAGCTACGGCGCGAAGAGGTGGATAACCCTCGGCGCGTTCACCCTTCAGCCGTCCGAAATAGCCAAGCTGTCGCTTATAATTTTCTCCGCGAGCTATTTTTCTTCGCACCCAGACCGTGCGAAAAGCTTTGTCGGAATACTTCCCGTTCTCGGCTACGGGCTGATTTTGTGTCTTTTGATTATTTTAGAACCGAATATGAGCATAACGGTGTGCGTCGCGCTCCTTCTTCTCACCATGCTCTTTGCCGCGGGAATGAGGATAAAGCACTTTATCTTCCTCATAATTCCCGCAGTCCTCGCGGGGGTTGCGCTGATGATTTTCGAGCCGTACAGGCTGTCGAGATTTACGGCGTTTCTAAACCCTTGGTCCGATCCGAAGGGAGAAGGGTATCAGCTTTTGCAATCTTTATACGCTTTGGGTTCGGGCGGCTGGTTCGGGGTGGGGCTTTTTCGGTCGCGTCAAAAATACGCGTTCTTACCGTTTGCGGAATCGGATTTCATAATTTCGATAATAGGCGAAGAGATAGGCTTTGTCGGGCTTGCGGCGTTTTTTATTCTCGTCGCGTTTATAATTTTCAGGGGAATACGCGCCGCGAAACGGGCTAAAGACCGATTCGGCTTTATGCTCGCGCTCGGCGTCACTATGATTTTCGGTATACAGGCGATAGTAAACGTACTGGTCGTCACGGGCAGTATACCGCCGACGGGACTTTCGATGCCGCTCGTATCGAGCGGAAACACTTCCATCATAATTTTTATGGCGGAAACGGGGATAGTTTACAACGTGTCTAAAAGCGGCTCTTTAACCTTTTAGTCGCGTTTTTCATAGAATATCGTATCAGCGTTTTCGGGAGGCGAAATGAACGGGTACGTTATAAAGGGCGGAAGACCGATAAACGGCAAGCTTAAAGCCGAGGGCGCGAAGAATTCCGCGTTGCCCGTAATCGCCGCCGCACTGTCTTGTAAAGGTTCGGTCGTAATAGAAAATTGCCCCGACATTTCGGACGTAAGAAGCATGTGCGAGATAGCGAGACGGCTCGGCGCAGAGGTTTTATACGAGAACAACGTCCTCGAAATACGCCCCGAAACCCTTTTTTCTTATAGCGTACCGCAGACGCTGTGTGAAAAAACGCGAACGTCGATACTAACGCTCGGCGCGCTCCTTTCGAGAGAAAGAAAGGCGCGCGTCTTTTTCCCGGGGGGCTGCGAGTTGGGCGAAAGGCCGATAGATATGCACCTTGCGGCGTTTGAAAAAATGGGTGCGACGGCGACCGTTTTCGGCGGGGAAATAATAGTTTCGGCGGAAAACCTCGTCGGCGCGGATATATTTTTTCCGTACCCTTCCGTCGGAGCGACAGAAAACGTTATGATCGCGGCGGCGACGGCAAAGGGACAAACGCGGATATTCGGCGCGGCGCGAGAACCGGAAATTGAGGAGCTTGCTACGGCTCTCAACGCTTTCGGCGCAAAAATTTCGGGCGCAGGAACGGAAAAAATAGAAATCGAGGGAGTGAAAGAGCTTCACGGCGGAAGGGTAAAACTCAATTTCGACAGGATAGAGACGGGGACTTTTCTTGTTTTAGCGGCAAGTTCGGGCGGCGAATTGGAAATTTCGGGCGTAAAAGCGGAAAATATTTCTTCTTTGCTCGTTAAACTTTGCGAGAATAGTTGTAAAATCAAAATAAAAAATGATATAATATACTTAAAATCGGGAAGAACGAAAAAAGCGTTCGCGCTTTCCGCCGCTCCGTACCCGAATTTTCCGACCGACCTTCAACCGCAGATGACGGTGCTTGCCGCAGTGTCCCAAGGTAACTCGGTTATAAGGGACGAGGTTTTTCCCGCGCGCTTTGCGCACGCGGAGGAGCTTAAGAAAATGGGCGCGGATATTTCGGTAAAGGGCGGCACGGCGATAGTGAAAGGGAAGAGTCGACTCTTTGGCGCGACCGTTTCCGCACACGACTTGCGTTGCGGCGCGGCGCTCGTTACGGCGGGGCTCGTCGCGGAGGGTGTGACGACTGTAAAAGACGCGCATTTTATAGAACGCGGCTATGCGGGGTTTGTAGAGAAGCTTTCGTCGCTCGGCGCGGATATCGAGAGAAAATAGAAAACGACTTAACGGACGGTAGTATTACTGATGAAGCACGGTAGAATTTACGCGATTATCATAGCGGCGGCGTTTTTTGC
The DNA here is from genome assembly GCA_963610935.1 of Bifidobacteriaceae bacterium. Taxonomy (GTDB): domain Bacteria; phylum Bacillota; class Clostridia; order Christensenellales; family Borkfalkiaceae; genus UBA1259. The sequence goes on along the minus strand of CAVDPT010000001.1, from coordinate 29,643 downwards.
GGCGCTCGTTTGTTCGCTCGTGCTTTTGTTTAGGATTAAGGAAGTGGAGGTAAGCTACTCGACGGTAGGTGTGGCGGACGAAAAAGTCGCTACCGAAGCTCTCGAAGACCTGAAAGGCAAAAATCTTTTGTTTTTCAGCGCGTCGGAGGCGGAGAAGAAGCTTGCGGCTTATCCGCGTTTTAAGGTGTCGAAGGTAGAGAAAAGCTATCCGAACAAGCTTAAAATTTTCGTTGAGGAACGGCGGGAGACGTATAGACTTTTCGATGGGAAAAAGACTTTTTGCCTTGACGAAACCGGTTTCGTCGTGGACATAAAAGACGGAGAAACGACGGACGAGCGGGATAAGATCAGGCTTTTGTTTACCGCGCACGAGGAAGAGCAAGTTACGACGGCGATTTATACCGAAGCGGCGGGCGAGCTTATAAAAACCTCCTGCGACGAGCTTTTGTTTTCCGTGATAGAGATGGCTCGTGCGGCGCGCTTAACAGACTTTATAAAAGAAATTTCGATAACGGACAGCAGCGAGGCAATTTTAAAGGAAGCGGTTTTTTCGACGCATACGGGCGTTAAGATAGTCGTTGTAAACCCCGAAGAGCGCGGATTGGACAAGATGAAAAAAACCGTTGAGGCTTACGACGAGCATACGACGGACTATTATAAGACGTTTTCTAAAATTATAGTCATTCTTAAGGACGACGGCGAAATTACGGCGAAGTGGGTCAGAGAGGATTAAACGGTGAGGGGTATGAAAAAAAAACAGGTAGCCGTTTTAGACTTCGGCTCTTCTAAAATAACCGCCGTTATCGGCGAACGCGGCATAAACAAAACCTTCGTTATCAAGGCGAAAAAAGACTTTTTGTACGACGGTTTTGCGGACGGGGAATTTTTCGACGTCGCTACGCTTAAGACGCTTTTGCGCGAGGCGGGCGAGTTTATAAAAAACGCCGCCTCGGACGAGCCTATCGTTTGCGTGGGCGTCCCCGCGGCGTTCACCTCGGTGTGCGTAAAGGACAGTCAGATTGCTTTCCCCAAAAAGAAAAGGATAGAAGAAAAGGACGTCGACGCGCTTTTCGACGCGGCGTTCGTTCCCTCCTCGACGAGGGCAACGCTCATAAATCGTTCGGCGGTTATTTTCGAGCTTGACGATTACAGAAGGCTGAATAACCCCGTGGGCGAGTATAGCGAAATACTGAAAGGCAGACTGTCGTTCATTACCTGCGACAGGTATTTTATAGAGACGATAAGTCCCTCTCTTCGCGCGACAGGACTTGCGGGAGTGGATTTCGTTTCCTCTTCTCTTGCGGAGGCGATGTACCTTTTAGAACCCGAGACGAGGGATAGAGTAGCCGTGATTTTAGACGTGGGGCATATAACGACAACCTTTACTCTCATACAGGGCGACGGGATATTGTATCAAAGCTCGTTCGAATACGGCGGCGGCTATATATCCGCGCTTCTTATAAAAAACCTCGGCGTCGGCTATGACGCGGCGGAAAAGCTCAAACGCAAGGTGAATTTGAGTAAAATGCTTTCGGGCGGCAATTCCGATCTCGTACAGTTCGTCGGTGGCGAATATTACGACGCGGAGAGGGTGCGCGAGACGATAAAAGCGAGCCTCGACGATCTTTGCGAGGCGGTTGCGGACGCGGTGGACAACTCCGGCTACGTCATTCCCGAATACGTTTCGTTGTCGCTTACGGGCGGCGGAATAACGCATATTCGCGGCGCAAAGGAATTCGTTTCGTCTCGGCTCGGTTGCGTGACGGAGACGCTCGTTCCGAGGATACCGACGGAGGGAAAGCCCGAGGAAGCGTCTTTATATTCTCTTCTCGACTTAACCCTCGGCTAACGCGAAAAAACGCGCGGAGACTTATCGGCGCGAAAAAAGATAATTAAGACAAAAAAAGAAATCGGAAAGGTTTTTATTTAAACAGGAGGACAAACAATGTACGGACAAGATAACTTTAAGGTAAGCTCTGCGGTAATCAGGGTTCTCGGCGTAGGCGGCGGCGGTTGTAACGCGATCAACAGTATGATTGAATCGAACGTTACGAGCGCGGAATTTATAGCGGTCAACACCGATAATCAGGCGCTGTTACTTTCCAAAGCGGAAAGGTGCGTTCAGATAGGCGAAAGGCTTACCAAGGGACTCGGCGCCGGCAGCGATCCCAACGTGGGCGAAGCCGCAGCCGAAGAAAGCAAGGACGAGATAGCTTCTCTTCTCGAGGGAACGGATCTTCTCTTCATCGCCGCAGGCATGGGCGGCGGCACGGGCACGGGCGCGGCTTCGGTCATCGCGAGAATCGCGCGCGAAATGGATATTCTGACCGTTGCGGTCGTGACAAAACCCTTCTCTTTTGAGGGAAGAGTAAGGGGCGAGAACGCCAACAAGGGTATCATAAATCTTAAAAAATACGTCGATACGCTCGTTATTATACCTAACGACAAGCTTTTGCAGTTTTTACCCGCGCAGATAGGTATGCTCGACGCATTCAGAGTTGCGGACGATATGTTAAAACAAGGCATCGTCGGCATAGTGGACCTTATCGCTACGCCGTCGCTTATCAACCTCGACTTTGCGGACGTCAACACCGTTATGAGAAATCAGGGGCTTGCGCACATGGGCGTAGGCAGAGCAAAGGGCGAAAACAGAATTATCGAAGCTGTGAGACAAGCAGTTTCCAGTCCTCTTCTCGAAACGACTATAGAGGGCGCGCGTTCGGTTATACTCAACGTTACCGGCGGCAAAGATCTTATGCTTAACGAGGTCAACGAAGCGGCGACTCTCGTACAGGGAATCATAGACTCCTCCGCCAACATTATATTCGGCACTACGCTCGACGAGAGCATGGTTGACGAGGTGAAGATTACCGTTATCGCGACGGGATTTTCTTCGGGTGCGAGCGAAGAACAGGACGCAAAAACGGAAGAGAAAAAGACCGAAGCAAAGCCTCAGGAAAGACCGATTGCGAGACCTACCATAAGCTTTAACAACGGCAGAGCGGAAAGCAACGTTCCGCCCCTTCTTCGCGAGCTTGAAAACGAGGATAAACACGAAAGAGTTACCCTCGATATGAGCGGTATGCAGAGGACGGCGAGCGTTTCCGCGCCCGTTTCCGCACCGCAGGCTCCCGTATATCCCAAGGCTGAGGCAAAGGAAGAAGCTCCCGTTTCCAACGCGAAGACGGAAGAGGCGAAGAGCGGGTTGCCGCCCTTTATGAGAAGACTTTTCGGTAAGAAATAAGTTAATTTTCGAGCCGAGACTTTGACTTTTTAGCGGCTGTCGCTCAAAAAAAGAATAATTCAAAAGGCGCTTCGCCTCCGTCGTTGCGGGGGCGGAGTGTCTTTTTCGTTTTTATGCTCGGCGCAAATCGGCAACGGGCGTTAAAAGATTTGCCAATAGCCGAAATTTGTGATAGAATATACGAAAAACGAAAGGAATTACCGTATGGAAAAAATAAAAATGAAAACGCCGCTCGTCGAGATGGACGGCGACGAGATGACTCGCGTTTTATGGCGCGAGATAAAGGATATTTTAATAAAGCCGTTCGTCGAGCTTAAAACCGAGTACTACGATTTGGGACTTAAAAACCGCGATGCGACGGACGACGAAGTGACCGTTCTCGCCGCCAACGCCACTAAAAAATACGGCGTTGCCGTTAAGTGTGCGACGATTACCCCCAACGCTCAAAGGGTAGAGGAGTACGGGCTTAAAAAGATGTGGAAAAGCCCCAACGGGACGATTCGACAGATTTTAGACGGCACGGTGTTCCGCGCGCCCGTAATTGCGGACGGAATTCAGCCTTATATTCCGACGTGGAAAAAGCCGATAGTAATAGCTCGTCACGCCTACGGCGATATTTATAAATCGGTAGACGGAACGGCGGGCGCGGGCAAAGCCGAGCTCGTGTTTACGGATAGGAACGGGAACAAGAGAACGGAGCTTATCCACGACTTCGGCGGGGACGGCGTAGTGCTTGCGATGCACAACGTGAATAAGTCTATAGAGGGTTTCGCGCGGTCGTGCTTCAACTACGCGCTCGATAAAAAACTACCGCTGTGGTTTTCGACTAAAGATACGATAAGCAAGATTTACGACGGGGAATTCAAGAAGATTTTTGCCGAAATTTACGAGAACGAATATAAAGAGAAATTCGAGGCGGCGGGAATAGATTATATGTATACCCTTATAGACGACGTCGTGGCGAGGATAGTCAGGAGCGAGGGCGGAGTCGTGTGGGCGTGCAAAAACTATGACGGCGACGTTATGAGCGATATGGTGGCGACCGCTTACGGAAGCCTTGCCATGATGACGAGCGTTCTCGTTTCGCCCGCGGGGATATACGAATACGAGGCGGCGCACGGCACCGTTACGCGGCATTACTATAAATACCTCAAGGGCGAAAAGACGTCCACTAACCCCGTGGCTACGATATTCGCATGGACGGGCGCGCTTTGTAAACGCGGAGAACTCGATAATTTACCCGAGCTTTCGTCTTTTGCGAAGAGACTGGAAAGGGCAACCTTAAAGACGATAGAAGAGGGCAAGATGACGGGTGACCTCGTCGGACTGTTTACGAAGGAAGGCGTAACGCCCATACGGCTCGATTCTGAAGAATTCTTAAAAGCAATCGCCGAAAATTTATAAGCTCTTAAACTCAATAGAATAGTATTGAACGCCCCGCGCGGAATTTTCCGCGCGGGGCGTAGCTTTAAATGCGAATAAAGAGAAAGAAAAGTACGCACACTGTGCTTATGAAGGATAAGCTAAACAAAGGTTTTTTCGCAGAATTAAAGGATAAACGCGTGACCACGGTCTCGGCGGCGTGGGCGTTTTATTTTTTAACCGCGCTTTTGCCCGTCGCGTTTTTGCTTATAGCCGCCTTCGCGGTGTTCGGCGTCGACGTTGCGGACAAAGCCGCAGGTTATTTTCCCGAGGAATTTGCGGAGGTCGGCGAAACCGTCCTGCGCGTCGCAAAGAACGCTTCGAGAGGTGCGACGGCGTTCTTCTTCGTAATAGTTCTATTTTCCGGTTCTGCGCTTATCAATCAGATGAATAAAGACGGCGAATTTTTGTACGGCGAGAAATGTAAACGCATGAAAAACGGGATAGCGCGACGGCTGTGGGCGGTCCTTGCGTTGTGCGCGCTTTTCTTCGTTTTTTTAGGCGCGGCGCTTGCGGTGGCGTTTAAGGAAATGATATTTACGGAAAGCGAATTTGGCGGGCGAGGTTTTCTCATCCCCGCGCTTGCGTTTACTCTAATCGTGGCGGCGGCGTACGTCGTAATAATTTTGCTCAACAAGTTCATCGCGCCGATAAAAATCGGTTTTACCGCGCTTATATTCGGGAGTTTCGTCGCTCTTTTTTTAGTCGTAGCGGGGACGATAGCCTTCACTTTATACTTAAGATTTTTCAACTCGTACAACGCATTTTACGGAAGTCTCACCGCCGCGCTCGCCTTAATTTTGTGGGCATATATAGCGATGACGGGGCTTTATTTGGGGGCGTTCGTGTGTATGCGCGTAGACAAAAAGCTACGGCGCGAGAAAAAGATTTCGCCGTCGGTAACTGCCAAAAGGGCGACGGTAAGAGTAAAAACGGCAAAAATCAAGAATATTTCGGGGGAAAGGATAGTATAAATAACTGTCGGGGCGTTAAGAGCGAATACGACAAAAGCTTATTAAAAGCGTTATAATGTGACAAAAATCGAGCCGAGACAGGGTTTAGAATGTATTACGTCGTTTTGCGAAAAAGAAGGATATTGAGGTGTTTTAGCGCGCTTTTAATCACGGCGGCGACGCTTATCGCGCTGTTTACGACGGATGCGCACGCCGTCTTTTACGGAAGCAATTTAAGACGGCTTCCCATTTATTCGGTGGAGACGGAAGAGAAAAAACTTTCCATATCCTTCGATTGCGCGTGGGGCGTAGATTATACCGACAGACTTCTTGCCGCAATGGAGAAGGAGGGCGTGCGCTGTACCTTTTTCGCAGTGGAGTTCTGGGCGGAAAAATATCCCGAATATCTTAAAAAAATCAGCGACGCGGGACACGAAATAGGCACTCATTCGGCTACTCATCCGAAAATGAGCAGTCTTTCCGCCACAGCGATAGATAAGGAGCTCGAAACTTCGGTACAGGCGATAGAAAAGGTAACGGGGAAAAAGGTGGAATTATTCCGTCCGCCGTTCGGAGATTACGACGATTTACTTATAGAACGCGCGGAAAAAGCGGGACTATATACCGTGCAGTGGAGCGTAGACAGTCTCGACTGGAAAGACCTTTCCGCAAAAGAAATCGAAGAAAGGGTACTGTCTCGGGCAACGAGCGGTTCCATCGTGCTTTTTCATAATCAAGGACTTCATACGGCGGAGGCAATTTCGAACATAATAAGCGCGTTAAAATCGCGTGGGTACGAACTCGTGCCGATAGGCGAGCTAATTTATAGAGACAACTTCGTGATGAGGGCGGACGGCGCGCAGGTAAAAAACGAAAACGCATAGCCTTTTCAGGCGTTAAAAGGGGAAAATCTTTGAGGAGGAAATATATATGAACAACTTTGCGGAGAAAAACAACAAGGTTTTTATCAGCGGAGAAATCGTGACGGAAGCGGAGTTTTCGCACGAGGTGTACGGCGAGGGCTTCTACGAAATGAACGTGCTTGTCAAAAGACTGTCGGGGCAGGGCGATATCTTGCCCGTAACCGTTTCCGAGAGGCTTATCGCGGACAAAAACCTAAAGGTAGGAGTGACGATAAACGCTTTAGGTCAGTTTAGGAGCTACAATAAGCTCGCCGACGGCAAAAGCAAGCTGATGCTCACCGTATTTATAAGGGAGCTTATAAGCGCGGTTTCGGTCAAGAATCCGAACAGCATAGTTTTATCGGGGTACGTATGCAAACCGCCCGTTTACCGCACTACGCCGTTTAACAGGGAAATCGCCGATATTTTGATCGCGGTGAACAGGTCGTACAGCAAGTCCGATTATATCCCGTGCATCGCGTGGGGTAGGAACGCGAGATTTGCTAAAAATCTTGCAGTCGGGGAAAAGATAGCGATTGCGGGCAGAATTCAAAGTCGCGAATACCAAAAGCGCATTTCGGACGAAGAGGTTAAAATTATGACGGCGTACGAGGTGTCCATAGGTAAGCTTGCCGCTTCCGCAAACGCCGACGTCTTCGACGCGGAGAGAGAATTCGAGTTTTCGATAGACGGCGAAAAGTTAGGCTTCGGCTTTGACGCGAGCGAGAAATACGCGGAAATACAAGGTTAGACGGTAGGATAAAAAGTATTGTCAAAATGTTATGCGCCCCGAAAGTTTGCATAAACTTTCGGGGCGCATTGTAATCTTCCCTGTCCTTTTACGCCTCGTCTTTCGTCAAAGTGGCGTTGCATCCGTGAGTTTTGTCTCTATCGTCATCCTGCACTGCTTGGCGGACTTTCAATGCCCGATCGACGTCATCCTGCACGGCTTTGACCTGCCCGCCTGACGGACAAGTGCTTCGTAGCATAGCGGAGAAGCGTCTTGCCTCCTTGACGGGCAATCGAAGGATCAAGGCGCACCGCGCCGCATTTTCTAATGCTAACCATCAGAAACGCTCCACTGTCGTTACGCTGGATTCTTCGATAGCAAAAGCGAGAAGCAAAGCTCAGAATGACGACGGAGGACGACGGAGGGTAGCGTAGAATGACGACAAAAAAGGGGCACGGTGCGGCGGAAATTCTTCCGCCGCCCGCAGATTTTTTTTATTTTTAAAAATAACTCCCGTTACTTGCATATTTTGCCGCGTTGTGGTAAAATACGCTTGCGATATAATTTAATAATCTTACGAAAAGGGGTATGCTGTCGGTAAAAGTGTACCTTGTATCGCTTTTTACAAAAAAATCCTTTTCGTAAATGATTTTAGTAAATTATATCGCAATTTAAGCGAGCGGGGCATTTTTGCGGTGCGTAATTCCGTTCGCGGAGTTACGCATTTATTATTTGCGCGAGGAAAATAATTTAACGGGAGGCATATGAAATATGCGAAAGAAAATTTTACTTATACTTGTCGCAATTTTGTCGGCAACGATAGTGGCATTTTGTCTCACCGCCTGCGGCGACAATGGCGGCGAAAAAGAACATGCCCATTCGTACGTTGACGGTATATGTACCGTCTGCGGCGAAAAAGAAAACGACGACGACAAGGGCGGAGAAGCCGAGCATACCCATTCGTACGCGGAAACGGTAATCGCGCCGACTTGTACCGAAAAGGGTTACACCTTACATAAATGTTCCTGCGGAGACGAGTATACGGACGACGAAAAACCTGCTTTGGGACATAAATACGCTGATACGGTAGTCGCTCCCACTTGCACGGGAAAGGGTTACACCTTACATAAATGCAAGTGCGGAGACAAGTATAAGGATAGCGAAAAATCTGCTTTGGGGCATAAATACGATGACGGCGTATGTACCGTCTGCGGTTACGAAAAATTAGAAGAAGCTACAGGACTTGAATATACCTTGAGCGACGACGGCACATATTATATCGTCACCGGCATAGGCACGGAAGAAAGAATGAAATTTGCCATTCCCACGACCTATAACGGTAAGCCTGTTAAGGAAATAGGCGAGAGAGCGTTCAGTGGTTGCAACAGTTTGACGAGCATAACAATCCCCGATAGCGTGACGTCTATAGGTTGGGATGCGTTCCTTGGTTGCATTTCGCTCGAAAAAATAAATGTTAGAGAGAATAACGCAAATTATTCAAGTATAGACGGAATACTTTATAATAAAAACAGAACCGAGATAATTTATGTTCCGAGTGGAATAAAAGGTGCAATAACTATCCCCAATAGCGTTACTTCTATAGATAGTAATGCGTTCTGGAATTGCAGCGGTTTAACGAGTATCAAATTTAACGGGACAAAAGCACAGTGGAGCGAAATAAAGAAAACCTCTTTTTGGAAAGTATATACGGGCAACTTTACCGTACATTGCACGGACGGCGATTTGACGAAAGAAGAAGCCTAATAAAAAACTAAACAATCAACGACAAGCAAAAATAACAAAATTTGCAAAAACAAAAAAAGGAACGGAAAGACTTTTTACTTCCCGTTCCTTTTTTGTCTAAATAAACCGCGCGTCTTTTATCGGAATGCGCCGCCGAAGCGTTAGCCTCACAGGTAACTCCTTTAAAGCTACCTTATGGCACACGAGCCTTTCCGTTTAGTGCTGCTTCGTTCCCGATCTGACACGGTTCGCGGGGGCGCGTTGCATAAGACCTTAAAATCAACGTCCCTTATAAAACGCAGCCAACCACGACGTAAGCCTCTAAAAGCATTCTGCTCCGCTAAGCGAATTGCGGACGACAGGGCATCGCTAACTCCCCGCATAGCGCGGTGATTATATTCTAAACTATTTTCTCCGAAATTGCAAGAAAAATTCGGGCAAAAACCGTTTTTGATAAAAATTAACTTTACAAAACCGACAATTATAGCTATAATATCCCTATAAGATTTTATCGTAGGGTAGTATGGCGAAAGTGCTATGCGCGATTTTTTCGCGTTTCCGTACCTTTTTCGTCTGCCCCATGCGATAAGCGAAAAGACAAAGTAAAATATTTGACAGCTATAGTAAAAAACGCTAAAGGAGCGAAACTTATGTACAAGAAGGTAGACGCGTCGCTTAACTTTCTCGACAGGGAAAAGGAAGTCTTGAAATTCTGGAAAGACAACGATATTTTCGAGAAAAACGAAGAAGAAAACGAAGGAAACAGAGAATTTACCTTTTACGACGGTCCTCCGACCGCTAACGGCAAGCCGCACATAGGGCATATTCTCACCCGCGTTATCAAGGATATTATTCCACGCTATCACGTTATGAAGGGCGAACACTGCCTTCGCAAGGCGGGCTGGGATACCCACGGGCTTCCCGTCGAACTCGAAGTGGAAAAAACGCTCGGCATAGACGGCAAGCAGGAAATCGAAAAATACGGCATCGAACCGTTCATTAAAAAATGTAAAGAAAGCGTCTGGAAATACAAAACCGAATGGGAAAAGATGAGCGAGCGCGTAGGCTACTGGGCGGATATGGAAAATCCGTACGTCACCTACGACGACAAGTACATCGAATCCGTCTGGTGGGCGGTAAAGACTATTGCGGAAAAAGGGCTTTTATATAAGGGCTACAAAATAGTGCCGTACTGCCCGCGTTGCGGAACGGCTCTTTCCTCGCACGAGGTGGCTCAGGGCTATAAGGACGTGAAAGAGGTTTCGGTAGTCGCGCGCTTTAAAATGAAAGGTAGAGAAAACGCGTATTTCCTTGCTTGGACTACGACGCCGTGGACTCTTCCTTCAAACGTTTGCCTTTGTATGAACGCGAAAGAGGACTACGCGGAGATTAAGGCGGAGGACGGCAATACCTACGTTCTCGCAAAAGCCCTCGTTCCCAAATATTTTGAAAATTACGAGCTTATCGGCGTTAAAAAGGGCGCGGAATACGAGAATGCGGAGTACGAACCGCTGTTCGATTTCACCGCCGCCGCGGTAGAGAAGAATAAAAAGGCGTTCATCGTCATCACCGACGACTACGTTACTATGGACGACGGCACGGGCATAGTCCACAACGCGCCCGCGTTCGGCGAGGACGACGCGAGAGTCTGCAAGGAATGGGATATAGGCTTCGTATGTCTTGTCGATACCCGCGGCAAAATGACCGAAGAGACGGGCAAGTTTGCGGGTATGTTCGTAAAAGACGCCGACAAGGCGGTTATAAAGGACCTGAAAGAGCGCGGACTTCTTTTTGCGGAAGTGCCGTTCGAGCATAGCTATCCGTTCTGCTGGCGTTGCGACACTCCGCTTATTTATTACGCAAGAAGAAGCTGGTTTATCAAAATGACCGCGGTTAAGGACAGGCTTATCGCGGCGAACAATTCCATAAACTGGATACCCGAAACGATCAAGAACGGCAGAATGGGGAACTTCCTCGAAAACGTTATCGACTGGGGCATTTCCCGCGAGCGTTACTGGGGTACGCCGCTCCCCGTGTGGGTGTGCGATAAGTGCGGAAAGGTTCACGTTATCGGCAGCAAAAAAGAGCTTAAAGACCTTTGCCATATAGACGGAGACATAGAGCTTCACCGTCCGTATATAGATAACTGCACCTTCGAGTGCGAATGCGGCGGCACTTTCCGCAGAGAAAAAGAGGTTATGGACTGCTGGTTCGATTCGGGTTCGATGCCCTTCGCGCAGTTCCACTATCCTTTTGAAAATAAAGAATTGTTTGAAAAGCATTTCCCCGCGGACTTCATTTCGGAAGCCGTGGATCAGACGCGCGGCTGGTTCTATACCCTTATCGCGATTTCTACCTTGCTTTTTGATAAAGCGCCGTTCAAAAACTGTATCGTTCTCGGTCACGTCAACGACAAGAACGGCATAAAAATGAGCAAACACAAAGGAAACGTCGTAGATCCGTGGTCCGTTCTCGATAAACAGGGCGCGGACGCCGTGAGATGGTATTTCTACACCGGTTCCGCGCCGTGGCTGCCTTCGAGATTTTACGAGGAAGCCGTTTCCGAAGCACAGAGAAAGTATATGGGTACGCTCTGGAACACTTACGCGTTCTTCGTCCTCTATGCGGAAATCGACAAGTATAACCCCGCGGATTATAACCTTGCGGACTGCAAGCTTACCCTTATGGACAAGTGGGTTTTGTCCAAACTCAACACGCTTATTCTGACGGTCGATAAAGGGCTCGGCGAATACGATATTTACGGCGCGGCGCGCGCGCTTTCGGAGTTTACCGACGATCTTTCCAACTGGTACGTAAGGCGGGGCAGAGAACGCTATTGGGGACACGATATGACTGAGGATAAGGCGGCGGCTTATACCACGCTTTATACCGTACTCGTCACCATGGCAAAACTTACCGCGCCCTTCACTCCGTTTATGGCGGAGAGTATGTATCAAAATTTAGTCCCCGCGTTCTATAAAGACGCGCCGATTTCGGTACACCTTTGCTCGTTCCCCGTAGCGGACGAAAAGGCGATCGACAAGGATTTGGAAAACGGTATGCAGAACGTTCTCGACATAGTAGTTTTGGGCAGAGCGTGCAGAAACACCGCCAACGTCAAAAATCGTCAGCCGCTTTCAAAGGTTTTCGTTTGTTCCGAACGCGATATAAAACTTTCGGCAGAAGAGCTTTCTATTGCGAAAGAAGAGCTTAACGTTAAGGAAATAGAACGCGTTGCGGACGTTTCCGCTTTCGTAGCGTATAAGCTTAAACCGCAGCTCAAAACGCTCGGACCGAAGTACGGCGCAAAGCTCGGCAAGGTGAAAAAGTTCCTCGAAAGCTGTGACGCGGCGGCGGTGGTCGCGTGCGTTAAGGCGGGAGGAACGTATAAAACGCAGTTCGAGGGCGACGAGTTCGAGTTCGCGCTCGAAGATTTGCAGATCTTCTCCGAGAGTATGAAGGGCTACGTTTCCGCAAGCGACAAGGGGATGACTGTCGTTATGGATACCAACGTGACGGACGAGCTTCGTAAAGAAGGCGTCGAGCGCGAGCTTATTTCCAAAATTCAGTCGCTCCGTAAGGAAGCGGGCTTCGAGGTCGTTGACAGAATCACCGTGAATTACGTCACGAACGATAAAGAAATTAAAGACGTATTAGAAAACGGCACCGAGCTTCGTAAGGTAGTGCTTGCCGATTCCGTCGCCGAGGGAGACGCGGAAGGGTATAAAAAGGGTATAGATATAAACGGCGCGGCTTGCACCGTAATCCTTAATAAGAAAATATAGCGGCACGTCTTGCGGCTGCGTGCTCTCAAACGCTCGATTGCGTACGAAAATAGTACGTGTGCTTCGCGGTCGCACTCGTCGGAGCGTGAAACTTTGAAAATTTCAGAGGTTATTATAAATGAAAGTCGCCGAATGGAAGGACTATTCCGTAATCGCCACGGGCGACGGATATAAATTAGAACGGTGGGGAGGGGTAACTCTTCTTCGCCCCGATCCGCAGGTCATCTGGAAAAGTTCCGTCGATATGGACGGTTACAAAGGACTTTGCGCAAAATATCTTCGCAGCGAAACGGGCGGCGGCAAATGGATTTTCAAGGACAAAATGCCCGAGGAATGGACGGTTTCTTACGGAGACCTTAAATTCAAGGTCAAGCCGATGGGGTTTAAGCACACGGGGCTTTTCCCCGAGCAAGCCGTAAACTGGGATAAAATGCGCGAGCTGATTAAAAACGCCGATAGAGAAATAAGCGTTCTTAACCTTTTCGCGTATACGGGCGGTGCGACGGTCGCGTGCGCGGCGGCTGGGGCAAAGGTCTGTCACGTCGATTCCGCAAAAGCCATGGTAGAACGCGCGGGCGAAAACATAAGGCTTTCGGGGCTTCGCGACGCGTACGTCAGATACATAATAGACGATTGCAAAAAGTTCGTTGAGCGCGAAATCAGGAGGGGCAGACGTTACGACGCGGTGATAATGGATCCGCCCTCGTACGGCAGAGGACCTTCGGGCGAAACGTGGAAGCTGGAAACGGAATTGTTCCCGTTCGTGGAGCTTTGCGAAAAGGTGCTTTCGGATAACCCGTTGTTCGTTTTAATCAACAGCTATACCACGGGGCTTCAACCGCAGGTGATGAAAAATATTCTGGAAATAGCCGTGAAAAGAAAGCGCGGCGGAAGGACGGACGCCTACGAGGTAGGACTTAAAACGGAGGAAGAAGGCGTTATTTTGCCCTGCGGCAACAGCGGGCTTTGGATAAACGAGTGATATTTATGGAAGAACTTACGATACTTCACGAAGACAATCATATAATAGTGGTATTAAAGCCGCAGAACGTGCCTTCCTGCGAGGACGCGAGCAAAGATCCCGATATGCTCTCTATCATAAAAGAGTATATCAGGGAAAAGTACGATAAAAAGGGGAACGTGTATTTAGGTCTCGTTCACCGTTTAGACCGTCCGACGGGCGGGGTTATGGTCTTTGCAAAATCCTCCAAGGCGGCGGCAAGACTTTCCGAACAGATGAAAGAGGGAGACTTCGAGAAGAGGTATTACGCCGTTCTCGTCGGCGAGCCGAGAGAGAAAAAAGCGACGCTTACCCATTATATGAAGAAGAACGCGATAAACAATATGGTATACGTTTGCCCGCCTACCGAGGTCGGGGCGAAGTTCGCGGAACTCGAATATAATATTTTAGCCGAAAAAAGCGGACTTTCGCTTGCGGATATAAGGCTGCACACCGGCAGAAGTCATCAGATACGCGTGCAGATGAACGCGATGGGCTGCCCCGTATACGGCGACATGCGCTACGGCGGCGAAAAAGCGAAAAAAGGCTATCTCGCGCTGTGGGCGTATTATCTTTCTTTCACTCACCCCGTGAGCAAGGAAAGAATGGTATTCCGCGTGCAACCGCCCGAAGACAATATGCCGTGGAAGCTTTTCGACACCGAATCCGCAGTGACGATTATAAAACCGCAGCAGTACGATTTCGGCAAAAAATAAGGAAACTATAAATATGAGGGTGAAGCCGCAAGGTTTCGCCCTTTTCGTTTTCGGCGTTTTCCCGTCTCCCGAAACGAAAAAACGGCGCGATAACTGACGAGAAAACGATTAAAGAAACGATTAAAGAAACGGACAGGCGCGGATGATTGACAAGAGGGGGTTTATATGATAGAATGAAAATGCTACACAACAGAATAAAAACGAATGAGTGCGTTTTTCATTTCGTAAAAATACGGACTCTGCTTTTTGTCATTCATTCGTTTTGCAAAAAGTTGTGTAGCAACGTCAGAGCGTATTTTTAGTGCGCCGATGACGGCGCATTTTTTATTTACGTTACGAGGTAAAACGAATGGAATTCTTAAAAAATTTAGACGTCGCTTCGATTATTGCAATCGTTTGCGCAATTTTGCTATCCTTGCTCGTTTTCGGCTTCCTTGCAGGAACGCTCTGCGATAAAAAGGGGGAAAGCTACGGCTTTGGTTTTTTGATGGGCTTTTTTCTCGGTATAATAGGGCTGATCTATGCCGCGGGTTTACCGGTTAAAAACGCAAGCGAGAAAAATCCGATTGTTAAAGCTCATAAAAACAAAGATTTGTGCAGGTGTATCGACTGCGCGAATGCTATCGGTAAAGATAAGTGTGCGGCGTATTATAAAAAACCGATAGAAGAAGAGGGCGTATGCCCCGAATTCGCAGAGAAACCCGAGCGTGCTCGAGATTAAACAAAAGAATTATACGCGAAAAACAATTTATTATATAAATTGCGGGTTTATCGAACGTAAAAGCCGTTAGCTATATAAATGTGTTTGACTTTTCCTTTTGAGAGTGGTAGAATGTATAAGTATTTTATTCAAAAGAAGGAATAAGACAATGGAGAGCAGTAAGAAAAAACACAACGGTTTTGCAAGCGGTATAGGCTTTATCCTTGCCGCGGCAGGTTCTGCGGTAGGTCTCGGCAATTTGTGGAGTTTTCCGTATAAGACAAGCGCAAACGGCGGTGCGGCGTTCGTTTTCGTCTACATTCTGAGCGTTATCGTAATGGGTTCTATCGTTATGATAGCGGAAATGTATCTCGGTAAACGCGCGCAGGCAAACCCCGTCACCGCCTATAAAAAGGCGAATAAACGCCTCGGTTGGGTAGGACTTTTCGCGATTATAATTCCGCTTTTAATTACGAGTTATTATGCTATTCTCGGCGGATATACCGTAAAATTTACGATGAATTCCTTTGAAAAGAATTCGGAAATTCTCGGTTCTTTCGCAGGGAATATCGGCGAAGTTATTTTATACACCGCTATATTTTTAATTCTCTCGCTCGTGGTGGTTATGGCGGGCGTCAAGGGCGGTATAGAAAAGGCGAGCAAGGTGCTTATGCCGGCTCTCTTTATAATCCTCGTTCTCATAGTTATTTATTGTCTTTGTCTCGGCGAAGGTGTTAAAGAGGGGCTTAATTTTTATCTTAACCCCGATTTCGGCGCGCTCGGATTTAAGGGAGTGCTCGCCGCAATGAGTCAGTCGTTTTTCTCACTTTCACTCGGAATGGGCATAATGGTCTCTTACGGCTCTTATGCGGGTAAAAACATTAAGATCGGGCGCGCGGTGCCTATGATTTGTATATTTGATACACTCGTCGCCTTGCTTGCGGGACTTGCCATTTTCCCTGCGATATACCATTACAAAGCGCAAGCCGGCGGCAACCTTGAAATCAGCGGACTAATGCTTTTGTTCCAGAGCTTGCCGCTTGTGTTCGATAACCTCGGCGTTGTCGGTAAAATCGTTTCGTTTTTCTTCTTTGCGATGGTCGTTATTGCCGCGCTCACCTCGGTTATATCGCTTTTAGAGGTGGTGACGCAGTTCGTCATTCAGAAATTCAGAGTACACAGGAAGAAAGCGATTTTGGTAGTTGCCGCAATCTGCTTTGCTATTTCCGTGCCAATAAGCATCTCTTTGGGTTATGAGATAACGGGCGAGACTAAGATGCTGCTCTGCGGAAAGAACTGGCTCGATTTCCTCGATGCTGTTACCAATACCGTGCTTATGCCGGTATGTGCGTTCTGCTCATGTTTTGCGATAGGCTGGCTTATCGACAAAAAATTCACGTTTAACCCGATGAATACCTTCCGTACGCTCGAAGACGACGGACTAAAACTCGGCGTGTTCGGCAAGGTCTTTGCGGTCATGGTGAAATACGTTACGCCTCTGCTTATTCTCGCCATAGAGATATTCGGCGTCTACAGTACGATTTTTAGCAAAGGTGTGTTCAGTCCTGACGGTTTGGGCATAGTGCTTACCGCATACGGCTTGCTTGCGGTAACTATTGCGATATATTGCATATTCTTCAGGAATAAAGAAACGGGTTGCAACGCGGACGAGATAGACATAGCTATCGCCGCAAGCCTCGATGCCGACGAAGACGCGAGCGACGCCGACGAAGAATCGGCGACGGCGGAAAACGCACGGCAATAAAAAAACGAAATCGTTTTCGGTCGCGGTAAAATAGTTGACATTTTATCGCAGTTGTTGTATAATAAACGAGCTTTTGAAAAAATGCCGCGGGGCAAAGGAAGGTGAAAAGAATGAGTACCGTAAGAGTAGGCGAGAACGAAAACCTCGACAGCGCGTTAAGACGTTTTAAGAGAAAATGTTCGAGAGACGGAATCATAGGCGATCTCCGTAAAAAAGAATTCTACGAAAGCCCTTCCGTTAAGAGAAAGAAAAAATCCGAAGCGGCAAGAAAGAGAAGCATCAAAGGCTAATCTTAAGAAATCCAAAGACCTATCGGGAGTTCCCTCGGTAGGTCTTTTCTCGATGGCTTCAAATTGTACGAAAAAGTTAGATATGTAAAGATTTCGCAGAGAAAAAGCACGAGGTTTGTCGAAGCTGTTTACAAACCGTAAAAAATAATGTATTATATACGAAAATAAACGCGAACGGTGCGATTGCAGGCGTTTTGCACGGGATTTACACAAAGGAGGAAAGAAAATATGATAAAATCTTTCGACGGAAAAGAAATTTTTACAAGAGAATGGGCGGACGTAGAGAACCCGCGTGCGGTCGTGCAGATTTCGCACGGAATGAACGAATATTCGGGCAGATACGATGATTTTGCAAAAAGGCTTAACGAAAAGGGATATATAGTCGTTGCGAGCGACCACCGCGGTCACGGCGAAACGGATAAAGACAGCCTCGGCTATTCCGAGGGGGATATGTTCGATAATTCGGTAAAAGACCTTGCCGTCGTCACCGATTATTTCAAGGCAAAATATTCGGGGCTTCCGTACGTTCTTTTCGGGTTTTCTTACGGCTCGTTTTTAACGCAGAGATACTTGCAGCTTTTCGGCGATAAGCTTGACGGCGCGATACTCGGCGGAAGCAGTAAAAACGGTTGGATGCTTGCCGAAACGGGGTACGTTTGCGCAAAAATAGCCGCCGTTTTCAAGGGTGAAGAAGCTCCCGCAAAATTCGTGCACAAAAACATCTTCGGCAGTTACGACAAAAAGATGCCGTACGGCGAGTTTTTGAGCGTGGACGAAGAAAATAACGCCAAATATCACGCGGATAAATACTGCGAGTTCGTGTGCAGCAACAATTTCTTTATAAGTTTTATGAAGAATATGAAAAAGCTTTATTCCGCAAATTGGGCGGCGGGGCTTAAAAAGGATTTGCCGCTACTCATCATTTCAGGCGCGGACGACGCGGTGGGCAATATGAGCAAGGGTACTACCGCCCTCTACGAATTTTATATAAAGAACGGTTTGAAAGACGTTACCTTGCATTTTATAAAAAACTCTCGGCACGAGTTTCTTAACGAAAAAGCCAATCGCGAAGAAGGAATTTCGGTAATTACCGAATTTTTGAACCGCGTGACGAAAAAAGGCAGATTGATGTAAGCTGTTTTCGCGGTTTTTGAGGGATCTAACGGGGTTTTGCCGAGCGTAAATAAAAACTGATAAAGGACGAAAAAGGAAGGCAAAATGGATGAGGTTAAAACGCTCAAGGACTATGCGAAAGAAGCCAAAACGCGGTTAAAACGCGGGTTTTGGCAGGAGTACGCGAAAGAGCTTGAGGAAAAGCTCGAGGTAGCGGAAGCCGTCGGCGTGTCCGCGTCGAAGGTGAAAGAATACTGCGCGCGGCGCGTTTCGGAGGATATTAAAAGCGCGGACGAGGGACGTGAGGACTTCTATCGCAAGGTTAAAGCCCTTCTCGACGAAGAGGGCGAGGTCTCGGACGCGATAGGCAGACTCACCGATAAGGAGCTTCTTAAAAACATGCCGTACGACGAGGGGCAACGCTACGTTATGTCCGTCGCCGAAAGATACCTAAAGGCGGTAGAACGGTATAAAAAAGAAAAGTTTTTGAGCCTCGGCGTATAAAAGCCTACTTAAAAGGTAAAAAAAGAGAAAAATCAAACCCCCTTTTCGGCGAATTTCGCGCCGAAAAGGGGGCGTACGTTTTTTATAAAGGCAGTTGTGGCACATAAAGATTCAAACGCCCTATTTTTTAGCAGACTGCTTCACTCTCCTATAAAAGAACCAAAAGATGATGAGAGCCTGAAGAGGAATTCCGATAAGGAATATTTCCCACAAAGCCTGCGGCGCGGGCGCGGGGAGCATCGTCAGACACGACAAATACACCGCAAGCAGCGTAGTCCACACGAAAAGCGATGAAAAAATCGTGTTAAGCACCTTGTTTTTCCACACGGAAGCGAAGATGAACACAACGACGAAGGATACCGGCAAGGCATATATGAGCGCAAGCCAAGTGGGCCAAACGTGAGATATATGCGGAATCATATCCAAAAAAACGAATACGGATATCGCGACGAGCCAAATAGAGCCGACGAGTATCAGATAAAGCATAGACCTTTTCTTGTTTGTGAAAACCGAAATCTTGGGTTTTTCCGGTGTGGGCTCCGCAACGAGCGCGTCGATAGAAATCCCGAAAAGGTCGGCAATCGTCTTTACGACGGCAAGATCGGGAAGCGATTCCCCGCGTTCCCATTTAGACACCGCCTTGTCGGAATAATTGATTTTCTCGGCAAGCTCCGCCTGCGTTATTCCCATTGCTTTTCTATACCGCGTAAGGTTGGCGGCAAAATTCTCTTTTATATCCATAGATAGATTTTATCATAATTTTTGCGATAAAGCAACCTTTTTATCCTAAAACAGTTTAATTCTACCGTGGGTAGAGCCGTTATTTCATAACTCTACCGCGAAAAAGCTCGGTTTAGAGCGTTTTGCGCTAAAAGAGATTGCGTGAAATAAAGAGTAGCCCGCACAAAAAGCATAGTAGTGAGACGGGCGCAAGCTGTAGGTTGACCTTTTCGTCGTATTCTCATAAAATGATAAAAACGAGGGCGCGCCGTCAAAGATGTTCGATATAAAAACAAATTGAAGGGCGCGCGTTACTGTTACACAAAAAGGAGAACTAAATGAAAGTTGCGATTTCTGCGGATTCCGCGATAGATTTAACTAACGAGCTTAAAGAGAGGTACGACATAAAAACTTTGCCGTTTGCCGTTACTATGGGCGATAGAACGGTGAAGGACGGGGAAGTGACGACCGAGGAGCTTTTCGCCTTCGTCGATAAGAGCAAGACGCTGCCCAAAACGTCGGCGATAAACGAAACGGAGTTCGGTGAACATTTCGACGAGCTTTTACGGGATAACGACGCCGTAGTGCATTTCTCGCTTTCGTCGGGGCTATCCTCCGCTTGCGGCAATGCGATGGCTGCCGCAAAAAAACGGCAAAAGGTGTTCGTCGTAGATTCTTTGAGCCTTTCCGTCGGCATAGGTCTCTTGGCGATTTACGGAAGGGAGCTTGCGGAAAACGGCGCTTCCCCCGAGGAAATTGTCCAACGGTGTTCGGAGAGAATTCCTTTCGTCCACGCGAGTTGCGAATTAGAAAGAGTTGACTATCTATATAAGGGAGGCAGATGTTCGGTGCTTGCTCTTCTCGGCGCGAACATTCTTAAAATTCATCCGCAGATAGTGTGTAAGAACGGCAAAATGGTGGCGGGCAAAAAATATCGCGGAGCTTATACGCGCGTTACCGAAAAGTACGTCGCGGACGTACTTGACGAGTATAATAACCCCGATCTTTCCCGCGCGTTCGTAGCTTATACCACGGCTGACGAGGGAATCGTTGCGGACATCGCGACAAGGCTTCAAGAACGCGGTTTTCGCGAAGTGCATATATCGCGTACGGGGGCTACGATTTCGTCGTATCTCGGAGAACACACCGTCGGCGTGGCGTTCATAAACGACGGCGGCAAGGGGATATAAAAGCGACAAAGCGGCGATAGTTGTTCATATCCTTTGGCGGATTTATCGTTAAATCGCTTTAATTCTACCGTCGGTAGAGAAAGAAAAAACCTCTCTACCGCGAGCGCGGTAAACAGTAGAAGCACGCGCGCGCGAAGTAGGTTGATAGTTTTTGTTTGGTCGATTAAAATAATTGGCGTGCGAAGAAAAAAGCGGACGAGGGCAAAACGTTCGATTTTTCTTAAAACGCACGCAGTTAAATTGAACCAAACTTTTTTCGGAGAATATAATATGAAGATTGCTATCTCCGCGGAATCCACCGTGGACCTTACCAAAGAACTTTTAGACGAATACGAGATAAAGACGGTGCCGTTCACCATACTGCTCGGCGACAAAGCGGGGCTCGACGGAGAAATAACCTCCCGCGAAATCATCGACTACGTTACGAAGAACAAAATTCTTCCCAAAACTTCCGCCGTCAACGAAAGCCAGTACGACGAGCATTTTGAAAATCTTTTGAAAGACAACGACGCCGTGGTGCATTTTTCGCTTTCTTCAGAGATTTCTTCCGCATATAACAACGCGGTAAATTCGGCAAAGAAATTCGGGAACGTGTTCGTCGTGGATTCGCGTTCGCTTTCCACCGGTATCGCTCTTCTTGCGCTGTATGCGAGAAAGCTTGCCCGTCGCGGCGAGGACGCGGAAAGCATTTATAAAAAGTGTCTTTCGAGAGTGCCCTCGGTGCAGGCGAGTTTCGAGCTGAAGCGCGTCGATTATCTCTACAAAGGCGGCAGGTGTTCCGCGCTTATGTATCTCGGCGCGAACCTCCTCAAAATTCGTCCGCAAATACTTCTTAAAGAAGGCAAAATGGTATCGGGTAAGAAATATCGCGGCAATTACGAACACGTCGTCGTAAATTACGTCAACGACGTTTTGGAGGAATTTGCCAACCCCGACCTCGAGGAGGTGTTTATAACCTACACGACCGCCGCGCCCGAGCTTGTGGAAGAGGTTAGGGAAATGCTTGCGGCGAGAGGCTTTAAGAATATTCACCCCACCACTGCGGGCGGTACGATAACCAGTCACTGCGGAGAGGACTGTCTCGGTATTCTTTATATCAACGACGGCGGTGAGGATAATTAAAAGGTTAATATATAAAAATCAACGAGAAACGCGAGGTTTATAGCTTCGCGTTTTTTGTTTTTTTGGCGTTTAGGGTATAGACGTGTATTTAACGGCGCAAAAATTGTACGCTTGCGGCGATTGACCGTCCATCGGCTTGCCAAACGGCGTAAAAAATGTTAAAATGATATTCAAGGAAAGTGAAACGCCAAAAGGGGACGCGTATTTTGAAGTTTACCGAATTTAAAAACGCCGTAGAAAACGGCGAGGATTTTTCGATAGTTTTAGCCGTCGGCGAGGACGCGTTTTTTCGCGAACGCACGATTGCGCTTTTAAAAAACAAATTCATCGCCGAGCCCACAATAAACGCCGCGACATTCGACGGCGGGAGCTTTTCTGTG
The DNA here is from genome assembly GCA_963610935.1 of Bifidobacteriaceae bacterium. Classification (GTDB taxonomy): domain Bacteria; phylum Bacillota; class Clostridia; order Christensenellales; family Borkfalkiaceae; genus UBA1259. Next base: position 7,364 of record CAVDPT010000001.1, on the reverse strand, counting down.
CAGGATCTTCTTTCGTCGCTTTACGCATACCCGTTTATGAGCGAAAAACGGCTCACCGTTATACGTGATTTTTATCCGAAAGCAGAGGCTTTGAAAAAAGACCTCAAAGGTTATATCGAAAATCCGCCGCAGGGCTCGCTTTTTTTAATCGTCAACGAAAAGCCTTGCGAAGCGCTTTCCAAATTCAAGACGATAACGCAAGTGGAGTGCGGCAAGGCGGATTTATCTATAATCGTGCGCTGGATAAAGGGGCGCGCGGGCGAGGACAACGTGGCGATTGACGGCGAAACCGCAGGGCTTATCTCGGAATTTTGCCAAGCCGATATGACGCGCGTAAAGAGCGAAACGGAAAAGCTTATCGCGCTTTCCGGAAGCGGCGGAACGATAACGCGCGAGCTTGTCGAAGAAAACGTGAGCAAGTCCGCCGAGTATAAGATTTACGAAATGACCGACTGCATCGCGAAAAAAAAATTCGATAAAGCCGTGGAAATCATAGCCGATATGCTTTATAAGGGCGAGCCGCCGCAAAAGCTTATCGTTTCCGTTTATAACTATTTCAGAAAGCTGCTGATGGTTGCGATTTCAGACCTTCCGCCCGCTGCGCTCGGGAACCTTCTCGGCATGAAAGAATACGCGGTGAAGAAAACGAAGGAGCAGGCGGCTATGTTTAAGGTCAGGGCGTTAAAGCGCGCCGTGGACGAGCTTGCGGACGCCGACTACCGTATAAAAAGCGGGCGAAACGAAGCGGACGAGCTTATGTGGCTCAACGTTTTTAAGATTATGACCGAGGCTTGAAAACCGAAAAGCGGGTGTAACAAAACCGAAAAACGAGGGAGCGGTAAGCCGCTTCTCTTTTTTTACACAAATTTTCTTTAATTGTGTGGGGCAAGAGGGTTTTTTATTGTTGCAAATTGCAAAAAAAGGTGATACAATGTATAAGTGGAAAGTTTGGATTTACTCTCGAAAACGAGCGAAAAGCTTTCTATAGAAAAACAATTCAGTGCGCCTTTCGTTTGCGGTAATTTACGGTATATGACGGCAAACGACAGGGTGGAGGTAACGCTTTTATGAAACTCGCAGAGAGGCTTTCCGCATTTTGGGGCGGGGTTACGGGTAGCGCGGAAGCGGCGATTGCCGCAGTGACGTGCGTAATCGTGTTTTCCGTTTTATATTATTTCATTATAAAGTTTCTCGTCTACAACGGGGCGAGCGGAGTGGTGCTTATATTCGTGATGACCATGCTCCTTGCGGGCGCGATAGTCGGACTGACGCCGGAGGTTTCGGGCGGACTGTTTTTGATAATGCCCGCAGTCTTCGTGCTTATAATCTGCGCGCTTTACGCCACCGAGCTTCGCCGTCTTATATGGGCGTATAAAAATCATAAACTCATAGACGTTAAGCACAATGCAGGCAGGTCTATCGACGAGGAGAAAACCGAACGTTGTATAGCGGAAATAATTAAATCGCTTCAGAATTTGTCGAAAAAGAATACGGGTGCCATCATCGTACTTGCGTCGGGCGAAATTCCCGAGCAGATTATAGATAGCGGCATTAAACTCGAAAGCGATATTTCGAGCGAGCTTATCGAAAGCGTGTTTTTTCCGAAAACCCCTCTTCACGACGGCGCTATGATTATAAGCGACACTAAAATAATCGCGGCGGGGTGCTTTCTGCCTCTATCTCACAACGACAATATTCCGAAAGATCTCGGTACGCGTCACCGCGCGGGCATAGGGATAACGGAGACGATAGACGTTACGTCTTTAATCGTTTCCGAAGAAACGGGTATAATTTCGATAGCGCGCGGCGGCAAAATAACCCGATACGCAGACGCGGAAATACTTAAAAAGACGCTAAAACAGTATTACTGGCAGGCTATAGAAAGCACGAGAAAGTAAAAGGATGCAGGAGCTTAAAATCGTCAAGGAGCTGAATAATGGATAATAATAAAATCACCCCCGCAGAACAGTCTGCGGAAGCGAAGAATAAAAGGTTTTGGAAAAACTTCGGTATAATCGCGCTTGCCGTAGGTCTTGCGATTTTTACCGTAATCGTAATAAATCTTTAGCGTAAGAGGGTCGTCGAAATGAAGGAAACGGGTATAGTCGCCGCCGAAATATTATTGCCGCAGGTAAAGGAGCTTACCGCGTTCGCGTGCGTTGCCTGCGACCAGTTTACGGGCGACGAAAGCTATTGGAGTGCTTTGCGGGAGAGCGTTAAAGACAAACCCTCCGCGCTCAATCTCGTTCTCCCCGAAATTTATCTCGGCTCGGGGCAGGAAGAGCGGATAAAAGAAATAAACCGTAGCATAGACGAATATCTTCGGAAAGGATTTTTCAGGACGCTCCCGAGAGGTTTCGTTCTGACCGTGCGCGAAACGCCGTTCGTAAAAAGGCGTATCGGCATAATCGGCGCGGTCGATCTCGAAAAGTACGAATACGCCAAAAAATCTTCCGCGCTCGTGCGTTCTACGGAAGGCACGATAGAAGAGCGAATTCCGCCGAGACTTGCCATAAGGAAAAATGCGGCGGCGGAGTTCCCGCATATAATGATACTGTTCGACGACGAAAAAAGAGAAATTGCGGAGGGACTTTACGCTCGACGCGATTCGTTTGAGAAGTTATACGATTTTCCGCTCAACATGGGGGGCGGCAGAGTCGCGGGTTGGTTCGTTCCCGAAAAAGAGGGCGTAGAAGAAGCTTTCGGCGGACTTCTCGACAAGGAAAGACTTATAAAAAAATACGGGCGAGCGGACGAATTCGCCTTCGCCGTGGGGGATGGAAACCATTCTCTCGCGACGGCTAAGGCGCATTGGAACGAGATTAAAAAGACGCTGTCCGAAGAGAAAAGAAAAACGCACCCCGCGCGCTTTGCTTTGGCGGAATTCAACAATATCTACGACGAGGGGATATATTTCGAGCCTATCTATAGATTCGTTTCGGGAGTAGACCGTAAAAGGTTTATTTCGGAAATAAGCGGCGTAAAAGGCAGGTTCGGCGTGACGGACGGGAGTGTAAAGACGGAGTTCGGCGCGGACGAGGGGCTTCCCGAAAGCGTCGCCGCGGTTGACGCGTTTATAAAGGAATATCTCGTAAATAACGGAGGCAAGGTCGATTATATCCACGGCGAGGAAAGTCTCGTAAAATTAGTGAAAAACGACGAGACGGCTGTCGGGATTACCTTCGACAAGCTGAAAAAAGAAGAGCTTTTTAAATACGTTTCGGAAAAAGGCTCTCTCCCGAGGAAAACGTTTTCCATGGGCGAGGGAGTAGAGAAACGATACTATTTAGAAGGAAAAAGAATAAAATAAGCCGAAAACGTTTCGCTTTAGAAGCGGCGGCTTAAGGTTGTAAAAGGAGAAAACATATGCTTAAGGTTTGTAAATTCGGCGGCACCTCGATGGCGAGCGCGGATACGATAAGAAAGGTAAAAGACATCGTTTTTGCCGACGATTCGCGCAGATACGTCGTCGTTTCCGCCCCGGGGAAAAGAGATAAAAACGATATAAAAATCACCGATACGCTTTATAAATGCAACGAAGAAGCCGTTAAAACGGGTTCTTGCGCAAAATCTTTCGCCGCGATAAGAGAAAGATTTAGAGAAATAGTAAAGGATCTCGGGTTAAAGCTCGATATAGACGAGATTTTAGACCGTACCGAAAAGGAGATAGACGAGAAAAAAAGCGCGGACTTCGCGGCTTCGCGCGGGGAATATCTTTCCGCGCTCGTTACGGCGGAGTTTTTCGGCTTCGAATTCGTGGACGCGGCGGAGCTTATCCGTTTTGACAGTAAGGGCAGACTTAACCAAGATTATACAAACGATAAGGTTCAAAACCGCCTTGCGGACGTGAAACGCGCGGTTATCCCCGGGTTTTACGGCAAGTCTTACGAGGGCGGAATAAAAACCTTTTCCCGTGGGGGGAGCGACATAACGGGCTCTATCATAGCGCGCGGAGTCGTCGCGGACGTCTACGAAAACTGGACGGACGTCAGCGGATTTCTCGCCTGCGATCCGAGAATCGTTCCCGAAGCCGAAACCATTACGCAGATAACGTATAAAGAACTTCGCGAGCTTTCGTATATGGGAGCTTCGGTTCTCCACGCGGACGCGATTTTCCCCGTAATGAAAGGGAAAATTCCCATAAACATAAGGAACACTTTCAGACCGAACGACGACGGCACGATGATAGTGCCTTCGGATAGATACGTCCCAAAGGAAGGCGAATCGGTCATAACGGGTATAGCCGGTAAAAAAGATTTTACCGTTATATATTTAGAAAAGTCCAATATGAACACCGAGATAGGCTTCATACGGAAAGTGCTTTCCGTACTCGAACACCACGGCGTATGCGTAGAGCATTTGCCCTCGGGCATAGACACCTTGTCCGTAGTTATCCCGTCGGGACAGCTTTCGGCCGGAGTGCTGGACGACGTAATCAACGAAATACGCGAGACCGTAAGTCCCGACTACGTTCACGTTACCGAGCACGTTTCGGTAATAGCTACGGTAGGTCACGGCATGGCGAGACGGCCCGGAACTGCGGCGACGATATTCCGTGCGCTTGCGGACGGCGGCATAAACATTAAGATGATAGACCAAGGCTCGAGCGAGCTTAACGTAATCGTCGGCGTCGCCGATTCCGATTACGAAAAGTGCATAAGAGCCATCTACGACGCTTTTTCAAAATAAAAGCAGAGAAAAACGCGTGGTTGTCGCGGATATTGCCGCGAGGGGAATTATCTTAAAAGTTAAAACCGCAAATAGTTTTTAAATACTGTCATTATATTATTTTTTAAGGAGTTTTTTGCAATGGATTATGCAAAAGAATCGCTGAAACTTCACAGCGAATTGAAAGGTAAAATCGAAGTAGTTTCTAAAGTCAAAGTGGAGAACAAAACCGACCTCTCGCTCGCGTATACCCCCGGGGTTGCGCAACCCTGTCTTGAAATACAAAAGGATTACGAAAAATCCTTCACCCTTACCGCGAGAGGCAATCTCGTTGCGGTAATCACCGACGGCACCGCCGTTTTAGGTCTCGGCGACATCGGTCCCGAAGCGGGTATGCCCGTTATGGAAGGCAAGTGCGTTCTGTTTAAGACGTTCGGCGGAGTAGACGCTATTCCGCTCTGTATCAGAAGTAAAGACGTAGACGAAATCGTTAAAACAATAAAGCTCATTTCGGGAAGCTTCGGCGGCGTCAACCTCGAAGATATTTCCGCGCCGAGATGCTTTGAAATAGAGAAGAGGCTTAACGACGATCCCGAGGTGGATATCCCCGTATTCCACGACGATCAGCACGGCACGGCGGTAGTCTGCGTTGCGGCGGCTATCAACGCCTTAAAACTCGTCGGCAAGAAGTGGGAAGATATAACCGTCGTATTCAGCGGTGCGGGCGCGGCAGGCGAAGCCATCGCAAAGCTTATGATTTCAATGGGTGCGAAAGACGTTATAATGTGCGACAGAAAAGGCATTATCTATAAAGGCAGAACGGAGGGTATGAACCCCGAAAAAGAAAAAATCGCGGAGTTCACCAACAAGAGCGGCAAGAAAGGTACGCTCGCGGACGCGGTTAAGGGTGCGGACATATTCGTCGGCGTAAGCTCCCCCGGCGTTCTGACCAAAGATATGGTAAGAACCATGAACAAGGGCGCAATCGTTATGCCTATGGCTAATCCCGTTCCCGAAATTATGCCCGACGAAGCGAAAGAAGCGGGTGCGGCGGTAGTCGGCACGGGCAGAAGCGATTATCCCAACCAGATAAACAACGTCCTCGCGTTCCCCGGGATTTTCCGCGGCGCGCTCGATTGCAGAGCGAGAGTTATCAACGACGAAATGAATATGGCGGCGGCGAGAGCTATCGCGGGACTTATTTCGGACGAAGAACTTTCCGCGGATTATATCATTCCCGCACCGTTCGATAAGAGAGTCGCTCCCGCGGTTGCGGCGGCGGTTAAAGAAGCGGCTATAAAGACGGGCGTAAACAGAATATAAAAGATAAGCTTCAGGAAGAAAAAAGGCGGTTTTCGACGTTATGCGCGACGGGTTTTTCGCCGCAGTGTACGAGGCGGTAAAGAAGGTGCCTTACGGCAGAGTTATCACTTACGGCAGAATTGCGGAGCTTCTGGGAAACAAAAGGATGTCGAGACAGGTCGGGTGGGCGCTCCACGCTAACCCGTCTCCCGAAACGATACCGTGTTATCGCGTGGTAAACAGGTTCGGGGAGGTAAGCGAGGCGTTCGCGTTCGGCGGCGGTAATCGACAAAGAGAGCTTTTAGAGGCAGAAGGCGTAATTTTTGATGAAAAAGACCGTGTAAAGCCTTGCTTTTTCGTTTAGAAAATTATATAATAGTTAGCGTCGATGAAAAATCGGCGCGAGCGGGGTGTAGCGCAGTTGGTAGCGCGCTTGGTTCGGGACCAAGAGGTCGTGGGTTCAAATCCCGTCACTCCGACCACCTAAAACGGCAGTTTTTAACTGCCGTTTTTGTGTTTTAAAACATTTTAAACTTCTCGCTTTCCGACTGAACGAAGTCGGGGAGCAAATGTGAATATATACTTGCGGTTGTATCAAGTCTCGCATGACCGAGCCACGATTGAACAACTTTCATAGAAATTCCGCACTCTAAACACCGAGTAGCGAACGTGTGCCGTAAATCGTGGAGCTTATGCGCGGGGCAATACTCTTTGAATTTACTTGTGACGTAGTATTTACTATGAGTAAAGAGATAATCGCCTTTATATGGTATTCGAGAGATAACCGCGCGGAATTCGGGGAACAGCGGTATATATCTGTCGCTTAACTCCGTTTTAGTTCCGCGAATATGTATTCGGTTTTTACATAGCTCTATATCACGCCACCGAACGGCGAGAGCTTCCGAGCGACGGCAACCCGTGAGCAAGCAAAATTGATAATAGCATTGCAACCGAGAATCGCGAATATTTTTCAAAAATTCATCGAGTTCGGAACGGGAGAGAGCCTTCCCCCGTATATCTATGGAAGAACTGTTGCGAATAAAAGACAGCCTTCCCCCGTTTATCTATGGGGGAAGGGGGTCCGCTTGCGGTGGATGAGGGGAAAATAAAAATCTTTTCAACCGCCGTAAAAGGAAAAACTCAATGTGTCATCCTGCACGGCTTTGACTTGCTCACTTGACGGGCGAATGCTTCGTAGCGTAGCGGAGAAGCGTCTTGCCTACTTTGACGGGCAATCGAAGGATCAAGGCGCGAAGCGCCGCACGATCTAATGCTAACCATTAGAAACGCTCCACTGTCGTTACGCTGGATTCTTCGATAGCAAAAGCGAGAAGCAAAGCTCAGAATGACGACGGAGGACGACGGAGGGTAGCGTAGAATGACGACAAAAAAGG